>NZ_LWUA01000269.1 GCF_005222955.1 Blastococcus sp. CCUG 61487 | reverse complement strand
TGCGGAGTCAGCGTGAAGCGGGTGCTGACCGACAACGGCAACTGCTACCGATCCTTCGATTTCCGCGACGCCCTCGGCGACGTCGTCCACAAGCGGACCCGCCCCTACCGGCCGCAGACCAACGGCAAGGTCGAGCGTTTCCACCGCACCCTGGCCGATGAATGGGCCTACGCCGCCGACTACGCCAGTGACGCAGAGCGGGCCGCTGCCTATCCAGACTGGCTGCACCGCTATAACCATCACCGCGGCCACACCGCCCTCGGCGGTCGACCTCCCGCCAGCCGCGTCACCAACCTGTCAGGGCAGAACATCTAGGGGGCCAAAAGCGTGCTTTTGGCCCTAGAGGGAGGGGTAGTAGTCGGCCACGAGTGC
>NZ_LWUA01000268.1 GCF_005222955.1 Blastococcus sp. CCUG 61487 | reverse complement strand
GGCCGCTCCGGCCGAGGCCGAGGCCGAGGTGCAGCCGGCGGCGGGCGTCGCGCGGCAGGTGCTCCGGTGAGCGCGGCCGGCGGGGGCCCGGACCGGACGGAGACACCCTGGGACGTCTCGTTCCTCCGGGTGGGGGCGCTCGCGACCGCCGCGGTCACCGCCGTGGCCGCGCCCGTCACGGCCCTGGTGGCGGGGTGGGACGCCGCTGCGGGGGTGCTGGCCGGCGCCGTGATCGTCACCGCCTTCTTCGTCGTCTCCGGGCTGGTGGTCGCCTGGGCGGGCCGGATCGGGGACACCCTGACGCTGCCGGCCGCGCTGCTCGCGTTCCTCGTCAAGGCGACGGTGCTCTTCGGGGTGCTGCAGGCGCTGCCCGAGGACGGCTGGCCGGACCGCCGGGCGCTCGCCTGGTCGGTGGTCGTCGGCGCGCTGCTGTGGAGCGTCGTGCAGCTCCGGTGGGTCTGGACCCGCCAGCTGTACTACGTCCCGCCCCCGCCGCCCCCCGGCACGGGGAGCGGGCGCTGACCCGTACCCGGATCAGCCCCGGTGGGCGGCTGATAGTGTCCGTCCCGATGGCCGAGGACATGCCCGGGGACGGGGGTGCCCGATCGCGCCCGACACACCGGCCTCGTCAGCCCAGTGGTGCTGACATGGGCTGGGGAGTCACCGGGACCTTGCTGTCCGGGATGGCCGTGTGGGGCGGGGTCGGCTGGTTGCTCGACCAGTGGTGGGACACGCGCGTGTTCTTCCCGGTCGGCGTCATCCTCGGCATCGCGGTGGCGATCTACGTGGTCGTCGTCAAGTACGGAGCCGTCGATCCACACCCCGGGTCGCGGAGCAGCCACACCCCGGGCGGGCGAGGTAGCCGGTCCAGGACGCAGAAGGGACAACGGTGACCTCCAGCGCCCACGCGCTCGGCGACGTCCTCGCCGCGGCGAGCGGCTCCGGTGACGGCTTCACGCCCCCCGGCATCGGGGAGTTCTTCCCCAAGGTGCTCTGGAGCCCCTCGATCCTCGGCATCGAGTTCGAGATCACCCGGATCACGCTGCTGCTCTGGATCGCGACCTTCGCGGTGGTCGCCTTCCTGATCGCGACGGTGCGCAACCCGCAGATCGTGCCGGGCAAGATGCAGTTCCTGGGCGAGTCGGGTTACTCGTTCGTACGGGACGGCATCGCCCGCGACGTGGTGGGCCCGAAGGGGCTCCCGTTCGCGCCGTTCCTCGCCGCGCTCTTCTTCTTCATCCTCGCGAACAACCTGATGGCGATCATCCCGTTCGCCCAGATCTCGCCGATGTCGAAGTTCGCCTTCCCGCTGGTCCTGGCCCTGATCTGCTGGGCCGTCTACATCGCGGTGGGCATCAAGAACCAGGGCCTGTGGCCGTACTTCCGCGACATCATGTTCCTGCCCGGCGTCCCCAAGCCGATGTACGTCCTCATCACGCCGCTGGAGCTGCTGCAGAACTTCGTCGTCCGGCCCTTCACGCTGGCGATCCGACTCTTCGCCAACCTGTTCGCCGGCCACATGCTGCTGGTGACGTTCTCCCTCGGCGCGGTGTACCTGCTGCAGGTGGGCAACTTCTCCGCCGTCTTCGGACCGATCTCCGCGCTGATGGCGATCGCGATGACGTTCTTCGAACTGCTGGTCATCTTCCTGCAGGCCTACGTCTTCACGATGCTGATGGGGACCTACCTCAACGGCTCGGTCGAGGCCGCGCACTGACCTGACCCGGTGGCCTCCGCGGCCGCCCCTCGTACTGCACCACCGCACCACCCGCCAGCCGCCCGGTGACCGCCGGGCGACGACACAGGAGGAACACCCCGCAATGATCGAGGTTCTCGCAGAGCTCCAGGGCAGCATCGGTTCGGTCGGCTACGGCATCGCCACGATCGGCCCGGGCATCGGTGTCGGTCTGGTGTGGGCCGCCTACATCCAGGCGACCGCCCGTCAGCCGGAGTCCGCCGGCCTGACCCGTACCTACGCCTTCCTGGGCTTCGCCCTCGCCGAGGCGCTGGCCCTCATCGGCTTCGTCGCCCCCCTCGTCTACGGCACCTGAGTCGTCCGCATCCCGCGTGACGACCACCGATTCCAGACAGGGACGTTGAGAGCATGAACATCCTGGCCGCGGAACAGAGCGTCCTGGTACCGCCCGTCGGCGAGATCATCATCGGCCTGATCGCCTTCGCGATCGTGCTGTTCGTGGTGGTCAAGTTCGTCGCACCCCGCTTCGAGCAGGTCTTCCAGGCCCGCCGCGAGGCGATCGAGGGCGGCATCGAGCGCGCGGAGGTCATGCAGGCCGAGGCGAAGGCTGCGCTCGAGCAGTACCGCGCCCAGCTCGCCGAGGCGCGCGAGGAGGCGGCGCAGATCCGCGACGCCGCGCGCGCCGAGGGGCAGCAGATCCTCGAGGAGCTGCGCGCCCAGGCGCAGGAGGAGTCGGCTCGCATCGTCGCCCGCGGCGAGGAGCAGCTGGCCACCCAGCGCCAGCAGATCGTCCAGGAGCTGCGCGGGCAGATCGGCACGCTGGCGGTCGACCTGGCCGGCCGGGTGGTCGGCGAGTCGCTGGCCGACGACGCCCGTCGCAGCGGCACCGTCGACCGCTTCCTCGCGGAGCTCGACGGCATGTCCGCGGCCGGCAACGGCCAGGGCGGGGCGGTCCCCGCGGGCGAGAGCAACCGCTGATGGAGGCCTCGACCAGGTCGGCGACGATCCAGGTGCGCGAGCGCCTGGAGGAGCTGACCCGTCCTGCGGCCACCGGGCCGGAGCTGCTGGCGCTCGCCGACGAGCTGTTCGCCGTCGCGCGGGTGCTGGACGACCAGCTCTCCCTGCGCCGGGCGATGGCCGACCCCTCGCGCAAGCCCGAGGAGCGGGCCCAGCTCGTGCGCCGGCTGTTCGAGGGGAAGCTCTCCTCGACGGCGCTGGACCTCGTCGAGACGATCGCGCGGCAGCGGTGGTCCTACCCGATCGACCTGGTCGACGCGGCGGTCACCGTGGCCACGGAGGCGTCCCTGGACGCCGCCGACCAGCGCGGCGAGCTCGACGCGGTGGAGGACGAGCTCTTCCGGTTCGGGCGCATCGTCGCCGCCGACCAGGAGCTCGCCCGCATCCTCAGCGACAGGTCGGCCCCCACCGAGGGCAAGCGTGCGCTGCTCGACCAGCTCCTCGCCGGCCGGGTCAGCCCGGTCACCGAGCAGTTGCTGCGCAACGTGCTCACCGCGTCGAACGTCGGGCAGGCGGAGAACGCCATCGAGCGGCTCTCCGAGGTGGCCAGCCGCCGTCGCGGCCGCTCGGTCGCCCACGTGACGTCGGCGGCGCCGCTGACCGGCGCGCAGGAGCAGCGCCTGACCGAGGTGCTCACCCGGATCTACGGCCGCCCGATCGGGCTGCAGGTGACCGTCGACCCCGCCGTCCTGGGCGGCCTGGTCGTCCAGGTGGGCGACGAGGTCATCGACGGCAGCATCGCCCATCGGCTGGAAGCCGCCCGCCGGCGGCTGGCCGGCTGATCGACTCGCACTCATCGACAACCCGCAGGGAAGAGGACCAGAGACATGGCCGAGCTGACGATCTCCGCAGACGAGATCCGCAGTGCCATCCAGAACTACGTCACCGAGTACCGCCCCGACGTCTCCCGCGAGGAGGTCGGGCGGGTCACCGAGGCCGGTGACGGGATCGCCCGGGTCGAGGGTCTCCCCTCGGTCATGACCAACGAGCTGCTCGAGTTCGAGAGCGGCGTCCGCGGGCTGGCCCTGAACCTCGACGTCCGCGAGGTCGGTGTCGTGGTCCTGGGTGACTTCGCCGGGATCGAGGAGGGCCAGCAGGTCCGCCGCACCGGGGAGGTCCTCTCGGTCCCCGTCGGCGACGGCTACCTCGGCCGCGTCGTCGACCCGCTGGGCAACGCCATCGACGGCGGTGGCGCCATCGAGACCACCGGTCGCCGCGCGCTGGAGCTGCAGGCGCCGACGGTGGTCCAGCGCCAGTCGGTGCACGAGCCGCTGCAGACGGGCATCAAGGCCATCGACGCCATGACCCCGATCGGCCGCGGCCAGCGCCAGCTCATCATCGGCGACCGCCAGACCGGCAAGACCGCGATCGCGATCGACACGATCATCAACCAGAAGCAGGCCTGGGCGACCGGTGACCCGGCGCAGCAGGTCCGCTGCATCTACGTCGCCGTCGGCCAGAAGGGCTCGACGATCGCGGCGATCCGCTCCTCCCTCGAGGAGGCCGGCGCGATGGAGTACACGACCATCGTCGCCGCCCCCGCCTCGGAGGCCGCGGGCTTCAAGTACATCGCCCCCTACACCGGCTCGGCCATCGGCCAGCACTGGATGTACGAGGGCAAGCACGTCCTGATCGTGTTCGACGACCTGTCCAAGCAGGCCGAGGCCTACCGCGCGGTGTCGCTGCTGCTGCGCCGTCCGCCGGGCCGCGAGGCCTACCCCGGCGACGTCTTCTACCTGCACTCCCGGCTGCTGGAGCGCTGCGCGAAGCTGTCGGACGACATGGGTGCCGGCTCGATGACCGGGCTGCCCCTGGTCGAGACCAAGGGCAACGACGTGTCGGCGTACATCCCGACCAACGTCATCTCGATCACCGACGGGCAGATCTTCCTCGAGACCGGTCTGTTCAACTCCGGTGTCCGGCCCGCGATCAACGTCGGCATCTCGGTGTCCCGGGTCGGTGGCTCCGCGCAGATCAAGGCGATGAAGTCCGTCGCCGGCCGGCTGCGCCTGGACCTCGCCCAGTTCCGCGAGCTGGAGGCCTTCGCCTCGTTCAGCTCCGACCTCGACGCCTCCAGCCGCGCCACGCTGGAGCGCGGGCAGCGCCTGGTGGAGCTGCTCAAGCAGGGCCAGTACTCGCCGTTCCCGGTGGAGCGCCAGGTCGTCTCGCTGTGGCTGGGCACCACCGGGAAGCTCGACCGCGTGCCGGTCGGCGACGTCCGCCGGTTCGAGGCGGAGTTCCTGGACTTCGTCGGCCGTGGTGACAACGGCATCTACGACGGGATCCGGCAGACCAAGGCGCTCGGCGACGACGCGGTCTCCGCACTCGAGCGGGCCGTGGAGAGCTTCTACGGCCAGTTCACGACGTCCGAGGGCGAGTCGCTCCAGCTGAACGAGCCCGAGGCCGAGGCCATGGACGCCTCGGAGCGCGGCCAGGAGACCGTCCAGGTCAAGAAGAAGGCCTGACCCGATGGCTGCCTCGCTCCGCGCGCTGCGGCGCCGCATCCGCTCCACGCAGTCGACGAAGAAGATCTTCTCGGCGCAGGAGCTGATCGCCGGTGCCCGCATCGTGCGCGCCCAGGCCCGGGTGGAGGCGTCCAAGCCCTACGCCCGGGAGATCACCCGCGTGCTGTCGGCGCTGGCCTCGTCGGCGTCGCTGGACCACCCGCTGCTCACCGAGCGGGAGAACCCGCGCCGGGCGGCGGTCCTGGTGATCACCTCCGACCGCGGCTTCGCCGGCTCGTACAACGTGAACGTGCTGCGCCGCACCGAGGAACTGCTCTCCCTGCTGCGGCAGGAGGGCAAGGAGCCGGTGCTGTACGTCGTCGGCCGGAAGGGGGAGACCTACTACTCCTTCCGCGACCGCCCGATGGAGCAGACCTTCACCGGCTTCTCCGAGCAGCCCGGGTACGTCGACGCCCAGGAGGTCGGTCGCGTGCTCATCGACGTCTTCACCGCCGGGGAGGACGACGACGAGGACGGCGCCGGGGCCGACGGCATCCAGGGCGTGGACGAGCTGCACATCGTCTACACCGAGTTCCGGTCGCTGCTCTCGCAGGTCCCGGTCGCCAAGCGGATGGCTCCGCTGGAGGTCGAGGAGGTCGAGGAGTTCGACTACGAGCGCGAGGCGCGGGAGTCGGGTCAGGCTCCTGCCGACAACGCCATCGCGCCGTCCTACGAGTTCGAGCCCTCGGCCGAGGGCCTGCTCGACGCGTTGCTGCCGAAGTACGTCACCACGCGGATCTACGCGGCGATGCTCGAGGCTGCGGCCTCGGAGTCGGCGTCGCGGCGCCGAGCGATGAAGTCGGCCTCGGACAACGCCGAGGAGCTGGCGAAGAACCTGTCCCGGCAGGCGAACCAGGCCCGTCAGGCGGAGATCACGCAGGAGATCAGCGAGATCGTCGGCGGTGCCGACGCGCTGGTCTCGGCCAACGCGGGCGACTGACCCGCCCCCCACGACACCCACCAAGCACAAGCCCGAGGGCAGGAGAGCAGTACAGATGACCGTCACCGAGGACCGTCCGACCACCTCGCAGACGCAGGCCGCCGGCCGTGTCGTGCGGGTCACCGGGCCGGTCGTCGACGTCGAGTTCCCGCGCGACGCGATGCCCGACCTGTTCAACGCCCTGAACGTCGACGTCACTCTCGCCGACCTCAGCAAGAAGCTCACCCTCGAGGTCGCCCAGCACCTGGGTGAGGGGATCGTCCGCACCATCTCGATGCAGCCGACCGACGGCCTGGTCCGTGGTGCGGAGGTCATCGACAGCGGCCGCCCGATCAGCGTGCCCGTCGGCGACGTCACCAAGGGCCACGTCTGGAACGCCCTCGGGGAGTGCCTCGACACCCCCGGCCACGGCTCGGACGCACCGCACTGGTCGATCCACCGGAACGCGCCGCGGTTCGACCAGCTCGAGGGCCGCACCGAGATGCTGGAGACCGGCATCAAGGTCATCGACCTGCTCACCCCCTACGTGGCGGGCGGGAAGATCGGCCTGTTCGGCGGCGCCGGCGTCGGCAAGACGGTGCTCATCCAGGAGATGATCCGCCGGGTCGCCCAGGAGTTCGGTGGTGTGTCCGTGTTCGCCGGAGTCGGCGAGCGCACCCGCGAGGGCAACGACCTCATCACCGAGATGACCGAGTCCGGCGTCATCGAGGCCACCGCGCTGGTCTTCGGCCAGATGGACGAGCCGCCGGGCACCCGTCTGCGGGTCGCGCTCTCGGCGCTCACCATGGCCGAGTACTTCCGCGACGAGCAGAACCAGGACGTGCTGCTCTTCATCGACAACATCTTCCGGTTCACCCAGGCCGGGTCCGAGGTCTCCACGCTGCTGGGCCGCATGCCCTCGGCCGTGGGGTACCAGCCGACCCTGGCCGACGAGATGGGCGAGCTGCAGGAGCGGATCACCTCGACCCGTGGCCGGTCGATCACCTCGATGCAGGCGATCTACGTGCCCGCCGACGACATCACCGACCCCGCGCCGCACACCACGTTCGCCCACCTGGACGCGACGACGGTGCTCTCCCGGCCGATCTCGGAGAAGGGCATCTACCCGGCCGTGGACCCGCTGGACTCCACCAGCCGGATCCTCGACGCCCAGTACATCGGCCAGGAGCACTACGACATCGCCCAGACGGTGAAGCGGGTGCTGCAGCGCTACCAGGAGCTGCAGGACATCATCGCCATCCTCGGCATCGACGAGCTCGGTGAAGAGGACAAGGTGACCGTGAACCGGGCCCGCCGTGTCGAGCGCTTCCTGTCGCAGAACATGTTCGTGGCCGAGGCGTTCACCGGGCAGCCGGGTTCGTTCGTGCCGCTGTCGGAGACGCTCCAGGCGTTCAAGGCCATCACCGACGGCGAGTACGACCACGTGCCCGAGCAGGCCTTCTTCATGTGCGGTGGCCTCGAGGACCTCGAGCGCAACGCCGACAAGCTGAAGAAGCAGTAAAAGGACCCCGCTGCCCCCCACGCTTCGCAAGCTCAGCGCGGGTCCCTGCAGCGGGGCCGACCAGTAGCTCACGTCGACGGCCGGGTCTCCCTCCGGGGAGGCCCGGCCGTCGGCGTTCGTGTCACCCGACCGTGTGTTTCTCAGGTCACAGCCTGCAGAGGTCGGCCGCCCGTGCCGACCATCTCAGGAGTGCGTCCGATCGGCGGACGCCGTCCCTGGGGTCCGCCACGTGGATGCGAACGCGACGCTGCACCGGCAACCTGCCGAGGAGCAGGTCTGGACCTGGCCGCCGCACGGTCCGGAGCCGCTCACCGCTCCGCCGTTCGACCTCGGCGAGTGGGCGCCGGCCTCCACCGTGCGCCACCCGTGGGTGCGGGTGGGCCGTTTCACCCTGCTGTACCGCCGCGCCGCCTGAGAGAAGGACCACCCTTCCCCCCACGCGTCCGAGCCCGCCAGGACCGGGGCGGAGGCGTCCTTATACAGTGGGGCGTCCGTCCGTGGATCCGAGGAGTGTCGTGGCGACCCTGCAGGTCGAGTTGGTGGCAGTCGAGCGCAAGATCTGGTCCGGCGAGGCGACGATGGTCATCGCCCGCACGACCGAGGGCGAGCTCGGCGTCATGCCCGGCCACGCGCCGCTGCTCGGTGAACTCGCCGCCGGTGGCGTCGTCACGATTCGCACGGAGTCCGGTGAGGACCTCGTCGTCGCCGCGCACGGCGGTTTCCTGTCGGTGACCGAGAACGGCGTGTCGATCCTCGCCGAGACGGCGGAGATCTCCACCGAGATCGACGTCGAGCGCGCCCGCGAGGCGCTGCGCCGGGCCGAGTCCGCGGACGACGACGCCGAGGCCGTGGCCGCGGCCCGGCGGGCGCAGTCCCGGCTGCGCGCCGCCGGCGAGACCGCCTGACCCGTCCGGCTCACCCCGCAGCGACCAGGACCGCCCCGTGACGACCGCGCTCCTGGTCCTCGCCGGGCTGGTGCTCGTCCTGGTCGCGGTCGTCTTCCTGCTCCGCCGACGGTTCCTGCTCTCCGGGCTGGGGGCGGTCACGATGTGGCTGCGCACGCCCGGCGCCTCCCGCTGGTCGGTGGGGGTCGCCTGGTACGGCGGGGACGCGCTGCTCTGGTACCGGGCGCTCTCCCTGTCCGTGCGCCCGACGCACCGGCTGGGTCGGTCGGAGTTCGCCGTCACAGGTCAGCGGGCGGCCGGCCGCGACGACCTGCCGCTCCCGGACGACGTCGTCGTCCTGTCGTGCTCCACGGCCGAGGGGCCCCGCGAGCTGGCCATGGACCCCTCGACCGTCACCGGTTTCCTCTCCTGGGTGGAGAGCGCCCCGCCGGTCCGCTAGGAGAAGGACCACCCTTCCCCCCACGCCTCGCACGCTCGGCGCGGGCCCCTGAAGGGCGGCCGTTCCATCACTGTCGAGAGCCGGGCTCCCAGAGGATGTCGCCGCCGGGGTTGGCGACCCGCGCGAGGATGAACAGCAGGTCGGAGAGCCGGTTGAGGTAGCGCGCGGTCTCGTCGTTGGTGCGACCGCTCTGCCCGTCCGCCTCGTCCGCCGCCAGCAGCGCCCACACGCTGCGCTCGGCCCGCCGGGCGACCACCCGGGCCTGGTGCAGCAGCGCGGCGAGCGGGGTGCCGCCCGGGAGGATGAAGCTGTTGAGCTTGGTCAGCGTCTCGTTGTACTCGTCGCAGAGGGCCTCGAGCCGCTCGGTGTAGGCCGGGGTGATCCGCAGCGGCGGGTACTCCGGGTCGGGCGTGACCGGCGTGCATAGGTCGGCGCCGACGTCGAAGAGGTCGTTCTGGATGCCGCGCAGCAGATCGGCGAGCCCGGGCTCGGGGGAGCCCAGCGCCAGGGCCGTCCCGAGGACGCTGTTGGTCTCGTCCACGTCGGCGTAGGCGACGAGCCGCGGGTCGGTCTTGGACACCCGGCTCATGTCGCCGAGGTGGGTCTGCCCGGCGTCGCCGGTCTTCGTGTAGATGCGCGTCAGCCGGACCGTCATGCCGGAAGCCTAGGCTGACCCGGTGGAGTGCTTCGAGGTGTCGGGCGGAACCGCCCTGTCGGGGCGGGTCCGGGTCACCGGGGCCAAGAACAGCGCGCTGAAGCTCATGGCCGCGGCGCTGCTGTCACCGGGCCGGAGCACGATCGACGAGGTCCCCGACATCCTCGACGTCACGATCATGAGCGAGGTGCTGCGCCGGCTGGGCTGCGGCGTCGAGTACGCGCCGTCGGAGGGCGGGGGCGGCAGGCTGGTCGTCGACGTGCCGGAGCAGCCCTCCACCGAGACCGACTACGACCTGGTCCGCCGCATGCGAGCGTCGATCAGCGTGCTGGGGCCGCTGGTGGCGCGCTGCGGCAGCGCCCGCGTCGCCCTGCCCGGTGGTGACGCCATCGGTTCGCGCGGCCTGGACATGCACATCGCGGGGCTCGAGCGGCTGGGCGCCACGATCATCAGCGAGCACGGCTTCCTCGTCGCCACCGCGCCCCGGCTGACCGGCACCTCGATCTGGCTGGACTTCCCCTCGGTCGGCGCCACCGAGAACCTGCTGATGGCCGCCGTGCTGGCGCGGGGGACCACGGTGATCGACAACGCCGCGCGCGAGCCGGAGATCGTGGATCTCTGCGCGATGCTCACCGCGATGGGCGCGAGCATCGACGGCGCGGGCACCTCGACGCTCACGGTCGACGGCGTCGACGAGCTCCGGCCCGTCACGTTCAGCACCGTCCCCGACCGGATCGTCGCCGGCACCTGGGCGATCGGCGCGGTCATGACCCGCGGCGACGTCGTCATCGAGCGGGCCGTCGCCACCCACCTCCGGGTGGTGCTGGACAAGCTCGCCGACGCCGGCGCCACGGTCGAGGTGCTGCCCGAGGGCCTGCGGGTCGCGATGAGCGAGCGGCCGCGCGGGGTCGACGTCGTCACCCTGCCCTTCCCCGGGTTCCCGACCGACCTGCAGCCGATGGCCGTCGCGCTGGCCGCCGTGTCCACGGGGACGGCGCTGATCACCGAGAACGTCTTCGAGGGCCGGTTCATGTTCGTCAACGAGCTGGTGCGGCTCGGTGCCGACGTGCGCATCGACGGCCACCACGCCGTCGTCCGCGGCCGGGAACGGCTCTCCAGCGCGCCCGTGGTGGCCACCGACATCCGGGCGGGCGCGGGTCTGGTCCTGGCCGGGCTGGTCGCCGACGGGGTCACCGAGGTGCAGGAGGTGCACCACGTCGACCGCGGCTACCCCCGCTTCGTCGAGCAGCTGCGCGGACTGGGCGTGCAGGTGGAGCGGACCCGCCGGCCCGACTAACCCCCGAAGCCGGCGGCGAGGGTGCCGGCGCGGGCGGCGTCGTCCGGGAAGACGAGCACGTCGGTCCGCCGCGAGGGGTGGGTGCGCTGCGTCGAGCGGATCCCGGCATCGGAGAGCACCGCCCGCAGCGCGCGGGCCGTCTCCGGCGACGACACCGTCGCGACCGGCACCAGCAGTCCGTCGTCGGAGCGTTCCGCCGGAGGGGTGCCGCGGCCGTACCCGGGCCCGAAGGCCCAGCGGGTCAGCAGCGCCAGTCCGGCGAGGACGACGGCGACGACCAGGATCGGCCCGAGCCCTCCGCTCACGGCTTCCTCCCCGACGGGGTCCTTAGCGCGTTCGAGTGTGCCACCGGTCATGTCACCCCGGCGGAGGCAACGCCTCCCCTGGCCCGGCCCTAGACTCCGCGGTTATGCCGTTCCCATCGAACCCGTCGGAGCGCGACCGTCCCTGGGTCATGCGCACCTACGCCGGCCACTCCTCGCCGGCCGAGTCCAACGCCCTGTACCGGCGCAACCTCGCCAAGGGGCAGACGGGCCTCTCGGTGGCGTTCGACCTGCCGACGCAGACGGGCTACGACCCCGACGACGAGCTGGCCGTCGGCGAGGTCGGCAAGGTCGGTGTCCCGGTCACCCACATCGGGGACATGCGGGCCCTGTTCGACGGCATCCCGCTCGACGAGATGAACACGTCGATGACGATCAACGCCACCGCGATGTGGCTGCTCGCGCTCTACCAGGCGGTCGCCGAGGAGCACGGGCACGACGTCAGCAAGCTCGCCGGGACGACGCAGAACGACATCATCAAGGAGTACCTGTCGCGGGGCACCTACGTGTTCCCGCCGGCGCCCTCGATGCGGCTGATCACCGACATGGTCGCCTACACGGTGACGGCCATGCCGAAGTGGAACCCGACCAACATCTGCAGCTACCACCTGCAGGAGGCCGGGGCGACGCCGGAGCAGGAGATCGCCTACGCCCTCTCCACCGCGATCGCCGTCCTCGACTCGGTGCGCGACTCCGGCCAGGTGCCGCAGGAGAAGTTCGGCGAGGTCGTCGCGCGCATCTCATTCTTCGTCAACGCGGGCGTCCGCTTCGTCGAGGAGATGTGCAAGATGCGCGCCTTCACCCAGCTCTGGGACGAGCTGACGAAGGAGCGCTACGGCGTGCAGGACCCCAAGCACCGCCGGTTCCGCTACGGCGTGCAGGTCAACTCCCTCGGGCTGACCGAGGCGCAGCCGGAGAACAACGTCCAGCGCATCGTGCTGGAGATGCTCGCCGTCACCCTGTCCCGCGACGCCCGTGCCCGCGCCGTGCAGCTGCCGGCCTGGAACGAGGCGCTGGGCCTGCCCCGGCCGTGGGACCAGCAGTGGTCGCTGCGGCTGCAGCAGGTGCTGGCCTACGAGACCGACCTGCTCGAGTACGAGGACCTGTTCACCGGGTCGGTCGTGGTCGAGAAGAAGGTGGCCGACCTGATCGAGGGCGCGCGCGCCGAGATGGCGCGGGTGGAGGAGATGGGTGGCGCCGTGGCCGCCGTCGAGTCCGGCTACATGAAGGGCCAGCTCGTGGCCTCGCTGGCCGAGCGGCGCCGCAAGATGGAGAGCGGCGAGGACGTCGTCGTCGGGGTCAACAAGTTCGAGACCACCGAGCCCAACCCGCTCACCGCCGACCTGGACACCGCGATCATGACCGTGGATCCCGCGGTGGAGCAGGCCGCCCAGGAGGCGGTGAAGAAGTGGCGCGCCGAGCGTGACCAGGCGAAGGCGGACGCGGCCCTCGAGCGGCTGCGCCGAGCCGCAGGGACCGACGAGAACCTCATGGAGGCCACCCTCGACTGCGCCCGTGCCGGGGTGACGACGGGGGAGTGGGCCGGGGTGCTGCGCGAGGTCTTCGGCGAGTACCGGGCGCCCACCGGGGTCGCCGCGGCGACCGGGGGCGGCGAGGCCGACCAGACCCTCGTCGAGATCCGCGACCGCGTCCGGTTCACCGGTGAGGAGCTCGGGGGCCGCCTGCGGTTCCTGGTCGGCAAGCCCGGCCTCGACGGGCACTCCAACGGCGCCGAGCAGATCGCCGTGCGGGCCCGCGACGCCGGGTTCGAGGTCATCTACCAGGGCATCCGCCTGACGCCGTCGCAGATCGTCTCGGCGGCCGTCGAGGAGGACGTGCACGTCGTCGGGCTGTCGGTGCTCTCCGGCTCGCACCTGCAGGTGGTGCCGGCGGTCCTCGACGGGCTGAAGCAGGCCGGCCTGGACGACGTCCCCGTGGTCGTCGGCGGGATCATCCCCGACAGCGACGCGCGCCGGCTGCGCGAGCTCGGCGTCGCCCGTGTCTTCACGCCCAAGGACTTCGGGCTGACCGACATCATGGGCACGGTGGTCGACGTGATCCGCGAGGCCAACGGCCTCTCGGAGCAGGTGCCGCAGCCGGCCTGAGGTCGGTAGCGTCGGCCCATGGCTGACGGCGCACCCCGGGTAGAGCGCGACGGCGACGTCGTCCGCATCACGATGGCACGGCCGCAGCGCCGCAACGCGCTCTCCCGCGAGCACCTGACCCAGCTGCTGGCCGCGGTCACCGAGGCCGGGCGGACCGACGTGGCGGGCATCGTGCTGGGTGGGGAGGGCCCGGTGTTCAGCGCAGGCCACGACTTCGCCGACGTCTCCGGCAGGCCGTTGCCCGAGGTGCGCAGCCTGCTGCGGCTGTGCACCGAGCTGATGCAGACGATCCAGGACGTGCCGCAGGTCGTCATCGCCCGTGTCCACGCGCTGGCCACCGCGGCGGGCTGCCAGCTGGTCGCCTCCTGCGACCTGGCGGTCGCGGCGGAGTCGGCCGGCTTCGCCGCGCCCGGCGGCAAGGGCGGCTGGTTCTGCCACACCCCGATGGTGGCGATCGCGCGGAACGTCGGACGGAAGCGGGCGATGGAGCTGGCGCTCACCGGCGACGTGATCGACGCGCGGACGGCGCTGGACTGGGGCCTGGTGAACCGGGTGGTGCCCGACGACCAGCTAGACGACGCCGTCGACGACCTCATGGCCCGGGCGACCCGCGGCTCGCGGGCGAGCAAGGCCTGGGGCAAGCAGACGATGTACGCCCAGCTCGACCGACCGGAGCGCGACGCCTACGCGACGGCGATCGAGGTCATGGCCGCGGCGAGCCAGCTCCCGGGAGCGCGTGAGGGGATGGCGTCGTTCCTGGAGAAGCGCCCACCCGTCTGGCCGGACTGATGCTCGAGCCGAGTCCGACCGCCCGTCGGGTCAGCCGGTCAGGTCGCCGCAGGTCGCCTCGTCCGGGAGCAGCGGCCGGAAGGTGACCGACCACGTCGTCCCGTCGGCCGCCTCCCACCGGGTGAGCTCGTTCGCCCGGTCGGCCGCCGTGCGCACCGCCGTCGCCTCCTCGCCGGTGGCCACCAGGCAGTGCACGTCCGGCCCGATCGGCTCGCCGGGCAGCGGCGGCCCGGGCCAGCGCTGTGCCCCTCCGTACTCGAGTCCGGACCCGTCGTCCTCGGGCGCGGTCCAGGGCCGGACGACCGCGGCGATCGCCGCCGGCTCGTAGACCTCGGGGGAGCCGTCGTAGGGCTGCGCGACCTCCACGAGCTCGTCGAGGAAGGACTGCAGGTCCGCGCGGGCGGCGCGCTGGATCTCGGTGAGCCCCTCGCCGTCGGCGCCCTCGGCGAGCGCGTAGACCTCGCGCACGAACCGCTGCTCGGCGGTGACCAGCGTGAAGCGGGTGGTGGGAACGTCGGCCAGCGGCGGTGATCCGAGGTCGCCCGTGTCGCCCACCCCCGCTTCGAGCGCCCGGTCCACGAGCGCCTGCACCTGCTCGACGGGCACCTGGCGCACCTGCAGGTTCGGCCAGGCGAACCCGGGATAGATCGCCGCGACCGGCCCCAGCCCGAACACGCGACCGTCGGCGTACACGCTGACCACGGGCAGCCGGGCGGCGTCGGCGCCGGGCGGGGTGTAGCCGCCGACCTGCTGCACCCGGAGCACCAGCGCTCCCGGGTCGTCGGAAGGCGTCGCCGGGGGCTCGACGCGCAGCGGCCCGGGTGGCTCCGCGCACGCGGCCAGGCCGCACAGCAGCAGGAGGACCGCGGTGGTCCGGATGGTCCGCAGGGTCGCCATGCCCCTAGGACGTCGCACCGCGGCCCTCGGTTCCGAGCAGGTACCGTCGGCGCCCGTGCGCCTGGTGATCGCTCGTTGCTCCGTCGACTACGTCGGGCGGCTGACCGCCCACCTGCCGATGGCCACCCGGCTGCTGCTGGTCAAGGCCGACGGGTCGGTGTCCATCCACGCCGACGACCGCGCCTACAAGCCGTTGAACTGGATGACGCCGCCCTGCACGCTCAAGGACGACCTCGTCGACGGCACCGGCACCTGGACCGTCACCAACAAGGCCGGCGAGCAGCTGATCATCACGATCGACGAGGTCCACCACGACCACTCCCACGATCTGGGAGTCGACCCGGGCCTGCAGAAGGACGGCGTGGAGGCGGAGCTGCAGCGGCTGCTCGCGCTGCACGTGGAGACCTTCGGCGCCGGCTGGTCGCTCGTGCGCCGCGAGTACCCGACCGCCATCGGGCCGGTCGACCTGCTGTGCCGGGACGCGTCCGGTACGACCGTCGCGGTGGAGATCAAGCGTCGCGGGGAGATCGACGGCGTGGAGCAGCTGACCCGCTACCTCGAACTGCTCAACCGCGATCCGCTGCTGGCGCCGGTCAAGGGCGTGTTCGCCGCGCAGGAGATCAAGCCGCAGGCCCGGGTGCTGGCGCAGGATCGCGGCATCGACTGCGTGACCGTCGACTACGCCGTCCTCAAGGGCACCGACGACCCGTCCCAGCGCCTCTTCTGAGCCACCCTGCGAGTCCGGCCACCGGAGGGTGAGAGACTCACCGGCGATCACCGACGGTGGAGGAGATGGCAGCGTGGCCAGGGAATTGAACGAGGTCGGCGTCGTGGGGCTGGGCACCGCTGGTGCCGGCATCGCGGAGGTACTGGCCCAGGCGGGCCTGTCGGTCACGGCGGTCGAGGTCAGCGACGAGGCCGTCGCTCGCGCCCGCGCGGCGATCGAGCGGTCCGCCGGTGAGGAGAAGGACGCCGTCCTCGGCCGGATCCGCTTCACCACGTCGCTGGACGACCTCGCCGCGGCCGAGCTGGTCGTCGAGGCGGTGCCCGAGCGCGCGGAGCTGAAGGCCGGCATCCTCGCGCAGCTCGACAAGGTCTGCGGCCCGGACACCGTGCTCGCGACCAACACCTCGAGCCTCTCGGTCACCGAGCTCGCGGTGGCGACCGGCCGGCCGGGCAAGGTGGTCGGCCTGCACTTCGCCACCCCGGCGAAGGACGCCCAGCTGGTTCAGGTCGTGCGCACCGCCATCGCGGACGCCGCCGCCGTCGAGGACGCGCAGGCGCTGGCCGAGCGGCTCGGCAAGGTCCAGGTGACGGTCGGCGATGAGCCCGGCTTCATCGTCGACGCGCTGCTGTTCGGCTACCTCAACCACGCGGTCTCGATGTTCGAGAACAAGTACGCCAGCCGCGAGGACATCGACGCCGCCATGCGCTTCGGCTGCGGCCTGCCCAAGGGCCCGCTGCAGGTCGTGGACGAGATCGGCGTCGACACCACCTACGACGTGCTGGACGCGCTGCACCGGAAGTCGGGCAAGCGGCTGCACGCCCCGAGCCCCGTCCTCAAGCAGATGACGACCGCGGGCGTCCTGGGCCAGAAGTCCGGCCGCGGCTTCTACACCTACGCCGAGGCCGGCTCGGCCGAGGTCGTCGCCGACGCCTCGACGCCCACGCCCGGCGGGGCCGCCGAGGGCGCGCGCCCGGTCCAGACCGTCGGCGTCGTCGGCTCCGGCACCATGGCGACCGGCATCATCGAGGTCGTCGCCAAGGGCGGTTACGACGTCACCTTCATCGCGCGGTCCGACGAGAAGGTCGCCAACGTCGAGAAGGCCCTGGCCAAGTCCCTGGACAAGCAGGTGCAGCGCGGCCGGCTCGAGGAGTCGGTGCGCGACGAGGTCCTCGGCCGCGTGAAGGGCGCCACCTCGGTGGAGGCGCTGTCCGACGTCGACCTGGTCATCGAGGCCGTCGTCGAGTCGCTGCCGGTCAAGGAGGCGCTCTTCGCCGACCTCGGCCGGATCGCCAAGGCCGGCGCGGTGCTCGCCACGACGACGTCGAGCCTGCCGGTCATCAAGTGCGCGCAGGCCAGCGGCCGCCCGGCCGACGTCGTCGGCATGCACTTCTTCAACCCCGCCCAGGTCATGAAGCTGGTTGAGGTGGTCTCCACCGTCTCCACCGCTCCCGACGTGGCCGCCACCGTGCACGCGGTCTCGGCGAAGCTGAAGAAGGTCGCGGTGTCGTGCAACGACCGCGCGGGCTTCATCGTCAACGCGCTGCTCTTCCCGTACCTGAACGACGCGGTGAGCATGCTCGAGGCGCACTACGCCTCCGCCGCCGACATCGACACCGCCGTGAAGGCGGGGCTGGGCTACCCGATGGGGCCGTTCGAGCTGCTCGACGTCGTCGGCAACGACGTGTCGCTGGCCATCGAGCAGGAGCTGCACACCGAGTTCCGCGACCCGGCCCTGGCGCCCGCGCCGCTGCTCGAGCACCTGGTCACCGCCGGGTACCTCGGTCGCAAGACCGGTCGCGGCTTCTGGGACTACAGCAGCCGCTGACGGGTGCCTCGACGCCGTCCCCGCGCCGGCTCACGACCTGGTGGTCGCGAGCCGGCGCGGCGCGTCGAGACGGTCGAGGAGGCCGGTGACGGCGACTGGGTCGTGCGCACGCTCACCGGTTCCGGCGCGACCAAGACCTACCGCTGTCCCGGCTGCGACCAGGAGATCCGCCCGGGGACGCCGCACCTGGTGACCTGGCCGGCCTACGCCCGCGACTCCGACCTCGACCCCTGGGACACCGAGTCCGCGGCGGACTGGCGGCGGCACTGGCACGCCACCTGCTGGCGGGCGCGCGACCGCCGTCGCTAACCGAGACGGGCGAACACCACGACGTTGTCGGCGTAGCTGCCGGTCGCCCGATCGAACCGCCCGCCGCAGGTGATCAGCCGCAGCTCGGCTCCCGGGACCGGTCCGTACACGTCCCCGGTCGGGAAGGCGGTCTTCGGCACCTGCGCCACGCGGGTGACCGTGAACCGCACGCTCGTCCCGTCGGCCCGGTCGACCACGACCTCGTCGCCCGGCGCTGCTCCCGCCAGCCCGTGCAGCACCGCCGGCAGCCCGCCCCAGTCGACGTGCCCGGTGAGCACCGCCGGCCCGCGCTCACCCGGGGCCGGTCCGCCCGCGTACCAGCCGGCCAGCTCCGGCGCGGCCGGGACCGCCAGGTCGCCGCCGGCGCCGAGCCCGGTGGGTGCCACCGACGCGTCGATGCCGACCGCGGGCATCCGCAGCCGCACCGGGACCGCCGGCGCCGCGGCGAGCGGCACGGCGGGCACGGCACCTTCCGCAGTCGACGCGGAGGACGGCAGGCCACCACCGGCTTCGACGCCCCCGACGGGCACCCTCGCCGGCGCGGCGGCGTCGACGACCGGCTGCACCGTGAGCCCTCCGTCCGGAGCGTCCACCACCAGGAGGCTGACGACGGTCCCGGCCTCGAGATCGAGCGACACGGTGGTGTCGGTACCACCTCCGGCGAGCCGCAGCGTCAGCGGCCCGGCGTCGACGAGGACGTGGTCACCGGCGCCGGGGAAGGCCAGGTCGGCGGCCAGCAGGGGGCCGTCGTCGACCGCCACGTCGACGACGGGTGCGCCGGCGGCGGCCGCCACGACCCGGACCCGTGCGGTGGCGGCTCCGGCGGGTGCCGGCTCGTCGGTCAGCTCGGTCAGGGCCAGGTCGGCGAACGGACCCGAGAGCGCCAGGGTGCGGACGCCGCCGGCCGGCAGCTGGACGCGGGTGGACAGCGCCGGAGACGTGTCTGCTGGGCTGCCCGCGGGACGGACGCTGACCGCGTAGGCGCCGGCGGCGAGCTCGAGGTACTCGCCGACGTCGCCGTACTGCAGTGCGGTGGCGACGTCGGGCCCCGGGTCCGCGGCCGGTCCCGACGCCGGTGCCGGCGTGAGCGCGACGTCGACGGCAGGTGTGTCGGGGGAGAGGTGCGCGATCCGCAGCCGCCCCGGCTCGTCGGCTGCCGCCGTTCCCTGACCGAGCAGGAGCGCGGCGACCACCGCCAGGAGCAGGGTGGTCACCCCGCGCCGGGCAGCTCCCCTCAGGAGCGGCCCCGCCCGGTGGGCTGGTCGATGGCCTGCGTGGCGGGACCGCCGGCGGGAGCCGCGGTCGCACCCGCAGGCTCCTGGCCACCCTGCCGGGAGGGGAGCGGCAGCTGGCGCGTCGGCGTGGCCTCGGCCCGGGCGGGCGGTGCGGCCTGGGCGGCCGGCTGGGGAGCAGGCTCCTGGCCGGACTGCGCCGCCGCGGGCTGCGTCGTCTCCGGCTTCTGGGTCGTCTCGGGCTTCTGCGTCGCCTCCGCCGCGGGCTGGGGGCGCTCGCTCTCGCCGGACTCGGCGGCCTCCTCCGACTCCGGACGATCGGTGAGGTCGGGGAGCCCGTCCAGCAGGCGACGGGCCGCCACCAGCCGGGAGGTGAGCTCGTCGCGGACGCCGCGGATCGCCTCGGCCTTCGCCTCGCCCTCGGCGATGAGCTGGGCGGCGTGCTGCTCCGCGGCGGCGATCCGCTGCCGGGCGGCCTGGGTGGAGACGCGCTCGCGCTCCTCCTCGACCCGGGCGGCCTCCGCGCGGCGGGCGCGCTGGGCGATGTCGAAGTCCTCCTCGACCTTCGCCCGGCGGGCCTGCGACTCCGCGTCCAGGCGGGCGACCCGCTCCTGGGCCTTGGCCACGAGCTCGTCGGCGCGCTGCTGCGCCTTCTGCATGATCTGGTCGGCGTTCTGCCGGGCCTCGGCGATCATCCGCTCGACCTCGGCCTGCCCGGCGGCGTGCCGCTCGAGCAGCGCGCGCTCCTCGGCGGCGGTCTGCTCGCGCACGGCCTGCGCCTCGACCTCGGCGGCCTTGCGGATCTCGCCGGCCTCCTCCTCGGCGAGCTGCAGCATGTGCTGGATGCGCTCGCTGATGTTCTCGAAGGTCGGCGCGGAGGCGGTGGCGGCCTTGCGGCGCAGCGCCTCGATCTCGTTGTGCATCGCCGAGAGCTGACCGGCCAGGTCCGCCGAGCGGGCGACGGCGGCGTCGCGGTCGGCGAGCGCGATGCGGAAGTCGGCCTCCAGCCGCTCGATCGTGTCGGCGACCTGGCTGCGGTCGTAGCCGCGCAGCACCACGTCGAACGAGTGCTGGGCCTCGTGCATCGGCAGATCGTGGCGGGGGTCGCTCATGCGGCACATCTTCGCAGACGCCGGAACGGCGCGTCAGCGTGTCGGGTGCGACCGTTCCCAACCGCCACGACCGCCACTGGCGTGACCCGGAACGGCCGAGGGCCCGACTCCCTGGGGAGCCGGGCCCTCGACGGGCTGCAGGGTCTCGACTAGACCCCGCGGAAGCGGTTGATCGCCTCGAGGTGCTTCTCGCGCTTCTCGGCGTCCTTGACGCCGAGCCCCTCCTCGGGGGCCAGCGTCAGCACGCCGACCTTGCCCTGGTGGGCGTTCTTGTGGACGTCGAGGGCGGCCTGCCCGACCTCCTCGATCGGGTAGACCTTCGACAGCGTCGGGTGGATGAGGCCCTTGTCGATGAGCCGGTTGGCCTCCCACGCCTCCTTGTAGTTCGCGAAGTGCGAGCTCAGGATCTTCTTCAGGTTCATCCAGAGGTACCGGTTGTCGTACTGGTGCATGTACCCGCTGGTCGAGGCGCAGGTGACGATCGTGCCGCCCTTCTTGGCGACGTAGACGCTCGCGCCGAAGGTCTCCCGGCCGGGGTGCTCGAAGACGATGTCGACGTCCTCGCCGCCGGTCAGCTCACGGATCTTCTTGCCGAAGCGCTGCCACTCCTTGGGGTCCTGGGTGTTCTCGTCCTTCCAGAACTTGTATCCCTCGGCGGAGCGGTCGATGACCAGCTCGGCGCCCATCCGCCGGACGATCTCGGCCTTCTCCGGGCTGCTGACGACGCAGACCGGGATGGCGCCGCCGTTGAGCGCCATCTGGGTCGCGTAGGAGCCCAGGCCGCCGGAGGCGCCCCAGATCAGGACCGTGTCGCCCTGCTTCATGTTGGCGCCGTTCTTGCTCACCAGCTGCCGGTAGGCGGTGGAGTTGACCAGCCCGGGCGCCGCGGCCTCCTCCCAGGAGAGGTGGGCGGGCTTGGGCATGAGCTGGTTGCTCTTGACCAGCGCCAGGTCGGCGAGGCCGCCGAAGTTGGTCTCGAAGCCCCAGATCCGCTGCTGCGGGTCCATCATCGTGTCGTCGTGGCCGGCCGGGTCCTCGAGCTCCACCGAGAGGCAGTGCGCGACGACCTCGTCGCCCGGCTTCCACTTGTTGACACCCGGGCCCACGCGCAGCACGACGCCGGCGAGGTCGGAGCCCACCACGTGGTAGGGCAGGTCGTGGCGCTTGGTCAGCTCCGAGAGGCGGCCGTAGCGCTCGAGGAAGCCGAAGGTCGAGACCGGCTCGAAGATCGACGTCCAGACGGTGTTGTAGTTCACCGACGACGCCATGACGGCGACGATCGCCTCACCGGGGCCCAGCTCCGGGGTGGCGACCTCCTGCACGTGCAGCGACTTGCGGGGGTCCTTGTCCCTGGTGGCCACCCCCTCGAACATGTCCTGCTCGTCCTTGCGCACCACCACGGCGCGGTAGGACTCCGGCACAGCCAGGCCCCCCAGCGCGTCCAGCTGGTCGGCGAGGATGGCGTCCCTGATCTCGTTCACGCGAACTCCTGGGTCGTCTAAGCGGTGGCGTGATGTTACCGACGGGTAACACCAGGTTCCGAATCGGTCAGTGGGCGGAGGCCGCGGGCTGCACGATCTCGACGAGCACGCCGCCGGCGTCCTTCGGGTGGATGAAGTTCACCCGGCTGTCCGACGTGCCGCGCTTGGGGGTGTCGTAGAGCAGCCGCAGGCCGCGCTCGCGCAGGGTGGCGCTGACCGCTTCGACGTCGTCGACGCGGAAGGCGAGCTGCTGCAGACCCGGACCGGAGCGGCCGATGAACTTCGCGATCGTCGATTCGGGGGTGAGCGGAGCGAGCAGCTGGATGCGGGTGTCGCCGTCGCCCACCGCGAGCATCGCCTCGCGGACGCCCTGCTCCTCGTTGGTCTCCTCGTGCACCGATCGCACGCCGTACTTCTCGGCGTAGAAGGCGATCGCCTCGTCGAGGTCGGGCACCGCGATGCCCACGTGGTCGATCGTCGTGAACAGGCCCTCGGGCAGGCCGGCCGACGCAGCGTCGTTGGAGGTCACGACGGGCATCCTGCCGCGAGGCCCTCCGGGGCGACACTCCGGGTCGGCCGTGACCACGGTCGGGTGACGCCGATTCCGCCCCTCGGTGGGCCGTTGACCGCAGGTCCTATCCTCGTGGGTAGCCCGACGCCGCGCGTCCCGCGCGGCCCGCAGCATCTGACACGGTCGCCGGCGCCGGCGGCCCGGCACTGGAGGCCCCCCATGAGCGAGAACAACCGAGCCCGCTCCGTCATCGTCAGCGGTGCCCGTACCCCCATGGGGCGGCTCCTCGGCTCGCTGAAGGACTTCTCCGCCGCCGATCTCGGTGGCTTCGCCATCAAGGCCGCTCTCGAGCGGGCCGGCATCTCCGGCGAGCAGGTCGAGTACGTGATCATGGGCCAGGTCATCCAGGCCGGTGCCGGCCAGAACCCGGCCCGTCCCGCCGCCGTCAAGGCCGGCATCCCGATGTCGGTGCCCGCGCTGACCGTCAACAAGGTCTGTCTGTCGGGCATGACCGCCATCGCGATGGCCGACCAGCTCATCCGCGCCGGCGAGTTCGACATCGTCGTCGCCGGTGGCCAGGAGTCGATGACCCAGGCGCCGCACCTGCTCGCCAACTCGCGCACCGGCACCAAGTACGGCGACACGAAGCTGATCGACGCGATGGCCCACGACGGCCTCTCCGACACCTTCGACCAGGTCGCGATGGGCGAGCTGACCGAGAAGGCCAACTCCCGCTACAACCTGACCCGCGAGGAGCAGGACGAGTTCGCCGCGGCCAGCCACCAGAAGGCCGCGCGCTCGCACAAGGACGGCGTCTTCGCCGAGTCGATCACCCCGGTCCTGATCCCGCAGCGCAAGGGCGACCCGATCGAGTTCACCGAGGACGAGGGCATCCGCGCCGACACCACCGCGGAGAGCCTGGGCAAGCTCCGGCCCGCCTTCGCCAAGGACGGCACGATCACCGCCGGCACCGCCTCGCAGATCTCCGACGGTGCCTGCGCCGTGGTGGTCATGAGCGCGGCCAAGGCCGCCGAGCTGGGCATCACCCCGATCGCCGAGATCGGTGCCCACGGCGTCGTCGCCGGCCCGGACGCCACGCTGCAGAGCCAGCCGTCGCGGGCCATCCAGAAGGCCTGCGAGCGCGAGGGCATCGACCCCAAGGACCTCGACGTCGTCGAGCTCAACGAGGCGTTCGCCGCGGTGGGCATCGTCTCCACCCGCGAGCTCGGCATCGACCCCGAGAAGGTGAACCCCAACGGTGGCGCGATCGCCCTGGGGCACCCGATCGGCATGAGCGGCGCCCGGCTGGTCCTCGACGTGGCGCTCGAGCTGCGCCGTCGGGGCGCCAAGCTCGGCGCCGCCGCGCTGTGCGGTGGCGGCGGTCAGGGCGACGCGCTGATCCTGCACGCGCCCGCCTCGGCGTGACCTCGGACGGCCTCGCCGTCCAGACGGACGCCCCCGCCGCCCCTCGTGGGCGGCGGGGGCGCCGCTCCGTCGACGTCCCCGACCTCGTCGCCCGGGCGCGCGAGGGGGATGCGCGCTCGGTCGCCCGGCTGATCTCGCTGGTCGAGGACGCCAGCCCCGCGCTGCGCGAGGTCGCTGCCGCGCTGGCGCCGCACACCGGTCACGCCCAGGTGCTGGGGCTCACCGGCTCACCGGGGGTCGGCAAGTCCACCACCACGACCGCGCTCGTGCGCGGCCTGCGGCAGGCCGGCAAGCGGGTCGGCGTGCTCGCCGTCGACCCGTCGTCCCCGTTCTCCGGCGGCGCGCTGCTCGGCGACCGCGTCCGCATGCAGGACCACGCGGGTGACGACGGCGTCTTCATCAGGTCGATGGCCTCGCGCGGGCACCTGGGCGGCCTGTCCTGGGCCACGCCGCAGGCGCTGCGCGTGCTCGATGCCGCCGGCTGCGACGTCGTGCTGATCGAGACCGTCGGCGTGGGGCAGTCGGAACTGGAGATCGCCTCGCTCGCCGACACGACCCTGGTGCTGGTCGCCCCCGGGATGGGGGACGGCATCCAGGCGGCCAAGGCGGGGATCCTCGAGGTCGCCGACCTGTTCGTCGTCAACAAGGCCGACCGGGACGGCGCCCACCAGGCGGTCCGCGACCTGCGGTACATGCAGTCGCTGGGTGGCCGCTACGCCGAGCCGGGTGGCTGGCGGCCGCCGATCGTGAAGACCATCGCCTCCCGGGAGACCGACAACGGCATCGACGAGGTGCTGGCCCGGGTCGAGGAGCACCGGCTGTGGCTGGAGTCCTCCGGCGAGGGGCAGCGGCGCCGGGCCGAGCGGGCGGCCCGCGAGATCGAGGCGATCGCGCTGGCGGCCCTGCGCGAGCGGATCGGCGATCTGCGCGGCAGCACCGCGCTGGATGCGCTGGCCGCGCAGGTGGTGGCCGGGGAGACCGACCCCTACCGCGCCGCCGACGAACTCGTCGCCAGGCTCTGAACCGGCTGCCGCCCGAACCGCGCGGTCAGCCGTTCCCACGGCAGGATCGACAGGATCGCGATGCAGTGCGGCAGGAAGATGATCTGCACGCCGGCGTAGGTCATCACGTGGAAGCCGATCAGGAAGGCCACCAGCGCCACCCTGGCCCGGTCGCTGCGCACGAGCAGCATCAGCGGGGCGAGGAACTCCAGGATCAGGATCGCCCACTGCGCGAACGGCAGCAGGTACGGCACGTCCACGGTCCAGTCGGCGAGGTCCGTGCCGCGGCGCAGCACCGCCCGGGTGAGCGTGGAGCCGGTGGGCCAGTCCCAGCCGCCGAACCGGACCTTCGCCCAGGCGGCCAGGAAGTACGTGAGCATGACCGAGACGAACACCGCCGCCATCGCCCAGCCCGCAGCTTCCGACAGTCGCCGGTCCCGGAACCGCGCCCGACCGATCGTCGGCAGGACGGCGAGGGCCACGAGGAAGGCGATCCGGTCGTGGTCGACCTTCCCGTAGCTCATCGCGATGACCATCCACTCCAGGTACAGGAGGAAGACGGTCGTCCCGAGCACGCGCGGCGCCCGTCCGGTGGCGGCGGCCAGGGCGGCGAGGACGAGCGCCCACTGCACGACGACCACGACCGTGTGCGTCGGTGTGGGCAGCGGCAGCAGCCGGGCGATGAGCACCGGCTGGTACCACTCGGTGGGGACGTCGGCGTGCGCCTTCACCCACGCGGTGGTGAGGAAGACGTCGATCGGGATGAACAGGTAGGCCAGCACGCGGAACACCGCGACGCGGGCCAGCGGGACGGGGCTGAACCACCAGCGCGACGACGTCGGCAGGGCGGGCGCTCCGGACTCGGTGCTCACTCGTCGTCCGCCAGCTCGTGCTCGACCACGACGGTGTCGGTGTACTCGCCGGTCGGGCGCCCGCCGGACAGCCCGAACTTGCGGTGGATCACCTGCACCGAGACCAGGTCGGGGGCCGACGGGTTGGCCTCGAGGTAGGCCTCGGCGAGCAGTCCCAGGAGCTCCGGGTGCTCGCGCAGCCGGCCGATCTGGCCCTCGAACTCCGCGCGGCGCAGCCCGACCTGGCCGCCCGACAGCCGCACCTCCTCGCCCGCGGCGGTCACGCCGACGGCGCGGGTGGAGATCACGGGGGTGTTCGGGTCGTTGCGCGTGGAGTACATGCGGAACGGGCCGAACGGGAACTCGTCGTCGTCCCCCCACACCGTGCCGGCCAGGAGGAGCCCGAGGACGACGAGCACGGCGGCCATCCGCCGCCGGCGGGCGGACGGGGAGAGCCGGAGCACCTCGGGTTCGGCCGTCGGTGGGGGGAGTACGGAGGACTGCACCGGCGCAGGCTAGGTCCGGCGGGGCGCGGCCGGCCACGGGCACGCGCGCGGGTCGCCCCAGGCGCACCAGGCCGACTCACGGGCCACGGAACTTGCGCATCCGCGGCGCCGTGTGAGGATCGCCGGGTGAGTGGGCTCGCGGGACGACCGGACGCCGTCGTCGTCGGGGCTGGCCCGAACGGCCTGGCCGCGGCCCTGCGGCTGTCCGCGGCCGGGCTGCGCGTGCAGGTGGTCGACGCCGGACAGCGCCCGGGCGGCGGGATGCGCACCGAGGAGCTGATCCGGCCGGGGTTCCACCACGACGTGTGCTCGACCGTGCAGCCGATGGCGGTGGCGGCGCCGTTCTTCCGGGAGTTCGACGCCGAGAGCCGCGGCGTGCGCTACGTGCACCCCGAGGTCAACTTCGCCCATCCGCTGGATGGCGGCGCGGCGGCGCTGTCCTTCCGCTCGCTGGAGGAGACAGCTGCGGGGCTGGGCGCGGACGCCGACGCCTACCGCCGGCTGTTCGGGCCGCTGGTCGAGCACGGCACCGACGTCATCGACTTCTTCCTGTCCAGCCGGCTGCGCTCGCTGCCGACGAGGAGCGTTCCGCAGATCACGAAGTTCGCCCTCACCGGGCTGCCCAACGTGCGGTGGCTCTCGCAGCGGTACTTCGACACCGACGAGGGTCAGGCGCTCATCGCCGGTGCGGCGGCGCACGGCATGCTCGACCTCAGCCAGCCGCTGACCTCCGCGCTCGGCATGCTGCTGGCGATGCTCTCGCACCACGTCGGGTGGCCGCTGATCGAGGGCGGCTCCCAGAAGCTGGCCGATGCGATGGTCACCGCGCTCGAGGAGCAGGGCGGCGAGGTGGTGACCGGCCACCGCGTGACCGACCTGGGCGAGTTCGAGGGCATCCCGGCCGTGCTGCTGGACACCTCGCCCGGCGACTTCGTCGCGATGGCCGGGGACCGGCTCAACGAGGGCTATCGCCGCTGGGTGCGCAGGTACAAGCACGGCGCCGGAGTGTTCAAGATCGACTGGATCCTGTCCGAGCCGGTGCCGTGGGCGAACCCCGACGTGCGGCGGGCGGGCACCATCCACGTCGCGGGCGATCTCGAGGAGACGATCGCGGGGGAGCGGGCGCCGAACGAGGGGCGGCTCACCGACAAGCCCTACGTGCTCGCCGTGCAGCCGACGGTGCCGGACCCGTCGCGGGCGCCCGAGGGCGGGCACATCTTCTGGGCGTACGTGCACGTGCCGCACGGGTCGGACGTCGACATGACCGCCGCGATCGAGGACCAGGTCGAGCGGTTCGCGCCCGGCTTCAAGGACACGATCGTCGAGCGGGCCACCAAGACCGCCGTCCAGATGGAGCAGTGGAACCCCAGCTACCTGGGCGGCGACATCTCCAACGGCCAGGCGACGCTGCGGCAGATGCTCGCCCGGCCGGTGCCGCGGTGGAACACCTACCGGACGCCGGTGCGGGGCGTGTACCTCGCGTCGGCGGCCACCCCGCCGGGGCCCGCGGTGCACGGCATGTGCGGCGACCTGGCCGCGCGCACCGCGCTGCGGGACGTCTTCGGCGTGCGCGAGGTCCCGCCGCTGCGCCCGGCCCTGCACTGAGCCGGACGCAGCGGCCGGCGATCAGACGATGCGCTTGGCGACGGTGAAGCCCGGCATGCCGACATCGGTGATCTCGACACCGGTGGACTCGCTGCCCGCGTGCACCATCTTCGAGTCGCCGATGTAGATGCCCACGTGGCTCACCGGCGAGTAGAAGAAGACCAGGTCGCCGGGCTGCATGTCGTACGGGTGCACCGTCACGCCCATCTCCGACTGGGCGCGGCTGGAGTGCGGCAGCTCGATGCCGGCGGCGCGGTAGGCGAACTGGGTCAGGCCCGAGCAGTCGAAGCTGTCGGGACCGGAGCCGCCGTACTGGTAGCCCTTCCCGACCTGGGCGTAGGCGGTGTCGACGGCGACCTGGGCCGGCGCGGGCGCCGGTGCCGCGGCCTGCGCCGGGACGGGCTCGACGGCGGCGGCCGTGCCCGGGACGCCGACCAGGGTCAGGGAGGCCGCGGCGCCGGCGAGCAGGCCGGCGCCGGTGCGGCGCAGGAGGCGGGACTGGGTCGGGCGAGTGGTCGCCATGGGGCGGCTCTCCTTCCGTTCGTCCGCCGGGCCCCCGGCACGACGCAGCACAGGGCCACGGGGCTATGGGGGAGTGAGGGGCGGGACGGCGGCGTCGTGGCCGCGGCTCGCCGGGCGCCTGGCAGGCACCCCGGGCGGCGTCCGTCCGGCGGTACCGGCGCGGGGCCACCCTCGTCGGGCGACGACCACCCGGCCGGCTCCGACCACGGTAGGAACTGGGGCAGGGGGCCTCAACCCGGGAGGCGGCTTGTCGAGCAGTCGACGGGTCGACAAGCCGCGCCGGCACTGGGAATAACCGGGTCGATGTGGACCGGGTCACGTCGACGCCGTTGCGGCGAGATCTGCGCCGAGCCGCTCTCCCGGCCGCGGGTCAGCGGCCGATCGCGCATCTCGATGCGAGGGCCGAACGGATGCGCTCCAGGAGCCCCGCGGGATGGTGCAGGTCTGCGGCGGTCACGAAGACGACCACCCACCCGGCTTCGGTCAGCCGGTTGAGCCGATCGCGGTCCCGAGCGAACTGACCCGGCTCCCCGTGCCAGGCGCCGTCGTACTCGAGGGCCAGTCGCAGATCGGGCCACGCGAAGTCGACCCGTGCGACGAAGCGACCGTCCACCCGGATCACGTACTGCGCCACGGGCGCCGGGAGGTCGGACCGGTGGAGGAGCAGCCGGACGCGGGTCTCCTGCGGCGACCCCGCGAGCCCGTCGGTGAGGCCGACCACGTCTCGCACGTGCCGGCAGTCCCGCCCCGCCAGCGCCGAGGCCGAGGCCCGGACGTCGTCGAGGAGCGCTGTGCCCGGCTGCAGGAACCGGTCGACCGCTATCACGGCGGCATCGAGCGGGCGGGTGCGCGCGAGGTCGATTGCCGTACGGACGCCGCTCGTCGCGAGGAGGCCCTGCCGTCGGACGACGTCGTCCCGGTGGAGTCGGCGGCGACTGGGGCGGGTGCCGGCGATCGATCGCGCGCGCGAACCCGGGGGCAGGATGCACTCGACGTCGTCGTCCGGTCCGGCGAGGTCGACGCCCCACAGCACGGCAGCCGTGCGGCCGGCGGCGACAGCGCCCGGGACGAGGTGGTTCAGGACCGCGCGGGCCCGTAGCGCGTGCGTCACCGGCAGGTCGGCGTCGGCGTACACGTCCGGGAAGAGACGGCGCCATGCGCTGCTCTGCAATTGGTGCCGGGTGAGGAGTCCGTCCCGCACCACGGTCGAGCCGCGGAAGACGGTGCCGGACAGCGGGGGAGGGCGGTGCGGCAGAGGTGGCACCCCGGCACCCTGGCCGATCGGGAGCACTCTGACCGGAGGTATCCACAGGGCCCATCGGCGAAATGCGCGTCCTGCCGGTGTCCCGGACGGGGGATGCCGGCCGGGGGCAGATCTCGGTGAGCGCCATGACGCCCCGGTAGCGTCGCGCGCATGGTCCGACCGCTGGGGCTGCCGTTCGACCCGATCGAGCGCGCGGGGGAGACGTGGGAGGAACGGTTCGGCCCGGCCGCGGCGATGCGGGCCGCGACGAGCGTCTTCCGCGTCCAGCAGATCCTGCTCGCCCGCTTCGACGAGGTGCTCAAGCCGCACCGGCTGACCTTCGCCCGGTACGAGGTGCTCGTGCTGCTCACGTTCAGCCGCCGCGGCGAGCTCCCGCTCAAGGTCATCGGCAGCCGGCTGATGGTGCACCCCACCAGCGTCACCAACGCGATCGACCGGCTGGTGGCGGCCGGTTACGTCGACCGGCGGCCCAACCCCGCCGACGGGCGCGGCGTCCTGGCCGCCATCACCGCCCGGGGGCGCGAGGTGGTGGAGGTCGCCACCCGCGCGCTCACCGAGCTCGAGTTCGGGCTCGGCGACCTGCCGGAAGCCGAGCAGGTCACGCTGTTCGAGATCCTGCGCCAGGTGCGGCTGGGCGCCGGTGACGTGGCCGACGTGGATCCGGTGACGTAACCCACAGGTAGGTGTGTCGTTGAGGCACGGCAATACCCCCGACCTCGGAGGAACGTCGTGCGGATCGCAACAGTGCTGGTGGCAGGGGCGGTGGCGGTCGTCGGCCTGGCGGTGCCGAACACCGCCGTCGCCCACGAGGAGCAGGCCACCGAGTACGGCGGGGTGCGCAACATCCTGCCGCCCGGCCAGTCGGGCGGGATGCCGCTGCCCGCCGCCGTGGGCGCGATCCTCGGTGACCCGCTGGGCCGGCAGGCGGTCGACGGCCGGAACGCACCGGTCAACTTCTCCGACCAGCTGGAGATGTACGACGCGCTCAACGCCGCCGACCTCGATGCCCTCACCGAGGACCGGCTCGGCGAGTTCTACAAGGACGCCCCGCTCACGCTGTCCGACGAGGACGCGGTCCGCATCGAGCGCCCCCGCGAGGGCGTCGTCATCCGGCGGGACGCCTTCGGGGTGCCCTACATCGAGGCGGAGACGCGCGAGCTGGCCGCCTGGGCCTCCGGCTACGCCGGCGCGCAGGACCGGATGTTCCTCATGGACGTGCTGCGGCACGTGGGCGCCGGCCGGGCCGCGGAGTTCCTCGGCCCCAGCGAGGAGAACATCGCGATGGACCAGGAGCAGGTCCGGACCGCGTTCTACACCGAGGAGGAGGCGGCCGCCCAGGTCGAGGAGGTCGCCGCCCGCTTCGGCGAGGAGGGCGCGGCACTGCTCCGTGCCACCGACGCCTACCTCGAGGGGATCAACGCCGGCCAGCGGGCGCTCTGCCCGGGCCTGGTGCTCGGCGCGCACTGCCCGGTCGAGTACGTCGCGCTGCAGAAGCTCCCGGAGGACTGGGACCGCGCCGACATCGTCTACATCGCCTCGCTGGTCGGCGGCATCTTCGGCAAGGGCGGCGGCGCGGAGTACGCCAACGCCCGCTGGCTGCAGCAGCTCCAGCAGCAGTTCGGGGACGACGAGGGACGGCGGATCTTCGACGACCTGCGCTCGGCCGACGACCCCCAGGCGCCGACGACGGGATCGGAGGCCGCGCCCAACGGGGGCGGCACGCCGGTCGACCCGACGCTGCCCGGTGTCGCGCTGCCCGATCTCGACGGCCCGACCGCGCCCGGCACCGGCTCCGACGCCGGCGGCTCCCCGATCCCGCTCCCGTCGCTCGGTTCGCTCGGCGGAGCCCTGGCGCCCGCGCCGAAGCGGATCACCGGCCCGTTCGGCACGCTCGACCTCGGCGCGGCCGGCGACGGCATGAGCAACGCCGCCCTCGTGGCCGGTGAGCACACCGACGACGGCAAGCCGCGGGCCGTCTTCGGCCCGCAGACCGGTTACTACGCGCCGCAGCTGCTCACCGAGCAGGCCGTCGTCGCCCCCGGGATCGAGGCGCGCGGCGTCTCCTTCGCCGGCACCAACCTCGTCGTCCAGCTCGGCCGCGGCGTCGACTACGCGTGGTCGGCCACCAGCGCCAACCACGACAACGTGGACACCGTCGTCGTCCGGTTGTGCGACCCGGCCGGCGGCCCGGCGACGGTGGAGTCCGAGGGCTACCTCGACGGCGACAGCTGCGTCCCGATGGACCGGCACGTGCACGAGCAGGTGGCGCTGCCGACGCTGGGCGGCATCGGTGCCCCGCAGACGCTGCGCTTCCTCGTGCTGCGCACCGAGCAGGGCATCGTGCAGCTGCGCACCACCGCCGGGGGGGAGCCGGTCGGCGTCGTCCTGCAGCGCAGCACCTACGGGCGGGAGCTCGACTCGGTGATCGGGTTCGAGCGGTTCGGCAACCCCGACCGGGTCCGGGACGCCGAGAGCTTCCAGGAGGCGGCCGAGGCCATCGACTACACCTTCAACTGGTTCTACGCCGACGACAGGGACATCGCGTTCTACTCCTCCGGCCTCGTCCCCGTGCGCGCCGAGGGCACCGACCCGCACCTGCCGCGGTGGGCGGGCGAGGAGTACGACTGGCAGGGCTGGCTGGCCGCGGAGGACCATCCGCAGCAGGTGAACCCGCCCTCGGGCTACCTGGTCTCGTGGAACAACAAGCCCGCACCGGGCTGGGCCGCGGCCGACGACACGTGGGGCTGGGGTCCGGTGCAGCGCAGCCTGGCTCTGTCCGACCGGCTCGACGCGCTGGTCGGCGACGGCGGCGTGACGACCACGGACCTCGTTGCCCTGGTGCAGGACGCCGCGACCGTCGACGTCCGCGCCGTCGAAACGCTCCCGGCGCTGCTCGAGACGATCGGCGACGACCCGGCGCTGGCCGAGGCGACGGCGCTGCTGCGCGACTGGCAGGCCCGCGGGGCGCACCGGATCGACGCGGACAGGGACGGCGCCTACGACGACCAGGCGGCGATCGCGCTGTTCGACGCCTGGTGGGAGTCAGCGGCCGAGGACGGCAGCGTCGACTCGGTGGCGCACGACCTGCTGCGCGGCACGCTGGGGGACCTGGTCACCGAGCTGCCACAGCGGCTGGACGACCACCCGCGGCAGGGGCTCGGCTCGGCCTGGAACAACGTCGCCTGGTACGGCTACGTCGTCCGGGACCTCGGCGGCGACGACGACGGCGCCTGGTCCCGCAGCTACTGCGGGGGCGGCGACGCCGCGCAGTGCACCGAGGACCTGCGGGCGTCGCTGAGCGGCGCGATCGAGCGGACGCTGGCCGCGCAGGGCGCCGGGTCGCTCGCCGAGCTGACCTACGACAAGCACCAGGACGACATCCGCGCCAAGGCGACGGGTGTGGTCGGCGTGCGCGACGTCGACTGGCAGAACCGTCCGACGTTCCAGCAGGTGGTGGCGTTCACCGGCCACCGCCCGAGGTGACGCGGAGTGGGATGATCGCCGGCATGCAGCCCACCCGTCCTGGACGTCCCGACCCCCGGGCGCAGGCCCAGCAGGCGCAGATGGCCGCCGCGATGGCCGGCGCCGTCGACCTCGCCGCCGTGAAGGCCCGCTCGGAGGCGGCCGCCCGTGCCCAGGCGGCGCCGCCGCCGAGCGCCGCCGCCCCGGCGGGCGCCCCGGGGAGCGCGGTCGTCGACGTCACCGAGGCCACGTTCCAGGCCGAGGTGCTCGACCGCTCCTTCCAGGTCCCGGTCGTGCTGGACCTCTGGGCGGAGTGGTGCGGGCCGTGCAAGCAGCTCTCCCCGGTGCTCGAGCGGCTCGCCGCCGAGGGCGGTGGGTCCTGGGTCCTGGCCAAGGTCGACGTCGACGCCAACCCCGCGCTCGCCCAGGGCCTGCGGGTGCAGGGCATCCCCGCGGTGAAGGCCGTCTGGCAGGGGCAGCTGGTCGCCGAGTTCAACGGCGCCATCCCCGAGGAGCAGGCGCGCCAGTTCGTCACCGAGCTGGTCCGGGCCACCACCGGCGGGGCCGTGCCCGGCGACGCCGGCGAGGCGCCGGCGGCGGAGGACCCGCGGCTGGACGCCGCCGAGGCCGCGCTCGAGCGGGGCGACCTGGCCGCCGCGGAGGCGGCCTACAAGGCGATCCTGGCCGAGGAGCCCGACCACCCCGACGCTGGCATCGCGCTGCGGCAGGTGCAGCTGTTCCGGCGCGCCGAGGAGGCCGGCCCCGACGCGTTGGCCGCCGCCGACGCCGCACCGGACGACGTCGCGGCGCAGACCCGCGCCGCGGACTTCCTGCTGGGCACCGGCAACATCGAGGCCGCCTTCGACAGGCTGCTCGACGTGATCCGCCGGACCGCCGGCGAGGAGCGCGACCAGGCCCGTCGGCACCTCGTCGAGCTTTTCTCGGTGGTCGGCGACCAGGACCCGCGGGTGGCCGCGGCCCGCCGGGCGCTGACGACCGCGCTGTTCTGACGGGTCTACAGCCCGCAGGCGTCCAGGCCCTCGAAGAACCCGGCCCGGTACAGGTCGACCAGCTGGAAGCCCGTCAGGTCGACGCCGGGGAGCACCTCCGGCTCGCTGCCGAAGGTGAGCAGGAACTGCACGCTCTCGTCCACGTCGCCCGGTGAGATCGACGAGGTGAAGATCCCGTCGGCGCCGAGCGGGTCGCTGTAGAGCTGCTCGGCGTACCAGCCGCTGAGGCAGACCACCGACCGGGCGGCGTCCTCGTCGTCGACGGAGAGCCCGAGCTGGTCGCGCACCGCCAGCCCGTAGGGCAGGGAGATGGCGGTGGCGACGGCGAAGTCGCCCAGCTCCTCGTACGCCGGGACGGCGAGGTCCGTCTCGTCGAAGGCGACCAGGCCGTCGTCGGGGCAGTACACGAGATCGAGCCCGGGGTCCGGGGCGCAGTCGGGCGCCTCGCCGTCGAACCGCTCGACGGACGGCGGCCGGAAGTCGTCGCCGAGGGCGGACGCCCAGGCCTGGGGCAGCGTCTCGGCAGCGATGTCCAGCAGCACCTCGTAGGGCGCGTTGCCCCCGGTCTCGATCTCCCCCACGGTGCGGAACCGGTCCTGGGTCAGGGGGCGGGCCACGTCGAAGTTGTCGCGGCACGCCTCGGCGCCGAGCTCGAAGCCCTCCTGGAACGCCGAGACCCGGTCGAAGTAGGAGCCGTGCGCCTGCGGCTGCCCCGGGTTGGTGCCGACCGGGTCGCGCAGCAGCAGGTAGCCGCGCAGCACGTCGTCGAGCTCGCTCGTCCGCAGCACCGTGTGCTCGGCCGCGCCGTCGGCGACCCAGCGCGACCAGGCGCCGGCCAGGCAGTCGGCCTGGGTCTCGACGAGGATCGAGAACTCCGGCGAGCCGACCCGCGCCTGCACCGCGTGCCCGAACTCGTGCGCCATCACCAGCGCCGGGATGAAGCGCCCGAAGTCCGCACCGAGGTCGCCGAGGAACGTCCGGTCATAGCTGATCGCGTCGGAGTTGGGTGCTTCCCGGGCGAGGCAGTAGTAGGCGTTGTCCTCCACCTCGCGGGGGTCGGCGCCGCAGCCGATCCCCGTGGGGTACAGCCGCGGGTCGACGTCGCCCGGGTCGACGCTGAAGTAGCCGCCCTCCAGTGGCTCGAAGGGCAGGCCGAAGACGGCCGGTTGCTGCTCGGCCCAGAAGGTCTCGAGATCGGCCAGGGCGTTGCGCGCCAGGACGTCGACCTCCTGGTCGGTCGCGCCGACGACCTCGATCTCTCCGGGCTCGGCATCGGTGACCGGCGGGAGGGCGGGGATCGCCTGCCCCACGACGACCATCGAGCAGCCGGTGAGCACCAGCAGGCAGGCGAGGACGGCGGGAAGCAGTGCCGCCCGCCGTCCTCCTGCGCCCGCCACCCCCTGGTGTCCGCTCAGCCCTCGTGGAGGAACCAGACGGTCCCGAGCGGGGGTGCCGACACCGTCGCCGAGTACGGCTGGCCGTGCCAGGGCTCCTCGACCGCCTCCACGCCGCCGTAGTTGCTCACCCCGGAGCCGCCGTAGCCCTCGGCGTCCGTGTTGAGCACCTCCCGCCAGATGCCCGGGCGGGGCAGCCCCACCCGGTACTCGTGGTGGGGGTTGCCGGCGAAGTTGACCACGCAGGCGACCGCGGCACGGTCGTCCTCGGTCCCCGTGCCGAAGCGCAGGAACGACAGCACGTTGCCGCCGGCGTCGTTCGCGTCGATCCACCGGAAGCCGGCGGGGTCGACGTCGAGCGACCAGAGCGCGTCCAGCTCTCGGTAGCGCGCGTTCAGGTCGGTGACCAGCTGCAGGATGCCCCGGTGCGCCGGGTCGTCCAGGTGCCACCAGTCCAGCGAGCGGCTCTCCGCCCACTCCGAGTCCTGGGCGAACTCCGAGCCCATGAAGAGCAGCTGCTTGCCCGGGTGAGCCCACATGTAGCCGAGGAAGGCGCGGAGGTTGGCCAACTGCTGCCACCGGTCTCCGGGCATCTTCCGCAGCATCGAGCCCTTGCCGTAGACGACCTCGTCGTGGCTGATCGGCAGCACGTAGTTCTCGGAGTAGGCGTAGTGCATCGAGAACGTGAGCTGGCCGTGGTGGTAGCTCCGGTACACCGGCTCCCGCTCCACGTAGGAGAGCGAGTCGTGCATCCAGCCCATGTTCCACTTGAAGCCGAAGCCCAGGCCCCCGAGGTGGGTCGGCCGGGTGACGCCGGGCCAGGCGGTGGACTCCTCCGCGATCGTCACGACGCCCGGGACCTCGCGGTACACGGTGGCGTTGAACTCCTGCAGGAAGGCGACCGCCTCGAGGTTCTCCCGGCCGCCGTACTGGTTGGGCACCCACTCGTCGCGGGAGTAGTCCAGGTAGAGCATCGAGGCCACCGCGTCGACGCGGATGCCGTCGACGTGGAACTCCTTGCACCAGAACAGCGCGTTGGCGACGAGGAAGTTGCGCACCTCCGAGCGGCCGAAGTCGAAGACGAGCGTGCCCCAGTCCAGTTGCTCGCCGCGGCGCGGGTCGCCGTGCTCGTAGAGCGGTGTCCCGTCGAAGCGGGCCAGCGCCCACTCGTCCTTGGGGAAGTGCGCCGGCACCCAGTCGACGATGACGCCGATGCCGGCCTGGTGGGCGCGGTCGATCAGGTAGCGCAGGTCGTCCGGGCTGCCGAAGCGCGACGTGGGCGCGTAGTAGGAGGTGACCTGGTAGCCCCAGGAGCCGCCGAAGGGGTGCTCGGCCAGCGGCATGAACTCGATGTGGGTGAAGCCGGCCGCCTTCACGTAGTCGACGAGCTCGTCGGCCATCTCCCGGTAGGAGAGCCCCTGCCGCCACGAGCCGGCGTGCACCTCGTAGACGCTCATCGGCTTCTCGTGCCAGCCACCCGCGGCCCGCTCGGCCAGCCAGGCGTCGTCGTTCCACTCGTGGGTCGACTCGGTGACCACCGAGGCGTTCAGCGGCGGCACCTCGGTGGCGAACGCGAGCGGGTCGGACTTCTCCCGCCACTGCCCGTCGGCGCCGAGCACGTGGTAGCGGTAGCGGCTGCCGACCTGCACCCCGGGGATGAAGATCTCCCAGACCCCGGAGGAGCCCAGCGACCGCATCGGGTAGGCGCGCGCCTGCCAGTAGTCGAAGTCGCCGGTGACCTTCACCCCGCGGGCGGCCGGCGCCCACACGGCGAAGGAGACGCCCTCGACGGTGCCCCGCGGCGTCTCGTAGCGGCGCACGTGCGCGCCGAGCACCTCCCAGAGCCGCTCGTGGCGGCCCTCGCGGATCAGGTGCTCGTCCATCGCGCCGAGCGTGGGCAGCCAGCGGTACGGGTCGTCGACGGTGTGCGTGCTGTTGCCGCCCTGGCCGTCGGGGTAGACGACCTCGATCCGGTAGTCGCCCGGCTGCTGGGGGAGCGTCGCCTCGAAGATCCCGCCGTCGTGCAGGGAGCGGGCCTCGTAGCGCCCGCCGTCCTCGTCCAGCACCGTCACGGAGACCGCGTCCGGGCGCAGCGTCCGGACGACCCAGCCGTCCCCGGCCTGGTGGGCGCCGAGCACGCGGTGCGGGTCGTGGGCCCACCCCTCGACGATGGCGCGCAGGTCGTCCTCGCCCGGCTCGTCGAGGCTGGGCTGCTCACCGGGAGCCGCCAGCCCGGTGGGCGAGGGGCCCGCAGCACCAGCAGCGGCGGCGTCGTCGTCGGGAGCCTGCGGGCTGCTGGGCTCCGCGGGGTCGGGGCTCGGCGGGTCCGGCGGGCCGGCCGGAGTGCCCGTCCCGTCGCCCGGCTCGGCGATCGGCGCGGGCGCGACCACCGGGGGCACCGTGGTGGGGCCGCCCTCGGGTGCCGTCGAGGCGGTGCTCGGCTGCTCGTCGGTCGTGGTGTCGCCGGGCGGGGCGACGTTGCCGGTCACGGTGACCTTCTTCGCCGGCGTCCGCTTGGCGGCCTTCTTCGCCGGTGCCTTCTTGGCGGCGGCCTTGCGGGCCGTCTTCTTCGCCGGTGCGTTGATCACCGGCTCGCCGCCGGCGGCTGCCTCGGCCGCGGCGACCCGGTCCTCCACGGCGCGCTGCAGCTCGTCGTTGCCGGCCACCGGTTCCTCTCGGTCAGGGCTGCTCATCGTCTCGTCCTCCGGTGCCGTGTGCGTCAGTCGCGACTGGTGAGCCGGGACAGGGAGTGGAGCGGGATCATCAGCCAGTGCGGTCGGTTCCGTGCCTCGTAGACGCACTCGTAAACCGCCTTGTCGGCCTCGAACGCCCGAAGGAGTGGTGACTCTCCGCACGGGTCGAGCCCGCTGGCCTCGGCGTACCCGGTGCAGAACGCGGCGCGGTTCCGGTCCGCCCACTCCTGCGCCCGGTAGGCGCGCTGGGCGTCCTCGGGCTGCTCGACCAGCAGGTGCCGGGCCGCGTAGTCGAAGCTGCGCAGCATCCCGGCGACGTCCCGCAGCGGGCTGTCCAGCTCGCGGCGGGAGGCCAGCGGCCGGGCGGGCTCGCCCTCGAAGTCCAGCACGATCCAGCCGGTCGCCGTCCGCAGCACCTGGCCGAGGTGCAGGTCGCCGTGCACCCGCTGGCGGACGACGGGCTCGGTGCTCTCGGCCACCGCGGCGTAGAGCCTCCGGATCCCGTCGGCGTGCTCGGCCACCTGCGGCACGATCTCGATCGCCGCGTCGAGCCGCTCGGCCATCTGGCGGGCGACCAGTGCGAACCAGTCCCGGTCGGCGGGCTGGGTGGGCAGCGCGGCGGCCATGTCGGTGTGCACCGACGCCGTCGCCGCGCCGAGCCGCTCGCTGTCGGCGGCGAAGTCCCCGCCCACCTCGTCGGCGTGCAGGTCGCCCTCCGCGTAGAGGTCGCGGAAGCTGGCCGTGGCCAGCCGCCAGCCGTCGCTGGCGTTGGGGATGAAGGTCTGCAGCATCGCCACCGTCGCCGGCGGGCGGGACGGGTCGGGATCGTCGATCTCGATGTGCCCGAGCAGCGGCGCGATGTGCGGGTTCTCCGAGTTCCGCAGGGCGTCGTGGATCTCGACGTCGGGGTTGAGCCCGGGTTCCAGCCGGCGGAACAGCTTGAAGATCGCCTCCTGGCCGTAGACCAGGGAGGTGTTGCTCTGCTCGGTGGACAGGACGTCGCCGGGGAGCCCCTCGGGGATGTGGGCGACGCCGGTCGGGTGGAAGTGCATCGGCCCGACCGTCGAGGCGTTGGCCAGGTGGATCAGCCAGGGGGTCGTGGCGTCCCGGTCGCGCATCGCGTCGTAGGCGAAGGACTCCTGGCCGTCGTTGGTCACCGACCCCACGAACGCCGACGCCAGGTCCTCGACGGCGTGGTCGCGCCAGGACAGCGGGACCAGGTAGGTGTCGGAGCCGCCGTCGGCGTAGGTGATCGTCACCCGGTGCACCGACAGGACCGGCTCGCTGCGGTCGAGGAAGAACCCCTCCTCGGTGATGCCGGCCCACTCGCGGCCCTTGCTCCCGAACCACCGCTGCCCGGGCATCCACTCGCGCAGCAGATCGGCCAGCGCGGTCACCGGGTCACCTCCGCGTCGCCCTCGGGGAGGTTCTCGCCGACGGTCTCCTCGGCGTCGCTCACGATGCCCCCGGCCAGCAGCGAGTCGGCGACGGCGCTGCTGCCGGTGGTCTCCCAGTCCTCGATCTCGTCGGGCTCGGGCTCCACCGGCTTGGACAGCTCGAACCAGTAGAAGCCGTGCCCGGCGAGGGTGAGCATGTAGGGCAGGACGCCGATCTGCGGGAACTCCACCCGGCCGGTGAGCTCGACGGGTGTGTAGCCCTCGAACTCGCGCAGGTCGAGCTCGACCGGCTGCGGGAACCGGGACAGGTTGTTCACGCACAGGACGACGTCGTCGCCGAACCGGCGGACGAACGACAGCACCGTCGGGTTGCGCGACCCGATCTCCTCGAAGGTGCCCAGGCCGAACGTGGGGTGCTGGCCGCGCACCTGGATCATCCGGCGGGTCCAGTGCAGCAGCGAGGTGGTGTTGCGCAGCTGGGACTCGACGTTGGTGACCTGGTAGCCGTACACCGGGTCCTGGTTCAGCGGCAGGTACATCCGCTGCGGGTCGGCGGTGGAGAACCCGCCGTTGCGGTCCGGGGTCCACTGCATGGGCGTCCGGACGCCGTCGCGGTCACCGAGCCAGATGTTGTCGCCCATGCCGATCTCGTCGCCGTAGTAGAGGACCGGCGACCCGGGTAGGCTCAGCAGCAGCGCGGTGAACAGCTCGAGGGTGTCGGTGTCGTTGTCCAGCAGCGGGGCCAGCCGCCGCCGGATGCCGATGTTGGCCTTCATGCGGGGGTCCTTGGCGTACTCGTCCCACATGTAGTCGCGTTCCTCGTCGGAGACCATCTCGAGGGTCAGCTCGTCGTGGTTCCGCAGGAAGATGCCCCACTGGCAGTTGTCGGGGATGTCCGGCGTCTGCGCCATGATCTCCGAGATCGGGAACCGCTGCTCCCGCCGGACGGCCATGAACAGCCGCGGCATGACCGGGAAGTGGAAGGCCATCTGGCACTCGTCGCCGTTCTCGCCGAAGTACTCGACGACGTCGGCCGGCCACTGGTTGGCCTCGCAGAGCAGCACCTTGTCCGGGTAGTCGGCGTCGACCACCTTGCGCACGTGCTTGAGGAACTCGTGGGTGCGCGGCAGGTTCTCGCAGTTGGTCCCCTCCTCCTCGAAGAGGTAGGGGACGGCGTCCAGCCGGAAGCCGTCGACGCCGAGGTCCAGCCAGAAGCGCAGGGCGTCGATGATCGCCTCCTGCACCTTGGGGTTCTCGAAGTTGAGGTCGGGCTGGTGTGAGAAGAACCGGTGCCAGAAGTACTGCTTGCGCACCGGGTCGAAGGTCCAGTTCGAGCTCTCGGTGTCGACGAAGATGATGCGGGCGTCCGCGTAGCCGGTGTCGTCGTCGGCCCACACGTAGAAGTCCCCGTACGGGCCGTCGGGGTCGGTGCGGCTGGCCTGGAACCACGGGTGCTGGTCCGAGGTGTGGTTCATGACGAAGTCGATGATCACGCGCATGCCGCGGGAGTGCGCCTCGGTGAGGAACTCCTGGAAGTCCTCGATGTCACCGAACTCCGGCAGCACCGCGGTGTAGTCGCTGACGTCGTAGCCGCCGTCGCGCAAGGGCGAGGCGAAGAACGGCGGCAGCCACAGGCAGTCGACGCCGAGCCACTGCAGGTAGTCCAGCTTGTCGATCATGCCGCGCAGGTCGCCGACGCCGTCGGCGTTGCTGTCGGCGAAGCCGCGCACCAGGACCTCGTAGAAGACCGCGCGCTTGTACCACTCCGGATCCGTGCCGGGAGGCGGCAGCGCGGAGCGGCTGTCGGGGAAGTCAGGGACGGGAACGGACATCGGAAGGATCGGCCCCTCGAGTCGAACGGCGGGTGGGCGGGGTCCTGACTTCAGGAGACAGGTGCGGGGAACTGCACCTGGCGCGGCAGCTCGAGTGCGAAGACGTGCGCCGGCTCCCGGTGCGGGTCCAGCTCCAGGTAGTTGAACTGGCCCCAGTCGTACCGGGCGCCGCTGAGCTCGTCGGTGACGCCGAACCGCTCGTGCCAGTCCAGTCCGAGGACGGGGAGGTCCAGCGCCGTCGTCCCGATGTGGGTGTCCCTGCTGGACAGGTTGACCACGACGAGGACGGCGTCCTGCGACCCGGGATCGGTCTTGGAGAAGCAGAGCAGGTTCGGGTTGTCGACCGGGTGGAAGTGCAGGGTGCGCAGCTGCTGGAGCGCCGGGTGCGCGCGACGGATCTCGTTGAGCCGGCGCAGGTACGGCGCCAGGCTCCGGCCGGAGGCCTCGGCGCCGGCCCAGTCGCGCGGGCGCAGCTTGTACTTCTCGCTGTCCAGGTACTCCTCGCTGCCGGGCTTGACCGCCACGTGCTCGAACAGCTCGAAGCCGGAGTAGACGCCCCACGTGGGGCTCATCATCGCCGCGAGCACCGCCCGGATCTTGAACATCGGCGGGCCGCCGAACTGCAGCGACTCGTGGAGGATGTCCGGGGTGTTCACGAAGAAGTTGGGCCGCATGTAGTGGCTGTGGGCGGCCAGCTCGCGGCCGTACTCCTCGAGCTCGCCGCGCTCGGTGCGCCAGGTGAAGTACGTGTAGGACTGGGTGAACCCCAGCCGCGCGAGCTGGTGCATCATCGCCGGCCGGGTGAACGCCTCGGCCAGGAACAGCACGTCGGGGTGGCTCTGCTTGACGTCCCAGATCAGCCAGTGCCAGAAGTTCAGCGGCTTGGTGTGCGGGTTGTCGACGCGGAAGATCTTCACCCCGGCGTCGATCCACACCTGCAGGACGCGACGGCACTCGGCGTAGATGCCCTCGGGATCGTTGTCGAAGTTGATCGGGTAGATGTCCTGGTACTTCTTCGGCGGGTTCTCCGCGTAGGCGATCGTGCCGTCGGGCTTGGTGGTGAACCACTCCGGGTGCTCGGCGACCCACGGGTGGTCCGGCGCGGCCTGCAGCGCGAAATCGAGCGCCACCTCCATGCCCAGCTCGCGGGTGCGCGCCACGAAGGCGCGGAAGTCCTCCATCGTCCCGAGCTGCGGGTGCACGGCGTCGTGGCCGCCCTCGGCGCTGCCGATGGCCCACGGGGAGCCGACGTCGTCCGGGCCGACCTCGTGCGGGTTGCCGCCGGGGAACTGGGTCGAGTTCGGGCCCTTGCGGTTGACCCGGCCGATCGGGTGGATCGGCGGCAGGTAGACCACGTCGAAGCCCATGTCGGCGATCGCGGGCAGCCGGTCGGCCGCCGTCGTGAAGGTGCCGTGCGTGGGCGTGCCGCCCACGACCGGCCCCTCGGACCGGGGGAAGAACTCGTACCAGGAGCCGAAGAGCGCCGTCTTCCGGTCGACCCAGATCTCGTGGTCGGGGGAGCGGGTGACCAACTCGCGCACCGGGTGCTCGCGCAGGTACTGCTGCAGCCCCGCCGCCAGTGCGGGGGCGATGCGCACGGTGAGCTCCTGGGAGGTGTCGCGCAGCGCGGCCGCGGCGGCCTCGACCCGGCCCCGCCAGTCCTCCTCGGCCTCCTTGGCGACCCGGTCGAGCAGCCGCGCGCCCTCCTCGAGGTCGTTGGCGAGCTCGTCGGCGCCCTGGCCGGCCTCCACCTTCACCTCGACGGCGTGCTTCCAGGTCTCCAGCGGGTCGCTCCAGGCCTCGATCCGGAACGACCAGCGGCCCTCGCGGTCGGGGACGACCGTGGCGATCCAGCGGTCGGGCTCGGGGGGCAGCTTGGCCATGCGGATGAACGGGCCGGCCTCGCCGTCCGGGGAGGTCCAGACGACGTTCGCGGCGACGGCGTCGTGCCCCTCGCGGAACACCGTCGCGGTGATCGGGACGTGCTCGCCCACCACGGCGCGTGCGGAGAACGAACCGCAGGACACGACGGGGGCGACATCGGTGATGCCGAGGCGGAGATCAGCGCGGCCAGTCATCTCGCACCACGCTACTGACCTCCCGTCCCACCAGCACCTCGGCGGCGGCGGGGCCACCCGGGCGGGGGGTCGCGCCACCCCCGGAGAGAACCCGCTGAGATCTATGCTTAGCCTCACCTAAGCAACGTCGGCCTGACCCATGAACAGCCTGGAGCCCGGAATGTCCCCGAACGTCCTGCCCCGCCGCCGATCCACCGGGCTGCTCCGGGGGGTGGCCGTAGGCGCCATCGCCGTCCTGGGCGTGGGCCTGGCCGCCTGCGGCGAGTCCTCGGCCGATGACGTCGACGCCGCGCCCGCACCCGAGAGCACCTGCGAGGCCGGTGCGGTCGCGTACGGGGAGATCGACGACGACGCCGGGGCGGTGGAGGTCGACGAGGGCGCCCTGGTCGTCTACTCCGGCCGCAACGAGGAGCTCGTGGCCCCGCTGCTCGAGGAGTTCACCGAGGCGACCGGCACCGAGCTGTCCGTGCGCTACGGGTCGACGCCCTCCATCACCGCGCAGCTGCTCGCCGAGGGGGCCGACAGCCCGGCGGACGTCGTGCTGCTCCAGGACGCCGGTGCCCTCGGGGCCCTGGCCGACGCCGGCTGCCTCGCCGACCTTCCCGAGGACGTCACGGGGCAGACGTTCGAGGCGTACGCGGACGACGACAGCCGCTGGGTGCCGGTCACCGGCCGCGCCCGTGTCGTCGTCTACAACCCCGAGCTGATCGCCGAGGAGGACCTGCCCCAGACCACCGCCGAGCTGGTCGACGAGCGCTTCGCCGGCCAGATCGCCATCGCGCCGGGCAACGCCTCGTTCCAGGCCTTCGTGACCGCGCTGCGCGTCCAGGAGGGCGAGGACGCCGCCGAGGAGTTCGTGCAGGCGCTCGTCGACACCGACGCGCCGGTGTACAGCAAGAACGGCGAGATCCTGGAGGCCGTCGACGCCGGCGAGGTGCCGATGGGGCTGATCAACCACTACTACTGGTTCGAGCGGGCCGTCGAGGTCGGTGCCGACAACGTCACCGCCCAGCTGCACTACCTGCAGGACGGCGAGGCCGGTTCCCTGGTCAACGTCAGCGGGTCCGGTGTGGTCAGCTCCACCGACCGGTCCGCGGACGCCCTCGCGCTCGTGGAGTTCCTGCTCTCGGAGCAGGCGCAGGAGTACTTCGCGAACGAGACCTACGAGTACCCGATGACCTCGGCGGTGCCGACGGCGGCCGAGCTGCCCGCGCTCGACGAGCTGGACTCCCCGGACATCGACCTCGACGAACTCGCCTCCCTGTCCAGGACCCTCGATCTGCTCGACCGGGTGGGTCTGACCTGAGCGACGTCCTCACCTCGCGGCCGAGTGCGGCCGGCCGGCCACCGGACCCCGGTGCCCCCTGGGGCACCGGGGTTCCGGAGGTGCTGCCGCCGCTGACGGAGGCGGGGGTCCCTGCGGCTCGCGGCGGGACGCTGCCGGGACGGCGGCGGCTACCGCGCGGCCTGCTCGCGGCGGCCGTCGTCTCCTGCGCCCTGGTGCTGCTGCCCCTGGCGCACCTGATCGGTGTCGCCGCCGGGCTCAACGCGGGGGAGATGGTCGACGTCCTGCTGCGCCCGCGCACGCGGGACCTGCTGGTGACGACGCTCGGCCTGGCCGCCGTGGTCGGTGCCGGCAGCATCGTCCTGGGCGTCGGCGCGGCCTGGATCGTCGAGCGGTTCGAGTTCCCGGGCCGACGGACGTTCGCGATCCTCGTCGCCCTGCCGCTGGCGGTCCCCTCGTACGTCGCCGCCTACACCTGGCTGGCCGCGGTCCCCGCGGTCCAGGGCTTCGCCGGCGCCGCGCTCGTGCTCACGTTGTGCTGCTACCCCTACGTCTACCTACCGGTGGTCGCCGCGCTCCGTGGCCTCGATCCCGCGTGGGAAGAGGTGGCGCGGGCCGCCGGGCACTCGCCCCGGACGGTGTTCCGCCGGGTGGTGCTGCCCCAACTGCGCCCGGCCGTGACCGCCGGCGGTCTCCTGGCGGTCACCTACGTGCTCGCCGACTTCGGGTCGGTCGCGATCATGCGCGTCGAGACCCTCACCCGGTCGATCGCGATCTCGATGGAGAACAGCTTCACCCGGCTCGTCCCCACGACCTTGTCGCTGCTGCTCGTGGCGGTCACCGCGCTGGTCGTGACCGCCGAGCTGCGCAGCCGGGGCCGGGCGCGGTTCGCCCGGCTGGGCCCGGGCGCCGCTCGCCGGCGCTCCCCGCGCGAGCTCCGCGGCGCCGGCCTGATCGCCGCGCCCGCCGTGCTCGGGGCGCTGCTGGTCGCGGCCCTGGGCGTGCCGATGGCCAGCCTGGCCTGGTGGCTCACCGCGGGCAGCTCGGGGGAGGTGGAC
>NZ_LWUA01000267.1 GCF_005222955.1 Blastococcus sp. CCUG 61487 | reverse complement strand
GCCGGCGGCGTCGAGGTCGAGGCGGGCGCCGAGCTCCTGCAGCCGGGCGATCGCCCGCGGCGCCTCGGCGACCAGCGTCCGCACGGCGGCCTCGTCGCACAGCCCCGCGCCGGCCACCAGCGTGTCGCGCTCGTGCAGCTCGGCGTCGTCGTCGGCGCCGAGAGCGGCGGCGAGCCCGCCCTGCGCCCACGGCGTGCTGCCGGCCCCGAGCTCGCCCTTGGTGACGACGGTGACCGCGCGCCCGGCCTCGGCCAGCGCCACGGCGGTCATCAGCCCGGCCGCCCCGCTGCCCACGACGACGACGTCGGTGACCTGCTCGCGCTCGGCGGCGGGCAGGGGCAGCGCGGCGACGACCGACGGCCCGAGGGAGGCGATCCCGGCCGTCACCTCACTCACCGACCGGCGACGGCGTGCCGATGGCGACCATGGCCTCGACCGCGGCGCGGGCGCGGGCGGCGATCTGCGGGTCGACGGTGACCTCGTCGCGGCCCTCGCGCAGCGCGCGCAGCAGCTTCTCGGGGGTCGACATCTTCATGTAGGGGCAGGCGGCGCGGGAGTTCACCGGCTCGAACGCCGTGGTCGGGTTGGCCTGCCGCAGCTGGTGCAGCATGCCGATCTCGGTGGCCACCAGCACCCGCTTCGCCGTCGTCCGGCGGGCCTCGTCGAGCATCCCGCCGGTGGAGAGGATGTGCACCCGCTCCTGTGGCAGCTGGCCGTCCGACACCATCCACAGCGCGCTCGTCGCGCAGCCGCACTCCGGGTGGACGAGCAGCTCGGCGTCGGGGTTGTCCTCGACGCTGGCCCGCAGGTCGGTGGGGGAGATGCCGGCGTGCACGTGGCACTCGCCCATCCAGATGCGCATGTTCTCCCGGCCGGTGACCCGCTGGACGTGCGCGCCGAGGAACTGGTCGGGGAGGAAGAGGATCTCGCGGTCGGCCGGGACCGACTCCACGACCTCGACGGCGTTGGACGAGGTGCAGCAGATGTCGGTCTCGGCCTTCACCTCGGCGGAGGTGTTGACGTAGGAGACGACGACCGCGCCGGGGTGCTCGGCCTTCCAGGCGCGCAACTGGTCGGCGGTGATCGTGTCGGCCAGCGAGCAGCCGGCGTTCGCGTCGGGGACCAGCACCGTCTTCTCGGGGCTGAGGATCTTCGCCGTCTCGGCCATGAAGTGGACACCCGCGAACACGATCGTGCTCGCGTCGCTGGCCGCGGCGAGGCGGGAGAGGGCGAGGGAGTCGCCGACGTGGTCGGCCACGTCCTGGATCTCCGGGGCCTGGTAGTTGTGCGCGAGGACGACGGCGTCCTTCTCGCGGGCGAGCCGGCGCACCTCGTCCCGCCAGTCCTGCCACTGGTCGGGCGTCCAGCCGGCGGTGGTGGCGGGCAGCGTCGCGGTCACGGGAACCTCCGTGCGAGTGAGGGTTTCTGACTACCAGGCGAAAACTCCTGGGAGACCTTAGCATTCCCGGTATGGCATCCGTGTGGTCCTCGCCGGAACGGCCGGCCTATCCGCACCAGGCGCTCGCCGTGGTGCTCCAGGTCCGGTCGGCGCGGCTGCACGCGATGCTGTGGCAGCGGCCGAACGAGCCGTTCGCCGGCGCCTGGGCGCTACCGGGCGGGCCGCTGCTGCCCGAGGAGACCCTCGGTGCCTCGGTCGCCCGCCAGCTGGCGGCCAAGGTGGAGGTCGCGCACCTCGGTCACCTCGAGCAGCTGGAGACCCGCAGCGATCCGGGCCGCGATCCGCGGGGCCGGACGGTGGCGACGGCGTACCTGGGGCTGATCCCCTCGCACCTGGACGTGGTGCTGCCGGAGGACACCGCCTGGCACCCGGTCGACGCGCTGCCCACGACGGCGTTCGACCACGGCTCGATCGTGCTGTCGGCGCTGGGCCGGCTGCGGGCGAAGCTGTCCTACACGAACCTGGGGTTCGCGCTGGCGCCGCCGTCGTTCACCATCGCGGAGCTCCGGGACGTCTACGTCGCCGCGCTGGGTTACGACGTCACCGCCACGAACCTGCAGCGCGTGCTGCTGCGCCGCGGCGTGCTGGAGCCCACGGGAGAGCTCGCGCCTCCGGGGCGGGCCGGCGGGCGGCCCCCGGCGCTCTACCGGTTCGTCTCCCCGGAGCTCGAGGTCACCGACCCGTTCGCGGTGTTCCGCCCGCCCACGTCGCGCTGAGCCGTCGGAGCGGGGTGCGCGGGCGCGCCCTCGGTCCCGTGCAGCAGTTCCCAGGCGTAGCGCATGACCGTGTACAGGCACACCGCCGCGCCCACCATCTCGAGGAACTCCTCACCCCCGGTCAGCAGGACGTACGTCGTGTTGAAGCCGACGTGCGGGCCTCCGGCCATCTCCAGGCCGAGGGCGCCGCCGACGTACAGCGCGCCGGAGAGCACCAGGAGCTGCGCGATGTGCCGCGGCAGCCGCCAGAGGAACCGCAGGTAGACCAGCGCGAAGACGACCACCAGGGGGCCGCCGACGACGACCCAGGCGTGGGTGAACACGCCTCCGGAGTCGGCCAGGTCCCCGATCTGCCAGATCAGCTCCTCGTGCACGACGGACAGCTCGTCGAGCGACAGGTAGCCGAAGACCGCGGCCAGGCCCAGCCAGTAGCGGTGCAGCGGCGCCCGCCGGCTGCGCTGCAGCACGCCGATCCCGAGGCTGGTCGCCGCGATCGCGGCCAGCAGGATCACCGAGAACCAGGTCGGGATGTTGGCCTCGTCGTCGACGCTGAACAGCCGGTAGGCGACCGCCAGGCCGCTGGGGTTCCGCACGTCCCGGAAGCCGGGTGTGTCGTGCTGGTCCAGGGCGGCGATCCGGATCCACAGCGACACCGCGGTCAGCAGCGTCGCGATCACGAGGGCCGTCCGCAGCACGGTCGCGGGTCGCACGGCGGGCAGCATGGGGTCGACCTCGCGTCCTGATCTGGGGGTGGCGGGGCAGGGGCACCCGGGCGATCCACGCTACCCACGGGGCGACCCCGCGCCCGGAGGCCGGGCCGGAACCGGTCCGCGCCGTCAGCCGGCGGTGCCTACCTCGGGCACTCCGGCAGCCCCGGGAGATCCGGCAGGAGGTTGCCCGCCACGTTGCAGGTCACTCCCTCGACCAGGTTCGCCACCGGCGCCGGCGGCGGAGGCAGCGGCGGGGGGTCCTGCAGCGATGGCAGCGGGTTGGCGGGAGCCGCCGGAGGTGGCGGGAGCGGCGCCGGGAGGGGCACCGGCAGCGGCGAGGGGGCCGGAGCCGGCGGAGCGGGCTGCGCTCCCTGCGCCGGTGGGGGAGCGGGCGGCGGCGAGCCGCCTCCGCTGCCCTGCTGCGAGCTGCCGCCGGCGGGCGGTGCGGCCGCCGGGGGTGGTCCGCCCGGTGGGGGAGCGGGCTCACCGGCCGGCGGGGGCGCGGCTCCGCCGGTCTGGACGGGGACGGTGTCACCCGAGGCGGGGGTCCGGTCGGAGGCGCCGATCGCCGGTCCCGGCGCGGCCGGCAGGCGGTAGTTGCCGGTGGGCGGAGGCACCGGGCTGGTCGTGTCGCCGCGCAGCGGCAGCGAGTCGACGGGGACGCCGGAGCCGTACGCGCGGGCCAGCGCCAGCACCTGGGCGACGTACTCGTCGGAGTGGTTGTAGGCGAAGACCGCCCGGCGCTGGCCGACGGCGGTGCGCAGGTCACCGCCGGCGGTGCAGAGGTAGTTCGCCGACGCCAGCGCGGCGTCGTCGATGTCGAAGGGGTTCGAGACGCCGTCGCCGTCGCCGTCGACCGCGTACGAGCGCCACGTCGTCGGGATGAACTGCATCGGGCCGACGGCGCGGTCGTACTGCGTGTCGCGGTCGAACCGGCCGCCGTCGCTGTCGGAGATGTGGGCGAACTTCCCGCCGTCGAGGGCGGGCCCGCGGATCTCGGGGGTGGACGTGCCGTCCGGGTTGAGGACGGCCCCGCCGTAGCGGCCGTGGTTGGACTCCACGCGGCCGATCGCGGCGAGCAGCGACCACTCGATGCCGCAGCCCGGCTTCGAGGAGTTCATCCGGGTGGCGGCGACGCGGTAGGCGTTGAGCGCGACGTTCGGGATACCGTTCTCCGCCAGGCCGGAGATGACCACGGGCGTGGCCGGCTGCGGTTCGTCCACGCGGACCGGAGCCGCCGGCAGGGTGACCACCCCGCTGGGCGCACCCTCGGACAGCGGCGAGACCTCCTCGTCCTCCTCCGGTGCTGCGACCGCCGTCTCGGCGTCGGCCTCGCGCAGACCGCCCTCGCCGTCGCCCGCCCGGACGCCGCCGATCAGGCCGGCCCAGGCGAGGACGAACGCCGCGAGCAGCAGCCAGCGGCTCTGCCGGCCCGCGCTCCGCCCCGACGACCGGCCGTACCCCCTGATGCCCATGGCACCTCGCATCTCGCTGCACGCCTGCAGGGTCGATGCCGCCCCCGTCCGGCGGGGGGCCCGTTACCCGGGTCGAGAGGCCGATTCACATCCGTTTCCACCCTTCCCTCGAGGGCGCGGACGAGCGCGCCCGGCAGGAATCGAACCTGCGACCAAGTGTTTAGAAGACACCTGCTCTATCCCCTGAGCTACGGGCGCTCGGTCGCCGATCATCGCATCGCATCCCAGCAGTGGATCCCGACGCCGAGCCGACGGGCGTCCACAGGGGTGAGACGGATCCACAGATCGGCCGCTCGGCCCCGCGCCACGGGTCGCACGCCGCAAGGTCGGAGCACGCCGGCACCGCGCCGGCCGCGCCGCCCGGCGCAGCAGACCCGAGGAGCACCGTGAGCGCCACAGGAATCACCGTCGTCGGCAACGTCGTCACCTCGCCGACCCGCAAGCGCACGCAGCACGGCAGCGTCACCAACTTCCGCGTCGCGTCCACCGGACGCCGGTTCGACCCCGCCACCCAGGACTGGGTCGACGGGCACTCCTTCTTCGTCGACGTCGAGTGCTGGGGAGAGCTGGGCGGCAACGTCGCGCACAGCATCAGCAAGGGCGACCCGGTCATCGTCGTGGGCAACATCCGCACCGACGAGTGGGAGTCCGACCAGGGCCGGCGCAGCCGTCCGCAGGTGCGGGCGGACGCGGTCGCGCCCAACCTGGCCCGTGGGACCGCGGAGTTCCGCCGGACGCCGCGCACGACCGCCGCGGCGCCCGACGCGGACGGCATCCCGCGCGAGCAGGAAGAGGGCGCGGGCTCGCCGGCCGGGGATCTGCCCGGCCGGGACTACGAGGTGGTCGACGAGACGTTGCACTCTCTGGACGCCGGCGACCGCACCGCGCAGCCCGTGCACGCCTAGTTGCTCCGGGCTGGGAGGATCGGCGGCGAGAACGCAGAGGGGCGGGGTCGCGATCGGCGGCCCGCCCCCGCTCGCGAGACGACGGAAGGCTCGGCAGCCCAGTGGCTCAGTACATCTACACGATGGTCCGCGCGCGCAAGGCGCACGGCGACAAGGTGATCCTCGACGACGTCACCCTCTCGTTCCTCCCGGGCGCGAAGATCGGCGTGGTCGGGCCCAACGGCGCCGGCAAGTCGACGGTGCTGCAGATCATGGCCGGGCTGCAGCACCCCTCCAACGGGGAGGCGATCCTCGCGCCGGAGGCCACCGTCGGCATCCTGCTGCAGGAGCCGCCGCTCAACGAGGAGCTGGACGTCCGGGGCAACGTCGAGGAGGCGGTCAAGCCGCTGCGCGACGCGCTGACCCGGTTCGAGGAGGTCAGCGCGGCGATGGGCGAGCCGGACGCCGACTTCGACGCGCTGCTGGCCGAGCAGGGCGAGCTCATGGAGGTCATCGAGAACCAGGACGGCTGGGAGCTCGACGCCCGCATCGAGCAGGCCATGGACGCGCTGCGCTGCCCGCCCGGCGACGCCGACGTCTCGGTCCTCTCCGGTGGTGAGCGCCGCCGCGTGGCGCTGTGCAAGCTGCTGCTCGAGGCGCCGGACCTGCTGCTGCTCGACGAGCCGACCAACCACCTCGACGCCGAGAGCGTGGCCTGGCTGGAGCAGCACCTGGAGAAGTACGCCGGCACCGTCGTCGCCGTCACCCACGACCGGTACTTCCTGGACAACGTCGCCGAGTGGATCCTCGAGCTCGACCGCGGGCGGGCCTACCCCTACGAGGGCAACTACTCCACCTACCTCGAGACCAAGGCCGCCCGGCTGCAGGTCGAGGGGGCCAAGGACGCCAAGCGCGCCAAGCGGCTCAAGGACGAGCTCGAGTGGGTCCGCTCGGGCGCCAAGGCGCGCCAGGCCAAGAGCAAGGCGCGACTGGCCCGCTACGAGGAGATGGCGGCGGAGGCCGAGAAGTACCGCAAGCTGGACTTCGAGGAGATCCAGATCCCGCCGGGTCCCCGCCTGGGCAGCGTCGTCGTCGAGGCACGGAACCTGACCAAGGGCTTCGGCGACCGTCTGCTCATCGACGACCTGTCGTTCACCCTGCCGCGCAACGGCATCGTCGGAGTGGTCGGCCCCAACGGGGTCGGCAAGACCACGCTGTTCAAGATGCTGGTCGGCGAGGAGAAGCCGGACGACGGCGAGATCAAGATCGGTGAGACGGTCAAGATCGCCTACGTCGAGCAGAACCGCAGCGGCATCGACCCCAAGAAGACGCTGTGGGACGTCGTCTCCGACGGTCTGGACCACATCAAGGTCGGCAACGTCGAGATGCCCTCGCGTGCCTACGTGGCCGCCTTCGGGTTCAAGGGGCCGGACCAGCAGAAGCCGGCGGGGGTGCTCTCCGGCGGAGAGCGGAACCGTCTCAACCTCGCCCTGACGTTGAAGCAGGGCGGCAACCTGCTGCTGCTCGATGAGCCGACCAACGATCTCGACACCGAGACGCTGACCAGCCTGGAAGGCGCGCTGCTGGAGTTCCCGGGCTGCGCCGTCGTCATCAGCCACGACCGGTGGTTCCTCGACCGCGTGGCGACGCACATCCTCGCCTACGAGGGCGACTCGAAGTGGTTCTGGTTCGAGGGCAACTTCGAGGACTACGAGAAGAACAAGATCGAGCGGCTCGGACCGGAGGCGGCGCGGCCGCACCGCGCGACCTACCGCAAGCTCACCCGCGACTGACCGAAGGCCTCACGCCGCCATGACAAGGTGGCGGCGTGAGGCACACCGCGGCAGTTCCCATGCGCTGGTCGGACATGGACGCCTACCAGCACATCAACAACGTGGCCTTCCTCGGCTACTTCGAGATGGCCCGCATCAGCCTGTTCCGCGAGCGGCCCGAGCACGACCACCGGACCGGGCGGCGCCACGGGCTGATCGTCGCGTCGCACGAGATCGCCTACAAGCGCCAGGTCGTCTACTCCTCGACGCCGCTGCAGGTGGACGTCTGGATCACCGACGTGCGGGCGGCGACGTTCGTGTGCCGCTACGAGCTGTTCGACCACGGCAAGCTCGCGGTCACCGGCAGCACGATGATCGTGCCGTTCGACTTCGACCTGGGGCGACCGCGCCGGCTCACCCCGGAGGAGAAGGAGTTCCTCGCCCGCTACGCGGACGAGCCGGCCGCCTGAGCCCGTTCCCGGCGGCCTCGTTCCGGGAACGCGGGCCCTGGGCGGGCGCCCGGACGCCTCGTTCCCCGCACGAGGGCACACGCCCCGGCCCCGGAGACGCGACGACCCCCTGACGCCGCGGCGTCAGGGGGTCGTGCGCTGTCGGGGTCAGGACCGGCGGCGGAGGAACTTCCAGGCCGTCCCGAGCACCGCGGCCGCGACCGCGGCCTTGACGATGCCGCCGAGGATGAACGGGTAGAAGCCGGCGTCCAGTGCCTGGGCGGCGGACATGTCGGCGGCCACGGCCAGCCACGGCACGCCCACGGCGAAGATCACGGCCTGGCCGGCGACGAACAGCGGCAGCGACTTCAGCACGGTCCGGTCGGCCCCGCGGCGGGCGGCGAGGCCGATGAGGAACGCGGCGGGGATGAAGCCCACCACGTACCCGCCGGTGGCGCCGAAGACGGCGTCCACGCCGCCGCTGGCCTCCGAGTAGAAGGGCAGCCCGACGAGCGCGCACGCCATGTAGGCGACCTGGACCGCGACGCCCCGCACGGGCCCGAGAGCGGCCGCGGTGAGCACGACGGCGAGCGTCTGACCGGTGATCGGCACCGGCGACCCCGGCACCGGCACGGCGACCTGCGCCATCAGCGCGGTGAACAGCACGCCGGTGGCCACGAGCGCGGCGTTGCGGGCGCGGACGTCCGGGACGAGGTCGGCGAGAACGAGCGGACGTGACGGCAGCGCCGGCAGCGAAGCGGTGGCCACGAAACCTCCTGGTAGTGCGGGTCGGCCTCCGTCGAGCGGACGGGGGACCGAGGGGCATCGGAGAGTCTGCACTACGCCCCGAGCGCCCCGATCCAGCGGTGGGTCAGGCCCGCAACCAGACCGCGGCGTCCACCGGCAGCACGCCGTCGGACACGTCCGTGCTCGCCAGCAGCAGCTCGCCCTCGGGCAGGGGCACGTCGTCGGCGGAGAGGTTGACCAGGCAGACCAGGCCGCCGCTGCGTCGGAACGCGAGGCAGCCGGCCGGCGCGGGCAGCCACTCCAGCCCGTCCCCGCGCAGCGCGGACGACGTGCGGCGCAGCTCCAGGGCGCGTCGGTACAGCGACAGCATCGACGCGTCGTCGTCGGCCTGCGCCGCCACGGTCAGCCGATCCCATCCCTCGGGCATCGGCAGCCAGGTGTCGCGGCGCGACGAGAACCCGTAGGACGGCTCGTCCCCCGACCACGGCACCGGGATCCGGCAGGCGTCCCGGCCCCGTTCGGTGCGGCCGGAGCGCTCCCAGATCGGGTCCTGCAGGGCCTCGTCGGGCAGGTCGACGTCGGGCAGACCCAGCTCGTCGCCGTTGTAGACGTAGGCGACGCCGGGCAGCGCGAGCTGCAGCAGCGCGGCCGCCCGGGCCCGCCGGGTGCCCACGATGCCGTCGCCGTAACGGGTCACGTGCCGGGGCCGGTCGTGGTTGGACAGCACCCAGCAGGCCGGGGCCGGGGTGCCCTCGACGGTGGCCAGCGAGTGCTCGATCGCCGTCCGCAGGTCCTCGGCGTCCCACTCCGCGGTGAGCAGCTTGAAGTTGAAGGCGAGTTGGAGCTCGTCGGGCCGCAGGTACTGGGCCAGCCGGTCGTCGTCGGAGACCCACACCTCGCCGACCGCCATCCGGCCGGGGTACTCGTCCAGCACCCGCCGGATCCTGCGGTGCACCTCGTGCACGCCGTCGTCGTCGAACCGGTGGTCACCCGGCCCGTGATCGGCGAGCAGCCCGGTGTCCTCCATGGGCAGCATGTCCGGCAGCCCCGAGGGCTTGGCCATGCCGTGGGCCACGTCGATCCGGAAGCCGTCCACCCCGCGGTCGAGCCAGAAGCGCATCGTCTCCTCGAGGTCGGCGAGCACCTCGGGATGGGTGAAGTCCAGGTCGGGCTGCTCGGGGGCGAACAGGTGGAGGTACCACTGCCCGTCGGGCACCCGGGTCCACGCCGGTCCGCCGAACACCGAGGGCCAGTTGTTCGGCGGCTCGGCCCCGTCCGACCCGCGACCGTCGCGGAACAGGTAGCGCGCCCGCTCGGGCGATCCCGGCGCCGCGGCGAGCGCCGCCTCGAACCACTCGTGGGCGTGCGAGGTGTGGTTGGGCACGAGGTCGACGGTCACTCGCAGGCCGGCGGCGTGGGCGTCGGCCAGCAGCGCGTCGAACGCGGCCAGGTCGCCGAAGGTCGGCTCGACGTCGCGCGGATCGGCGACGTCGTAGCCGTGGTCGGCCATCGGCGAGGGGTAGAAGGGCGTGATCCACAGGGCGTCGACGCCCAGGTCGATCAGGTGCGGCAGCCGCGCACGGATGCCCGCGAGGTCACCGACGCCGTCGCCGTTCCCGTCGGCGAAGCTGCGGATGTAGACCTGGTAGAAGACCGCGTCCCGCCACCAGTCGAGGTCGGTGCTCGGCATCAGGCGCCGTCGGCGGGGAAGCGGTTCTGCATGCTCTGCGCGGCGTTCCACAGGTAGGACCACAGCGTGGCGTCCTGGTCCTCGGGGAGCTCCAGCGAGTCGACCGCCGCGCGCATGTGGGCCAGCCACGCGTCCCGCTCCACCGGCCCGATCGCGAACGGTGCGTGCCGCATCCGCAGGCGGGGGTGCCCGCGTTCCTGGGAGTAGGTGGTCGGGCCGCCCCAGTACTGCTCCAGGAAGCCGCGCAGCCGGTCCTCGGCGCCCTCCCAGTCGTCCTGCGGGTACATCGGCGCGAGCACCGGGTCGGTGCGGACGGTGGCGTAGAAGCGGGCCACCAGGCGTTCGAAGGTGGCCGAGCCGCCGACCTCGTCGTAGAAGGTCCGCGCCGACGGCAACCGCCTCGCCTCGCTCATGCCTGTGCCGCTCCCTCGCCCTCGACCGCGACGGCAGGGTCCTGCCGCGTCCGTCGATAGGCCACCAGCGCCGGGACGACGGCGATCATTCCGACCGCACCGCACAGCATCAGCACCCCGCTGGGCAGGATCCCCTCCGCGGCGAGCCCGGCGGCGAGGGCGCCGAGCCCCTGGACGCCGTACAGGCCGCTGACCGCGACGCCGAACGCCCGCCCGCGGTACGCCGGCGGGGTCGCCTGCACGAACGCGATGTTGAGCGGGATGAACCAGGTCGCGCCCAGGCCGCTCAGGAAGAGCAAGGCGAGCAGCACGCCGAACGACGTCGCGCCGGCGTCGGTGAGGGCCACCACCAGGCCACCGGCCAGGAGCGGGGCCAGCGAGAGCAGGATCAGCGGGACGACCAGCCGCTCCCGCCGGGCGGCCGGCACGAACCGGCCGAGCAGCAGCCCGCCGACGACGACACCCGAGGGAGTGGCGGCCAGCAGCACGCCGACGGACGCCGCGCCCCGTTCCAGCTCCGCGGCCAGGGGCGCGGCCACCCCCTCCCAGGCGTTGCCGAACAGCGCACCGAGCCACAGGAGGGCGACGATCGCCAGCATGCGGCGGGTCCCGCCGAGGAAGCGCAGGCCCGCCGCGGTGTCCCGCCACAGCGAGCCCCCCGAGTTCGGCGCCGGGGCCGGGCGGCGCTTCAGCCGCGCGGCGAGCCAGCCCGCCGACACCGCGAACGCGGCCGACGTGATGCCCAGCGCGAGGGAGGGATGCAGCGCCACCAGCGCTCCGCCCAGCAGGAAACCCGCCACCTGGGCCACCTGCAGGGTCACGGTCGTGAGCGAGATCGCGACGGCGTAGCGCTCCCCGTCGACGACGTCGGCCATGAGCGCGGACCGAGCCGACTCGAACGGCGGGGCGCACAGCGACACGAGCAGCAACAGGCCCAGCAGCACCGGCAGCGGCATGCCCGGGAGAGCCATGAGGGCCAGCAGCAGGGCGCGCACGACGTCGGTGGTGATCAGCACGCGGTGCCGCGGCAGCCGGTCGGCCAGCGTGGACAGCAGGGGGCCGCCGATGATCCACGGGAAGTGGCTGATCGCGAAGGTCAGCGCGGACAGCAGGGGCGAGTTGGTGCGCTGGTAGACCAGCACGGTGAGCGCGACCCGGGCCAGCTCGTCGCCGGCCGTCGACAGCAGGAAGGTGCCGTAGAGCGGCCGGAACTCCGGCGTCGCGAACACCTCGCGGAAGGTCGCCGTGCGAGCCGGGACGGCGTGCGCCGCCTCCGGCGCCTCCGCCGTCACCACGACCCCGACGACGGAGGACGCACGCGTCCCGCGTCCCGTGGTGCCGAGCCGTCGGACCGCTCGCCGGATGACCGGCAGCCCCCCGCGGCCACGGTTGGTGACCTGTCCATTACCCGAAGTGTCTCAGGCGGTCGCGGTGGTGTCAGCCATCGGCGCGCGCAGCGTCCTCCCGTGGTGTCAGGCCGGTGTGCGCCGCCAGGAAGGCGAGCTGGTCGGCGGCCAGTCCCACGGTCCGGCTGACCGCCCGGGCGCCGTGTCCCACGGACACCTCCCGACGCAGGACGACGGGCGCCGGCGAGCTCGTGGCGTGCTGCAGCGCGGCGGCGAGCTTGCGCCCGTGCAGGGGGTCGACCCGGGTGTCGGACTCGAAGGTCGTGACCAGCACCGCCGGGTACGCCGTCCCCTCGCGGACCGCGTGGTACGGCGAGTAGCCGAGCAGCCAGCCCAGCTCCGTCGGGTCCTCGGCGGTGCCGTACTCGTCGTTCCAGGTGCGGCCCAGACCGAACAGCTCGTACCGGACCATGTCCAGCAGCGGGGCGCTGCAGACGACGGCCGCGGCGAGCTCCGGCCGCTGGGTGAGGGTGGCGCCGACCAGCAGTCCGCCGTTGGAGCCGCCGAAGATGCCCAGCTGCTCGTGCGTCGTCCACCCCTCGGCGACGAGGTGCTCGGCCGCGGCGGCGAAGTCGTCGAAGACGTTCTGCTTGCGCTCGCGCATCCCGGCGCGGTGCCACTCCTCGCCGTGCTCCGAGCCGCCGCGCAGGTTGGCCACCACCCAGACGCCGCCGGCGGCGACCCAGGAGAGCGCCTGCGCGCTGTAGGCCGGCGTGAGCGAGACGTTGAAGCCGCCGTACCCGTAGAGCACCGTCGGGCGCGGGGCGTCCGGCGTGCCGGTCCCGGACAGCACGAACAGGTGCACCGGGGTGCCGTCGGCCGAGGTCGCGTGCGTCTCGACGACGGTCAGCTCCGGGACGGCGCCGGCGACGGCGGCGCGCTCCCAGTCCTCGAGCGCGCCCGGGGTGGCGGCGTCCCAGCGCAGTACCGACGGGGGGGTGGCGTAGTCGGTGTAGCCCACCCACGCCTCGGTCCCGCCCTCGGGACGGGAGACGACCCCGGCGATGCTGCCCGCGCCCGGTGCGGGGATCTCGCGCAGGCGGCCCGACCCGTCGGCCGCCCAGAGCGACAGCCGGTCGGTCGCGTCCACCGCGTGCACGGCGAGCACCCGCAGGCCGCCGTCCGGACCGTCGACCAGGGTCACGTCGGAGAGCACGGCGCCGTCCTGCTCGGGGACGACGTCGCGCCAGGCCTCCGGTGCCCAGGTGGTCGGGTCCTCGGGATCGGCGACGGCGAGCCGCCAGCGGGGGGTCCCGCGGTCCGACATCAGCCACAGCCGGCCGTCGCGGGCCACCCACGCCGAGGTCTGCGCGTCGACGCCGACCTGGAGCTCGCGCAGGGCGCTGTCTCCGGCGAGGTCGGCCAGCCAGACGTCGTCGCGCGGGGCGGTGCCCACCGAGCGGGAGACGACCAGCCAGCGGCCGTCGCGGCTGGTGTGCACCCCGAAGTAGCTCGCGGGATCGCTGCCCTCGCCGTGCACCAGGACGTCGTCGTCGGGGTGGGCCCCGACGCGGTGGCGCCAGACCCGGCGGTGGAACTGCTCCTCGCCGGCGGGCACCTGGTCGGGCGCCAGGCGGCGGACGTAGAACAGCTCCTCGCCACCCGGCAGCCACGCGACGGGGGAGTAGCGGCAGCGGTCGATCGGGCCGTCGAGCACCTCGCCGGTGGCGACGTCGAGGACGTAGAGGCGCGACTCCTCGTCGCCCCCGGTGGACAGCTGGTAGGCCAACCGGTCGCCCTCGATGGACGGCGACCACGCGTCGAGGGTCGTCGTCCCCTCGGGGTCCAGCGCCATGGGGTCGACGAGCGTGCGGACCGTGCCGTCGGCCTCCCGGACCCGCAGCACGGCGTGCTCCTGGCCCGGGTCGCGGCGGGTGGAGAACGCGCGCCCACCCCGCCAGGCGGGCAAGCCCACGGCACCGGCGTGCACGAGCTGCTCCATGCGCGCGGCGAACGCCGGCCGGTGCGGGAGAGCGCTCAGCACCTCGGCGGCCAGCGCGTCCTGGGCCTCGCTCCAGGCGACGGTCCGCGGGTCGTCGGCGTCCTCCAGCCAGCGGTAGGGGTCGGCCACGGAATGCCCGTGGAGCTCCTCGACGAGGTCGAGCCGGGGTGCCTCGGGATAGCGCATCCGGTCACCGTAGAGGCGGTGCCGCCCGCCCAGGCGGCCCGCCCGGCGAAATCAGGCAGCGCCGATCGGCTGTTGTCGGGTCAGAATGGTGCAGCCCGCGGGTGTCGGAGCCACCGGCAGTCCGCGGCGACCGGAGGTGATCCGTGCTGCGCGCCGCGTCCGGGTCGACGTCGGTGGGTCACCCAGGCCCGCGCCGCGACCCCCACCGTCCATCGGTCCTGCCCGTTCCCTCGCCCGGGACCACCAGCGCCACCCTGCTGCTCAACGCCACGTACGAGCCGCTCTGCGTCGTCTCGAGCCGGCGGGCCATCGTGCTCGTCATCGCCGAGAAGGCCGAACCGGTCGACTCGTCGGCCGACGTGGTGCACGCCGAGCGCCTCAGCCTGCCGGTCCCGGTGGTGATCCGGCTGACCCGCTACGTGCGGGTGCCCTATCCGGCGTCGGTCCCGCTCTCGCGCCGCGCGGTCTTCACCCGCGACGGGCAGACCTGCGTCTACTGCGGCGGGAACGCCACGAGCATCGACCACGTCGTCCCGCGCAGCCGCGGTGGCACCCACACGTGGGACAACGTCGTCGCCGCCTGCCGCCGGTGCAACCACACCAAGGCCGACCACTCGCTGGCCGAGCTGGGCTGGCAGCTCCCGCACCCGCCGAGCACCCCGAGCGGCGCCGCCTGGCGGCTGCTCGGGCACCGGACGGTCGACCCGCGCTGGCGCGAGTGGCTGGGCATGCCCGAGAGCGTGAGCGCCTGAAAGAGGACCCCGTCCCCACCACTCGCACGCTCGCGGCGAGCCTCTGGACGGGGCCGAGAAGCCACCGGAAGGACGAGCATTGACCTCACCGGGGACCGCCCGGCTGCTGTGGAGCCTGGGGGAGCCGTTCCACGCGCTCACCTACTTCGCCGAGGAGGCGCGAGCGGCCTTCACGGCCGCCGGCCTGCGCGGCTTCTGGGCCGGCTACTTCGCCGGTCGCGCGGCGCCCCTCGGCCCGGTCGGGCCCGCGGTCGTCACCGCGACGTTCGTCGGTTTCGCGCCGGACTTCGTCGCCCGCCGGGTGCCCGCGGTGTGGGGGATGGCGACGCCGGACGCTGCCCTGGAGGCCCGGCTCGCGGGCGTGGACGCCGCGGTCCGCCGCGTCCTGGGCGGGGAATGGACCGCCTCCGACGACGCCCCGGAGGCGGCGGAGCTCGCCACGACCGCGGCCGCCGCCGTCGACC
>NZ_LWUA01000266.1 GCF_005222955.1 Blastococcus sp. CCUG 61487 | reverse complement strand
CGACGTCACGGCCGACGCCACGGCCGACCCCGTCATGACCGAAAGCGAGGCCGTCGAGGCGCCGGTTGAGGAGCGGCCGGAGGTCGAGGCCGAGCTGAGCGAGGAGCAGGCCCCGGTGCTCGCCCGCACCGCCAGTGACCCGGCACCGGCGCCCACGTCGCTGTCCATGGACGTCACCACCGTCATGCCGCCGCTGTCGCTGCTGCCCGGCGCGCCGTCGCGCGGCCGCGGCCTCCCGCCCGTGCCGCCGCGGACCTCGCGCCCGCCCGTTCCGCAGTCGTCCCGCACGGCCGCACCGGCGGGCGCCGCGGACGAGCCGACCGCGGCGCGCCCCGTCCCGGCGTCGCTGGCCACCGTCACCCGGCTGCCCGTCGCGCCGCTGATGGCGACGCCGGAGACCCCGGAGATGCCCGAGCTCGCCGAGCTGGCGGACCTCATCGAGGAGGCCGGCCCGGACCTCTTCGGTCCGCCCGCCCCGCCGCTGGTCCAGCCGCGGCCGGCGCGCGTGCGCATCGCTCCGCCGAGCACGCCGGAGGAGGTCGTCTCCCGGCTCACCGACCTCGGGGTGCCGGCCGAGCTGCTCGGCCCGACCTTCACCGACGACGTCGCCGCCGTCGGGACCTACGCCGCGCTGACCCGCGCCCTGGGCGCCCGGCTGCCGGAGGCACCCGAGCTCCCGACCGGCGCCGGTGACGTGCTGTTCGTCGTCGGCCCCGGCGTGGAGACGCTGCGCGCCGCGCGGTCGCTCGCCGCGACCCTCCGGCTCGACCCCGACCGCGTGCAGTGGGCCACCCGGGGCGACCTGGTCGGGCTGGTGCCCGAGAGCAGCCGGATGAGCACGATCGACACGGCCCTGGTCCGCCGCCAGGACGCCTCGACCACCGGCACGGTGACGATCGTGGCCGTGGACGCGCCGCTGCGCAGCGACGCCTACTGGATGTCGCAGATGCTCGCGATCTGGTCGCCGGTGGCGGTGTGGGCGGTCGTCGAGGCGACCCGCAAGCCCGAGGACCTCGAGCACTGGATCGACGGGCTCAGCCGGGTCGACGCGCTCATCGTGCACGACACCGACCTGTCCGCCGATCCGGCCGCGGTGCTCGCCCGCCTGGCCGCGCCGGTCGCCGTCGTCGACGGCGTGCGCGCCACCCCCCACCGGTGGGCCTCGGTCCTCTGCGAACGGCTCGAGACCGCACCGGCATGAGTCCGCTGCGCTGGGACGTGCTCGGGGTCGCGTTCGTGCTGGCTCTCCCGCTGCTCCTCCTGGGCCTCCGCGGCGACTTCACCGCCGAGGAGGTCACGCTGCGGTTGCCGTGGTGCCTGGCGGCGGGGTGGGTGGTCGTCGCTGTGGTCCGGTTCGCGGTCACCTCGGGCACGCCTCCGCAGCGGCGGGCCACCCCCGAGCCGGCCGACGACGCGGCGCCGGCACCGGCCGACACCACCGGCTGAGGGCTCGACGGCCGACGCCGCTCCCGGGGCGCGCTCGGCGCCCCGGGAGCGGGCGGTCAGATCGGCAGGTCCTCGAGCATCTCGGTGACCAGCGCGGCGATCGGCGAGCGCTCGGAGCGGGTCAGCGTGACGTGGGCGAACAGCGGGTGTCCCTTGAGGTTCTCGACGACGGCCGCGACGCCGTCGTGGCGCCCCACCCGGAGGTTGTCGCGCTGGGCGACGTCGTGGGTGAGCACCACCCGGGACCCCGCGCCGAGCCGGGACAGCACCGTGAGCAGCACCCCGCGCTCCAGCGACTGGGCCTCGTCCACGATGACGAACGAGTCGTGCAGCGACCGCCCGCGGATGTGCGTGAGCGGCAGGACCTCGATCAGTCCTCGGTCCGCGATCTCGTCGAGGACCGCGGGCGAGACCAGCGCGCCGAGGGTGTCGTACACCGCCTGCGCCCAGGGCGACATCTTGTCGCCCTCGCTGCCGGGCAGGTAGCCGAGCTCCTGCCCGCCGACGGCGTAGAGCGGCCGGAAGACGACCACCTTCTTGTGCGCCCGCCGCTCCATCACCGACTCCAGCCCCGCGCACAGCGCGAGCGCCGACTTTCCGGTGCCGGCGCGGCCGCCCAGCGAGACGATGCCGACGTCCGGGTCGAGCAGCAGGTCGAGGGCGACCCGCTGCTCCGCGGAGCGGCCGTGCAGCCCGAAGGCCTCGCGGTCACCGCGCACGAGCCGCACGTGCTTGTCCGGGAGCACCCGGCCCAGCGCCGACCCGCGCGAGGAGAGCAGCACCAGCCCGGTGTGCGTGGGCAGCTCCGCCGCGTCGGGCAGGAACACCTGACCGGTCTCGTAGAGCTCGTCGAGGTCGGCGTCGCCGATCGACAGCTCGGCGATCCCGGTCCACCCGGTGTCGACGGCGTCGTGCACGCGGTACTCGTCCGTGGCCAGGCCGACGGCGGCCGCCTTCACCCGGAGCGGCATGTCCTTGGTGATCAGGCGGACGTCGCGGCCCTCGGCCCGGAGGTTGAGCGCGACGACCATGATCCGGCTGTCGTTGCTGTCGTTGCGGAAGCCCGCCGGGAGGATCGACGGATCGCTGTGGTTGAGCTCCACGTGCACGGTGCCGCCGGCCTCCCCCACCGGTACCGGGGCGTCGAGGCGGCCGTGCCGGATGCGCAGGTCGTCGAGCATCCGCAGGGACCGGCGGGCGAACCAGCCGAGCTCGGGATGGTCCCGCTTGTCCTCGAGTTCCCCGATCACGACGAGCGGGAGCACGACGTCGGAGTCGCCGAAGCGCAGCAGCGCACCCGGGTCGGAGAGGAGGACGGAGGTGTCGAGGACGAACGTGCGGCGAGTGGTCACGTGTCGGCTCCCGTGGGGCGCGCGGCGCCCCGACTCGTAGGCGGCCGGGCCCCGGCGCGGAGCCGGGTTCCGGCCCCCCTGGTCGACGAACTCGTCTGACACCAACCGGGCCTCCCGTGTCCGGCCCGGGAAGTTCCGGGTCGAACACCTGCGACGCTAGAACCGCCCACCGACGAAAACGCTCGAGGCACCCCGACCGGAAACACAACGTTCACCTGGTGGGGCCACACGCGTCCCAGTCGCCCCGTGCGGCGGGACGGCGCCGGATCGATCGCGCCGGATCAGTCGCGGCGCGGCCACCCCGGCCGGTCGTCGGGGCCGGGAGGGCGCACCGCGGGCCGCTCGACGGTGTCCGTGCGGTTCTCCGCGCCGGGCGGTGGAAGGGCCCCGTCGTCCCAGCCGCCGTCGTCCCAGCTCCCGTCGTCCCAGTCCTCGTCGGCCCAGCCCTCGTCGTGTTCGGCGCCGTCGAGGCGGTGCTGCTCCCACGCCGGGCGGCGGCGAGGACGGAGCGCGACCAGCAGCCACAGCAGCGGGACGGCGAGCACCGGCCACTGCACCGAGAGATCCCCCAGCCGCAGGACGCCGGCGAGGAGGAAGACGGCCAACCACCCGGCCGTCCACACCCCGAGCAGCCGCGCGCGCCGGGGATCCCGCCGGCTCACCGGGTCCCGGCCACCGCGAGCTCCCCGGCGACGCCCGCCGGGGTCAGCGGCTCGTCGAGCAGGCGGAGGAAGCGCTCCGCGACCGGCTGCCCGGCCGGGCGTGCGTCCAGCCACCGCGACAGCAGGGCGAGACCCTCGACGTAGGTGGAGATGTAGGCCCGCCACAGCGGATCGGTGAGGAAGCGGATCTGCTGGCGGGCGCGGTCGGCGCTCACCAGTGACCAGCGCTGCAGGAAGGCCGCCACCTCGTCGACGTCGGCCCCCCGGTCGTGCAGCAGCAGCGCCGCGTCCTGGCGCACCCGGTTCAGCGGTGCGGCGGCCGCGGCGATCCGCTCGGCGAGGTGCCCGTCGAAGCGCAGCCCGAGGTCACCGAGGATCTCCGCCGACCACGGCCCCCAGCCCTCGCCCACCGCCGCCTCGATGCCGAGGTCGGCCAGGCCCTCGGCCATGAGGCACTCCGGGGTGTTGACGAGGAAGATCGTGTGCTCCGTCCGGCCCGCGCGCTCGACCAGCCCGCGCTCCTTGCGGCAGTGCTCGGTGTGGTGGCCCGGGTAGGACTCGTGCGCGACGAGGTGGGCCAGCTGCGAGAGCCGGTGCGGCAGGTCGGCGTTGATCGCCACCCGGGACCGGTAGTCGCCCTCGTAGTAGTTGAAGCCCGACCACGGCTTGTCGGTGACCACCTCGTAGCTGACCGTCTCGACCTCGGGCAGCCCGTACTGCCCGCGCGTCCGGTCCCGCAGCGCGCTGGACAGCGCGTGCACCGCGGCCTCGAGCCGGCCCGGCGGGCACTCCTCGCGGCGGCGGTGCGCCGCGTACCGCTCGGCCAGCGAGCCGCTGCCGGGCAGCAACGCGTCGAGCTCGGCGTGCGCCGCGGCGTAGACGCCCTCGTCCCCCAGGTCGACGTCGACCTGGAAGTAGCTGCGCACCTCCTCGACGAAGCCGACCGGCTCGCCGCTCATCTTCCGGGCCGTGCACTCCAGCCCGGTCAGCTGGCCGCGCAGGAACTCCGTCCGGTCGGCCGGCAGCCCCGCGGCGTCGAGCTCGGTGAGCAGCTCCCGCGCCCGGTCGCGCAGCTGCTGCGGGGTCGGGGCTGGCTCGTCCAGGACCTGCGCCCGGATCCGCGGATCACCGGTGTAGGCGTCCACGAAGCCCGCCTCGAGCCGGTCGAAGCGCAGCCCGAGACGCACGTACTCCGCGGGCACGTCGACGGCTACGGCGCTCATGCGGGCAGTCTGGCAGCCGTCCGGCTAACCGCCGAAGCGGCGGTGCCGGGCCGAGTAGTCGCGCAGCGCGCGCAGGAAGTCCACCCGGCGGAAGTCGGGCCAGTACACGTCGGTGAAGTAGAACTCCGAGTGCGCCGTCTGCCAGAGCAGGAAACCCGACATGCGCTGCTCGCCGCTGGTGCGGATGACCAGGTCGGGATCGGGCTGGCCGCGGGTGTAGAGGTGCTCGGAGATGTGCTCGACGTCGAGCTGGTCGATCAGCTCGGGCAGCGTCGTCCCCCGCTCGGCGTGCTCGGCCAGCAGCGAGCGGACGGCGTCGGCGATCTCGCGCCGCCCGCCGTACCCGACCGCCAGGTTCACGCTGGCCCCCGGCCGGTCGCGGGTGTCCTCCTCCGCCTCCTTGAGGACGGCGACGGTCTCGGCCGGGAGCAGCTCCAGCGCGCCCACGGCGCGCAGCTGCCAGTTGCGCCCCGGTCCGGCGAGGTCGCAGGCGACGCCCTCGATGATCCGCAGCAGCGGGGTGAGCTCGGGCTCGGGCCGCTGGAGGTTGTCCGTCGACAGCAGGAAGAGGGTGACCACCCCGACGCCGGCCTCGTCGCACCAGCGCAGCAGGTCGACGATCTTGTCCGCGCCCACGCGGTGCCCCGCGTTGACGTCCTCGAGGCCGATGGCGCGGGCCCAGCGCCGGTTCCCGTCGATGATCACGCCGACGTGCCGCGGGAGCTCGGCGTCGACCAGGGCGCGCGCCAGGCGGGCCTCGTAGACGCGGGTGAGCGCATCCCGCACGACGTGCCGCAGCCCCACGAACGCCCACCCTAGTGACCGCCGCCCCGCCGCTCATCCCCGCACGCCGGAGGGCGACGGACCCGCACAGGTCACAGCCGCGGCCCTGCAGATCGCGCCGCCGCTTCCGTAATCTCGGTGCATGAAGCCGACCTCTCCTTCCGCCGACGAGCCGGTCCGGGTCGAGGCCGACAGCGCCGAACTGGAGGCGCCGCGCCAGGAGGCGGTCACCGCCGTCCTGGACGAGGGCGAGCGGGTCGATCGCGCGTGGAGCGCCGAGGACTTCGCCGATCGGGACTGGACCCACCCGGACACCCGGCCGCGCATGCGAGGTTGGCTGCACCTGTTCTCGTTCTTCGGCGCGATCGTGTCGTCGGCCGTCCTCATCCCGCTGGCTTTCGTGGAGAGCCCGCGCGCCGGGCTGTCGGTCACCGTGTACTGCCTGACCATCTGCGGCCTGTTCGGGGTCAGCGCCCTCTACCACCGTCGGCGCTGGTCACCGCGGGGGTGGCGGGTCATGAAGCGGCTCGACCACTCGATGATCTTCCTGTTCATCGCCGGCACCTACACCCCGTTCGCGCTGCTGGCGGTCGACCAGCTCACCGGGTTCTGGGTGCTCGCGGTGGTCTGGATCGGCGCGATCTGCGGCGTGACGCTCAAGATGACCTGGCCGACGGCGCCCCGCTGGGTGGGCGTTCCGCTCTACATCGGGCTGGGCTGGGTCGCCGTCTTCGTGCTGACCGACATCCTGCACTTCGCCGGAGTGACCTCGCTGGTGCTCCTGGCCGTCGGTGGTGTCCTCTACACCCTCGGCGGGGTCGCCTACGCCATCAAGAAGCCCGATCCCTGGCCCGGGACGTTCGGCTACCACGAGGTCTTCCACGCCCTGACGGTCGTGGCCGCGGTCTGCCACTACATCGCGGTGTACTTCGCCATGTACAACTCGCCCTTCTCCTGACCACCCCCGGCCACGAGAGGAGCGCGGGTTGAGCGCGCCGACGTCGCCACCTCGGGACGGTCGCCGGGCCGGCCTGGTCGCGGTGGTGACGCTGGCCGGCGTCATGTGGGTGGCCGAGATCGTCGACCTGGTGCTCGGCGGCCGGCTCGACCTGCTCGGCATCGAGCCGCGGGAGGCCGACGGCCTGACCGGCGTCGTGCTGGCCCCGCTGCTGCACGTGGACTTCGGCCACCTCCTCGCGAACACGGCGCCGTTCCTGGTGCTCGGCGCGGTCGTGGCGCTCGGCGGGCTGGCGCGCCTGGCGGCGGTCACGGCGATCGTCACCGTGGTGAGCGGGCTCGGCACCTGGCTGTTCGGCGCCGAGGGATCGCTGCACGTGGGGGCCAGCGGCGTGGTGTTCGGCTTCGCCACCTACCTGGTCGCCCGCGGCCTGTTCGACCACCGGCTGCACTACCTCGCGATCGGGCTGCTGGTGGCGCTGGTCTACGGCAGCACTCTGCTGTTCGGCCTGGTGCCGCGTCCCGGGGTCTCGTGGCAGGGACATCTGTTCGGCGCCCTCGGCGGGCTGATCGCGGCCCGGGTGCTCGCCGCCCGGCGCCCGCTCAGGAGAACGGCGGGCGGTCGTCCAGCCTGACGGAGAACCGTCCGGCGGTGCGCCACAGCCGGGCGACGACGTCGCGGTCGTGCTCGGTGACGAGGTTGCCCATCACCCGCAGCGCGACTGTCATGAGCGGGCGGGAGCGCATCCCCACCGGCCCGGCCGCGGGGAGGAACCGGGGCAGGGTGAGCAGGCCGGCCAGGCGGCGGGCGATGGAGAACGCCTCCCCGTAGTGCCTGCGGAGCGTCTCCGGCCACGCCGTCGACCAGTCCGGCTCGTCGAGCAGCTCGGCGATCGACCGGCCGGTCTCCAGGCCGTAGTCGATGCCCTCGCCGTTGAGCGGGTTGACGCAGCCGGCCGCGTCTCCGACGAGGGCCCAGTTGCGCCCGGAGACACCCGACACCGCGCCGCCCATGGGCAGCAACGCCGAGGTGACGTCCCGAACCGCGCCGTCCAGCTGCCACTCCTCGCGGCGGCGCTCGGCGTAGAACTCGAGCAGCGACTTCAGCTGCACCCCGACCGGTCGGCGCGAGGTGGCGAGCGTGCCGACGCCCAGGTTCACCTCGCCCGCCTCCTTGCCCAGCGGGAAGACCCAGCCGTAGCCGGAGAGCAGCTCCCCCTCGGTGCCGCGCAGCTCCAGGTGCGAGCTGATCCACTCGTCGTCGCTGCGTCCCGAGCGGACGTAGCTGCGCGCGGCCACCCCGTAGGCGGTGTTCCGGTGCCACTCCCGGCCGAGCACGCGCCCGAGGGGCGAGCGCACGCCGTCGGCCACCACGAGCCGCCGGCAGGCGACCGTCGACCGCGTCCCGTCGGCGTGCTCGAAGACGACGGCGCGCACCTGATCGCCGTCCCGCTCGACGTCGACGGCCCGGGCGCCGTCCAGCGGCACCGCGCCGGAGTCCAGCGCCACCTGCCGGATCCGGGCGTCGAGCTCGGTGCGGGGCACGGCGCTGCCGTGGTCGGGGAAGTCCCCACCCGGCCAGGGCAGCTGCCACTCCTGACCGAAGCCGGCCGCGCGCAGCCCGCGGTTGCGGGCCTTGCCGCGGGCCCAGTCGCCCAGCCCGAGCCTGTCGAGCTCGCCCATGGCGCGCGGCGTCAGGCCGTCGCCGCAGGTCTTGTCGCGCGGGAAGACCGCAGCGTCGGCCAGGACGACGTCGCGACCGGTGCGGGCGACCCACGCGGCCGCCGCCGATCCTGCGGGCCCGGCTCCGACGACCAGGACATCGGTGGCGGCGGAGGGATCGTCGACGGGCACGCCGTCCAGTGTCCCTGGCCGACCGGGGCGACCGCGCACCTGCTCCGTCGACGCCGGCTCAGGAGACCGTCGGCCCCCGACCGCGCACCTCCTCCACCGCCGCCATCGCGGTGCGCAGGTCGTCCAGCCACTCCTCGGTGTGCTGCCCGACCAGGCGGACCGCCCACGCCAGCGCCTCGGACCGGGACCGGGCCACCCCGGCGTCGACCAGCGTGTCAAGCACCAGCCGCTCGCGCTGGCGCAGCCGGGTCATGACCGGCACCGACAGGTTGGTGAAGACCTCCCGGGTGTCTGCACAGGCCGCACCCCACGCCACTGACCGGCCGTACCGCTCCTGGGCGGCGTCGGCGATGGCCATGCGCTGCTGGCGGGTCTCCTCGCGGAAGCGGGCGATCCGGCCGGCACGGGCGGCGGCGGGGTCGCCCTCCCCCGCGTCGGGTTCGGCGAGCGGGCCCACCACGGTGATCTCGTCGCGGTCGATGGTCAGCTCGACCGGGCCGGTGAACCAGCCGTCCGGCAGCCGGCCGGCGAACCACCCCGCGACCTCTGCTCGATCGACGGGCGGCGCGGCCTCGGCGGCCCGCCCTCCCGCTCCCCTGCCGCGTCCGCGGCGGAACGCTGGTCCGAATGCTGCGTCGGCGAATCGATGGGCGTGCATGGCGGCCTCCCGCGACGGTGATTACACGCTTGCACGGTAACTCTCCGGCCGACGCGCGTCATCGATTTCTCCGCCCGCGAACACGGCACCGCGGCGGGACTGGTTCGGGGTGACGCTCCGTGGAGTACGTCGCCACCAGGTGAGAACCGCCGAACGGTTCCCGGCGTCCGATGGTCGTCCGACGGCAGCATCCGCCCACGCGACACGCGGGCATTGGGTGGTAATTGACTTCTCCGGGGGCTAGTGCTTTCCGGGCGTGTTTGTGGACTCTCGACACCAGCGCCATCCCGGCGCCGTCCCTGTCAGGAGGCATCCGCCATGACACGAAAGCCCGCCCGTCTCCTCGTCCTGGCGGTCACCGCCGCGGCCACAGCAGCCGTCGCGCCCGCTCCCGCCCAGGCGGCAGTGCCGTACTGCGGCATCACCTGGGGCTCCACCGCGAAGGTGTCGAGCGTCTCGTCCGCCGGGACCGTCGAGGGCGTCCGGGCAGGGCGCCATGCCTGCTTCGACCGCCTGGTCGTGGATCTCGACGGTCACGCCACCTTCGGCGCCTACGACGTCCGCTACGTCAGCCAGGTGCAGGAGGACGGCTCCGGTCGCGCCGTCCCCGTCCGGGGTGCGGCAGACCTGCAGGTCGTGCTGGGCGCACCGGCCTACGACCAGGAGGGGGACCCGACGTTCGACCCCGCGAACGACACCGAGGTCGTGGACCTGGCCGGCTACTCGACCTTCCGGCAGGTCGCGTGGGCCGGCTCCTACGAGGGCTACACGACGATCGCGCTCGGGGTCCGCGCCCGCCTGCCGTTCCGAGCCTTCGTGCTCGCGGGGACCTCGAGCACCGGCCCGCGTCTCGTGATCGACGTCGCCCACCGCTGGTGACCGCACCGGGAGGCCGCCCGGGCATCGACGAGGCGGCCTCCTGCGGTCAGGCGGGGGTGCCGCCCGGTCGCCCGTCGTCCCGGCGGGGAGGCTCGATGGCCAGCGGCCGGCGACGGAGCGCCTCGAGGACCTCCCCGCCCGGCTCCGTGTCGATCAGCTCGGCGGGGCTGTCGGGCACCTCGGGCAGGTCGTCGCCCGGCTCGAAGCTGCGCGGCAGCTTCTTCAGGTGCCGCGTCATCGAGCGCACCAGGATGATCACGGCGATGAGCAGCAGGCCGATCAGCAGCAACCCGAGCGGACCGGACTTGCCGATGTCCTCCGGCAGTTGCTCGTCGGCGGCCAGGACGGCGAACAGGGCCTCGTTCAACGGACCACGACCTCACTGCGCAGGCCGGCGAACAGATCGTCCTCCGGCGTCGGGGTGTCCACCAGCGACCGGGCCAGCTCGTAGTCCTCGGTCGGCCAGACCCGCTGCTGGGTCTCCAGCGGGCAGGCGAACCACCGGCCGAGCGGATCGATCTGGGTGGCATGGGCGACCAGGGCGGCGTCCCGGACGGCGAAGTACTCGGCGCACGGCACCCGCGTGGTGACCCGGTGGGAGATGTCCCGTGCCGGGTCCCAGTTGGCCAGCCACTCCGTGTACGGGGACTCTCCCCCGGTGGCGAGGATGGCCTCGTGCAGCGCCTTGGTCCGGGGCAGCGTGAAGCTCATGTGGTAGTAGAGCTTGCTCGGCTGCCACGGCTCGCCCAGCTCGGGGTAGCGGTCCGGATCGCCGGCGGCCTCGAAGGCGTGCACCGAGATCTCGTGGGTCTTGATGTGGTCGGGGTGCGGGTAGCCGCCGCGCTCGTCGTAGGTGGTGATGACCTGCGGCTTGAACCGCCGGATGAGCGCCACCAGCGGAGCGGCCGCCTCCTCCAGCGGCACGAGGGCGAAGCAGCCCTCGGGGAGGGGCGGCAGCGGGTCGCCCTCGGGCAGCCCGGAGTCCACGAAGCCCAAGAACTCCTGCTCCACGCCGAGGATCTCGCGCGCACGCTCCATCTCCTCGGCGCGGATCTGGGGCAGCCGCTCCCAGACCTCGGGACGGTCCATCGCCGGGTTGAGCACGGAGCCGCGCTCACCACCGGTGCAGGTGGCCACCATGACGCGTACGCCTTCGTCGACGTACTTCGCCATCGTGGCGGCGCCCTTGCTCGACTCGTCGTCCGGATGGGCGTGCACGGCGAGCAGGCGCAGCTGGTCGGGTCGGGTCACCCGGGCATTGTCCCCCGTCCGGCGCGAGGGGCGGCGGCGTGTCCCGGGCCGCCGTCCGGAAGGGGCAGCTCAGCGCGTCGAAACGCCCTGGTGTGTGCTCGATCACGGTCGAGCCGGTACGGTTTCGCAACCCGGGAGGCCACTTCCGGATCGCTGCACCGTCGTCGTCGCCGGTGCTAGCTTGGCTGGAGATCACGGCCGTCCCCGTCAGGGGGCGGCCTCCCGACTTTCAGGAGTACCTCGTGTCCACCCCCACCGACGAGCAGGAGCAGGGCATCTGGCTGACCCAGGAGGCCTACGACCGGCTGAAGGCCGAGCTCGACCAGCTGGTGGCGAACCGTCCGGCCATGGCCGCCGAGATCAACGCGCGGCGCGAGGAGGGCGACCTCAAGGAGAACGGCGGCTACCACGCGGCGAAGGACGAGCAGGGCAAGCAGGAGGCCCGCATCCGCCAGCTGGAGGACCTGCTGCGCAAGGCCACGGTGGGCGAGCCGCCCACGAAGGTCACGAACGCGGCCACGGGCACGGTGATCACGATCCGCTTCGAGGGCGACGACGACACCGAGAAGTTCCTCCTCGGCTCGCGCGAGATCGCGGGGACGACCGACCTGACCGTCTACTCCCCCGAGTCGGCGCTCGGCGCGGCGATCATGGGCGCGAAGCCCGGCGCGAAGGTCACCTACGAGGCGCCGAACGGCCGGAAGATCACCGTCGAGGTCGTCGGCATCGAGCCGTTCGTCCCCTGATCCGTCCGATGGCTCGCTCCCGGCGGGCGGAGAACACCGGCTTTGCCTGCGTGCACTGCGCGGCGCGCGTCCCGGCGAACACCGACGGCCACTACCGGAACCACTGCCCGTACTGCCTGTGGTCGCTGCACGTCGACGACCTCCCCGGTGATCGGGCCAGCGAGTGCCGGCAGCCGATGGAGCCGGTCGGCCTGGTGGAGAAGTCGGGCAAGGGCTGGCAGGTGGTGCACCGCTGCACGGCGTGCGGCCACCGCCAGCCCAACCGGCTCGTCCGTGACGGCGCAGCGCCCGACGACCTCGACCTGGTGCTGTCGCTGCCCTGGTTGTGAGCGTGGCGGCCGGACGACGTCCTCCCTCACCATGACCGGTCCTCCCTCGTCGTCGACCGCGAGGGAAGAACCCCGACGATCAGCTGAGCTGATCGTCGCGGCGCTCAGGCGGCGAGGCCGCGACGGCGGAGCAGCGGCCGGGGGTCGGCGTCGCGACCGCGGACGGCCCGGAACGCATCCAGCGGGTCCACCGAGCCACCCACGGCGAGCAGCCGCTCCCGGAACGCGTCGCCGTTCTCGCGGCGCAGGCCGCCGTTCTCCTTGAACCACTCCACCGTGTCGGCGTCGAGCACCTCCGACCAGATGTAGGAGTAGTAGCCGGCCGAGTAACCGCCGGCGAAGACGTGGTTGAAGTACGTGGTCCGGTACCGCGGCGGCACGAGCTCCGAGGCGACGCCGGCCTGCTCCAGCGCGGCCCGCTCGAACTGCGCGGGGTCGCCGACCTCGGTGTCCGGGGTGATCCGATGCCAGGCCTGGTCGAGCAGCGTGGCAGCCAGGTACTCGAGTGTCGCGAACCCCTCGCCCCACAGCCGGGACGCCTCGATCGCCTCGACCGCCGACGCGGGGATCGGCTCGCCGGTCTCGACGTGCCGCGCGTAGTGGGCGAGCACCTCCGGCCACGTCGCCCACATCTCGTTGACCTGGCTCGGGAACTCGACGAAGTCGCGGGGGACGCTGGTGCCGGCGAACCGGGGATAGGTGACCGAGGAGCTCAGGCCGTGCAGCGCGTGGCCGAACTCGTGGAACAGCGTGTCGACCTCGTCCAGGGTGAGCAGCGCCGGCTGGCCCGCGGACGGGCGGGAGACGTTGAGGTTGTTCACCACCACCGGCGAGGTCCCGAGCAGCCGGGACTGGGTGACGAACGAGTTCATCCAGGCGCCGCCGCGCTTGCCCTCGCGGGCGAAGAAGTCACCGAGGTAGAGCCCCACCGCGGTGCCGTCGGCGTCCGAGACCTCCCAGACCCGCACGTCCGGGTGGTAGCCCGCCAGGTCCGGCCGCGGGGTGAACCGGAAGCCGTAGAGCAGCTCGGCGGCGTGGAAGACGCCGTCGACGAGCACCCGGTCCAGTTCGAAGTACTGCCGCAGGGCAGCGGTGTCGACGGCGTAGCGCTCGGCCCGCACCTGCTCGCTGTAGAACGCCCAGTCCCAGGGCGCCAGCTCGACGCCGTCGGCGGCCGCGACCTCGGCCAGGACCGCCGCCTCGGCCTCGGCGTTGGCCACCGAGGCGGGCACCATCGAGGCGAGCATCGCGTCGACGGCCTCGGTGGTGCGGGCGGTCTGGTCCGCGAGCACCAGGTCGGCGTGCGTGTCGAAGCCCAGCAGCGCGGCCCGCTCCGCCCGCAGCCGGGCGATGCGCACCGCGACCGGTCCGTTGTCGTGCTCACCGGAGGAGGCGCGGCTCACCGACGCCTCGTGCACCCGGCGCCGCAGCTCCCGGTTCCGCAGCTTGGCCAGCACCGGCTGGCGGGTGGGCAGCAGCAGCGGCAGCACCCACCCCTCGAGCCCGCGCTCGGTGGCGGCGGTGGCGGCCGCGGCGATCTCCTCGGCGCTCAGGCCGTCCAGCTCGCCGACATCGGTCACGTGCACCGCGGCCGCCTCGGCGGCCAGCTGGAGGTTCTGCCCGAACGTCGTCGACAGCCCGGAGAGCTCCTGGTTGAGCTCGGTCAGCCGGGCGCGCCCCTCCTCGTCGAGCTGGGCGCCGGCCAGCACGAAGTCCAGGTGGTAGCGCTCGACCAGGCGCACCGTCTCGGCATCGAGACCCGCGTCGTGGCGGCCGGCGTGGACCGCCGCGATCCGCTCGAACAGCGCCGGGTCGAGCCGGATGGCATCGGAGTGCGCCGCGGCCAGCGGGGCGATCTCCCGTTCGATCTCCCGCAGCCGGGGCGTGGAGACCGAGGAGACGAGGTTGCCGAAGACGTGCCACGCCCGTGCGAGCAGCCGGCCCGAGCGCTCCATCGCCACGATGGTGTTCTCGACATCCGGCGGGGCGCTCGCACCGACGATCGCGGCCACCTCGGCACGCTGCTCGGCCATGCCGGCGAGCAACGCCTCCCGGCAGTGCTCGGGGCTGATCTCCGCGAACTGCGGCAGCCCGAACGGCAGCGGCGAGGGCGCGAACAGCGGATTGGCGGGGGTCACCTGGGAGATCTCGGCGGCGCTCATCGAGCCTCATCCTGCCTGCTCTCCTCCGCCGCTGCCGGGGGCATCCGCGCCCGAGCGGACGCGTCCCCGGCAGCGACGGCGGACCTCAGCGGCTGGCGGTGCGCCGGTAGGCGCGGACCGACAGCGGCACGAAGACCGCCAGGATGATCGCCGTCCACAGGAGCGTGTAGAGGGCCGGGTTCTGCATCGGCCAGGCGTCGGACACCGGCGCCCCCGGCACCGTGTTGCCGAACAGCTCCCGAGCGGCCTGGACGACGGTGGACACCGGGTTCCACTCCGCGAACACCTGGAGGAACGTCGGGAAGGACTCCAGCGGCACGAAGGCGTTCGACGCGAAGGTCAGCGGGAAGATGACCATGAAGCTCGCGTTGTTGACCACCTCGGGGGTGCGGACCAGGAGCCCGACCATCGCCATCAGCCAGCTGATCGCGTAGGCGAACACGAGCAGCAGGAGGAACCCGCCGATCGCCTCGGGCACCGAGGAGTTGATCCGCCAGCCGACCACCAGCCCGGTGAGCGCCATGACGGTGATCGAGATGACGTTCAGGCCGGCGTCGGCGACCGTCCGCCCGATCAGCACCGCGGCACGCGACATCGGCAGCGACCGGAACCTGTCGATCAACCCCTTCTGCAGGTCCTCGGCGATCGAGGCGCCGGTGACGGTCGACCCGAAGACGACGGTCTGGGCGAAGATCCCCGGCAGCAGGAACTCGGCGTAGTTGATGCCGTCGGGCAGGTTGATCGCGCCGCCGAACACGTACCTGAACAGCAGCACGAACATGATCGGCGACAGCGTCGCGAACACGATCAGGTCGGGTACCCGCTTGACCTTGATCAGGTTGCGCTTGGTGATGACGGCGCTGTCGGACAGCGTCGCGGCCAGCGAGCTCATCGGACTCCTCCGGTGGGAACGGGCTCGCGCTCGGGCTGAGGCTCCTCGTCGTCGGCCGCGACCTCCTCGGCCGCGCGGCCGGTGAGGGCGAGGAACACGTCGTCGAGGTCGGGCCGGCGCAGGCCCACGTCGAAGATCTGGGACACCCACCCGTCGAGCCGGCTCAGGGCCTCGGCGAGCACCTCCGCCCCGCCGCTCACCGGCAGGGTCAACCGCCGGCCGGCGACGTCGACGTGCGGCTCGTCCACCGCCAGGGGCCGGAGGGCCTCCACCATCGCGGGCAGTGCGCTCGCGTCGGTGACGGTGAACTCCAGCCGCTGGCCGCCGACCTGGGCCTTGAGCTCATCGGCGGTGCCCCGGGCGATGACCCGGCCGCGGTCGATGACCACCATGCGGTCGGCCAGCCTGTCGGCCTCCTCCAGGTACTGCGTGGTCAGCAGGATCGTCGTCCCGCCGTCGGCCAGCTCGGCGATGAACTCCCACATCGCCAGCCGGCTGCGGGGGTCGAGCCCGGTGGTGGGCTCGTCGAGGAACAGGATGCGGGGCCGGTTGATCAACGACGCGGCGATGTCCAGCCGGCGGCGCATGCCCCCGGAGTAGGTCTTCGCCGGCCGGTTCTCGGCCCCGATCAGGTCGAAGCGCTCCAGCAGCTCCTTGGCGCGGCTCCGGGCCTCGGCCTTGGGCAGCCGGTACAGCCGGCCCACCATCTCGAGGTTCTCGAAGCCGGTCAGGTACTCGTCGACCGCGGCGTACTGGCCGGTGAGGCCGATGGCCGCCCGGACGGCGTCGGGCTGGCGGGCGACGTCGAGCCCCGCCACCTCGGCCCGCCCCTCGTCGGCGTCGAGCAGGGTGGTCAGGATGCGCACGACCGTGGTCTTGCCTGCCCCGTTGGGGCCGAGCAACCCCAGCACGGAGCCCTCGGCCACGGTCAGGTCCACTCCGTCGAGGGCGGTGGTCGCGCCGAAGCGCTTCACCAGCCCCTCGACGACAATCGCGTCGGTCATGCCGAGAACGCTAGGGCCGGGCACCGACAGTTTCCGAGTGCTTTTCGCCATGGGCGGAGGAATTCGGGGCGGAGGAGAGAAGTCACGGGAGGGGGGACCGTCCGGCGGTCCGGAACTCATCGGCCGGACGGCCCCGGTCAGCCGGCGCTCACCGCGTAGCCCGCGGCGCTCAGCGCAGCCATCACGTCCTCGGCGTGCCCCGGCCCACGGGTCTCCAGGACGACGAAGATCTCCACCTCGCCCAGGTGCAGCCTGGTCGCCGTCCGCTCGTGCTCGACCTCGAGCACGTTGACGCCGGTCGCGGCCAGCTCGGCCAGCACACCGGCCAGCGAGCCCGGGCGGTCGGGCACGCGCACCCGCAGCGACAGGTAGCGGCCGGCCGCCGCCATGCCGTGCTGCACGACCTTCAGCAGCAGCAGGGGGTCGATGTTGCCGCCCGACACGACCGCGACCACCGGCGGCCGGAAGCTGCCGGGGTCGGCGAGCACGGCGGCCACCGCGGCGACGCCCGCGGGCTCGACCACCAGCTTGGCCCGCTCCAGGCAGAGCAGCAGCGCGCGGGACAGGTCCTCCTCGCTGACGGTGCGCACGTCGTCGACCAGCCGCTGCACGTGCGCGAGCGTCAGGTCGCTGGGGGCGGCGACGGCGATCCCGTCGGCCATCGTCGCCGTCTGCGCCAGGGCGACCGGCCGGCCGGCGGCGAGCGAGCCAGGGAACGCCGCCGCCCCCTCGGCCTGGACGGCGACCACGCGGACGTCGGGACGGCGCTCCTTGACGACGGCTGCGACGCCCGAGACCAGCCCACCCCCGCCGGTGCCGACCACCACGGTGGCGACGTCGGGGCACTGGTCGAGCGCCTCGAGCCCGACGGTGCCCTGCCCGGCGATCACGTCGGGGTGGTCGAAGGGGTGGATGAACACCGCCCCGGTGCGCTCGGCGTGCTCGGCGGCCGCGGGCAGCGCCGCGGCGAGGTCCTGGCCGGCCAGCCGGATGTCGGCGCCGTACGCCCGGGTCGCGGCGACCTTCGGCAGCGGCGCGCTCTCCGGCATGAACACCGTGGCCGGGCAGCCGAGCAGGCGCGCCGCCAGCGCCACGCCCTGGGCGTGGTTGCCGGCGCTCGCGGCGACGACGCCCCGGGCGCGCTCGTCCGCGGTCAGCCGCGCCAGCCGGGTGTAGGCGCCGCGGATCTTGAACGAGCCCGCGCGCTGCAGGTTCTCGGTCTTGAGCCAGACCGGTCCGCCGACGAGCTCGGCCAGCGCCCGCGAGTGCTCCAGCGGCGTGCGGCGGACGACGCCCTCGAGCAGCACCGCCGCCTCGGCGACGTCCGCCGCTCGGACCAGAGGGATCGCCATCCCGGGATCATGGCAGCTGTCGGGCCACCCAACCCGGCGCCGCCGACGTACCGTTCCAGGGGTGACCGACACCCCCGGGGTCGCCAGCGGACCCACCACCCCCGCCCCTGCCGCCACCACGCTCGGCGAGCTGCGTGCCAGCGGCGTCGTCTTCCAGCCGGTGAAGTCCGAGATCCGCACCAACCTCCTCGCCCGGTTGGGGCGCGGCGAGCCCAGCCTTCCGGGCATGGTCGGCTTCGAGGAGACGGTGCTGCCCGAGGTGGAGCGGGCGCTCATCGCCGGGCACGACCTCGTGCTGCTCGGCGAGCGCGGGCAGGGCAAGACGCGGCTGATCCGCACCCTCGTGGGCCTGCTCGACGAGTGGACCCCCGTGCTCACCGGCAGCGAGCTCAACGAGCACCCGCTGGCGCCGATCAGCGTCTGGGCGCACCGGCGGATCGCCGAGCACGGCGACGCCACCCCCGTGAGCTGGCTGCACCGCAGCGAGCGCTTCGGCGAGAAGCTGGCGACGCCGGACACGAGCGTCGGCGACCTGATCGGCGACGTCGACCCGATCAAGGTGGCCGAGGGCCGCACCCTGGGCGATCCGGAGACGGTGCACTACGGCCTCGTCCCCCGCACCAACCGCGGCATCTTCAGCGTCAACGAGCTCCCCGACCTCGCCGAGCGGATCCAGGTCGCGCTGCTCAACGTGCTCGAGGAGCGCGACATCCAGATCCGCGGCTACCGGGTGCGGCTCCCGCTGGACCTGCTGCTGGTCGCGAGCGCCAACCCCGAGGACTACACCAACCGGGGCCGGATCATCACCCCGCTCAAGGACCGGTTCGGCGCCGAGGTGCGCACCCACTACCCCATCGAGCTGACCGACGAGATCCGGCTGCTGCACCAGGAGGCGCACACCATCTGGCACGGCCAGGGCCAGGGGCTGCTGGGCGCGCCGATCGTGCCGGAGCACCTCGTCGAGATCATCGCCAGGTTCACCCGGCTGGTCCGCGAGTCCAGCCACGTCGACCAGCGCTCCGGCGTCAGCGCCCGGTTCGCCATCGCCGGACTGGAGACGGTGGCCGCCTCCGCCGTCCGCCGGGCCGCGATCGCCGGCGAGACCCGCCCCGTGGCGCGGGTCGTCGACCTGCCCAGCGTCGTCCCCGCCAGCCGCGGCAAGGTGGAGTTCGCCGACGCCAGCAGCGACAACGACGACGACCGCGAGCTCGAGATCCTCGACCACCTGCTCCGGCAGGCGACGGCGCAGACCTTCCGCGCCCGCTGCGCCGGGCTGGACCTCAGCGGCCTGCAGGAGCACTTCACCGGCGGCGAGACGGTGGAGTCCGGCGAGCTGGTCAGCGCACCGGCCCTGCTCGGACAGCTCGGCACGATCCCGAAGCTGGCCGAGCTGCTGGGCCGGCTGGGCGTGCCCGAGGGCGAGCACACGAGCGAGCAGGCCGCCGCGGCCGTGGAGTTCGCGCTGGAGGGGCTGTACCTGACCCGCCGGCTGGCGAAGGACACCGACGGCGGCCGCACGGTCTACGGGGCCTGACGTGGCCCGCCGCCCGCCCAAGGGCTACCGGTACGGCCGCTGGCGCGGCGGACCGGATCCGCTGACGCCGCCCTACGACCTGGGCAACGCCATCGACGAGATCGGCGACTCGGTACTGGCCGGCAGCGGCGTGCGCGAGGCCCTGCGCGAACTGCTGCGGCGTGGTGCCGAGGGGCGCCGCGGCCTGGACGAGCTGCGCCGCTCGGTCCGCGAGCGGCTGCGCAAGGCGCGCACCGCCGGCCGGATGGACGGCACCCTGCAGGAGGTGCGCGAACTGCTCGACCGCGCGGTCGAGGCGGAGCGCCGCGAGCTGTTCCCCGACCCCGACGACGCCGCCCGGCTCGCCGAGGGCGAGCTCGACGCGCTGCCCGAGGACACCGCGGGCGCCGTGCGCGCGCTCAAGGACTGGCAGTGGCGCTCGGACGAGGCGCGGCAGGCCTACGACCAGATCCAGGACCTGCTGCGCCGCGAGGTGCTGGACAGCTCCTTCGCCTCGATGAAGCAGGCGCTGCAGAACGCCGGCGAGCAGGACATGCAGGCGATCAAGGACATGGTCGCCGACCTCTCCCGGCTCGTCGACGCGCACAACCGCGGCGAGGACACCGACGAGCAGTTCCGCGAGTTCATGGAGCAGCACGGCCAGTTCTTCCCCGACGACCCGCAGTCGGTCGAAGAGCTGATCGACTCCCTCGCCCGCCGGGCGGCCGCGCAGGAACGGATGATGGCCGGCCTCTCCCCCGAGCAGCGGGCCGAGCTGGCCGACCTGATGGCCCAGACCATGGAGGACATGGGGCTGGCCAGCGAGATGGCCCACCTCTCCGACGCGCTCCGCCAGGCGCGCCCGGACCTGCCGTGGGGTCAGCGCGGGCAGGTGCCCGACGGCGAGCAGGCGCTGGGGCTGGGCGACGCCACCTCCGCCGTGGCCGAGCTCGCCGACCTCGAGGCGCTGTCCAACCAGCTCGCCCAGGGCTACGCGGGAGCGTCGCTGGCCGACATCGACGAGGAGCTGCTCGAACGCGCGCTCGGACGGCCGGCCGTCGACGACCTGGCGGCGCTGCGGCAGATGGAGAGCGAGCTCGAGCGGCAGGGCTACCTCAACCGCACCGGCGGCAAGCTCGAGCTCTCGCCCAAGGCGGTGCGCCGGCTCGGTGCGACGGCGCTGCGCCGGGTGTTCGCCCAGCTCGACGCCACCGGGCGCGGCGAGCACGACGTCGCCGACGCCGGGGCCGCCGGCGAGCTCACCGGCAGTTCGCGCGAGTGGCGGTTCGGCGACGAGCAGCCGCTGGACGTCGTCCGCACGGTGAAGAACGCCGTCCTGCGCACCGCGGGCGAGCCACGAGCGGACCGGCGGGTCCGGATCGCCGTCGAGGACTTCGAGGTCGTGGAGACCGAGCGGCGGACGGGCGCGGCGGTCGCCCTGCTCGTCGACCTCTCGTACTCCATGGCGCTGCGCGGCACGTGGGGGGCGGCGAAGTCCACCGCGATGGCGCTGCACTCGCTGGTCACGACGCGCTTCCCGCAGGACGCCATCGAGATCATCGGGTTCGCCTCGACGGCGCAGGTGCTGGCGCCGTCCACGCTGGCCGAGCTGTCCGTCGACACGCTGCAAGGCACCAACCTGCAGCACGGGCTGATGCTGGCGCGGCGGTTCCTCGCCCGGCACCACGACGCCGAGCCGGTCGTCCTGGTGGTCACCGACGGCGAGCCCACGGCCCACCTGGAGGACGACGGGACGCCGTTCTTCTGCTGGCCGCCGATGCCGGAGACGATCGCGCGGACGGTGGCCGAGGTGGAGCGGGTCGCGCGGTCGGGGGCGACCGTCAACGTGTTCGCGCTCGATCCCGACCCGGGGCTGGTGCACTTCGTGCACGACCTGACCCAGCGGGCCGGCGGGCGGGTGTTCACCCCGGACAGCGACCGCCTCGGCGAGTTCGTCGTCGCCGACTACTTGCGCTCCCGGCGGGGGCGGCGATCCCGGTGAGGGGCGTCAGGCGACGCTGAGCTGCTCCGACCGCACGAGGTCGGCGATCTCCGGGGCGTGCTCGGTTTCGGCCACCACGGTGAACCTTCCGCCCACCCGCCGGTACAGGCCGGCGCGCAGGTCGATGCCCGCGATCCGCGGGTTGTCGAGGAGCAGCAGGTGGCCGCCCTCGTCCAGGCTCTCCAGCAGGGCGCCCAGCGCCCGCTGGATGTCCTCGTCGCCGAAGTACAGCCGGCGCAGGAGGTTCGCCACCTTGATGACGTCGGGGGACGGTCCCTCCCACGGCTGGAACACGTCGTGCACGCGCGTGGCGACGCGAGGGTCCTCGCGCAGCAGCCGGCGGGCATCCGGACCGAGCAGCAGGACCGTGCGCCGGGTGCCCCTCCGGCGGGCCGCCGCGATCAGCGGGGTCCACAGCACCCGCACCCACCGCGCCAGCGACGGCCAGGCCAGCAGCCGGCGCCCGGCGACGAGCACGCAGGTGCCCTCGGCGTCGTGGAAGAACACGTGCCGCCGGGTCTGCACGGCGTCGAGGTGGAGGTACAAGTCGGCGATCACGTAGGACCGGAAGTCCGGGAGCTTCGCGACGAGCTCGACCGAGGTGGAGCCGTCGGACGCGCCGATGTCGACGAGCGAGGCACCGGCCAGGTCCACGTGCTCGAGCAGCAGCGCGTCGGCCGCGGCGTGCCGGTTGGCGCCGGTGATCTTGATCGTCGCGCCGACGTGCAGGATGGACATCGCCGCACGGAAGTCCTCGGCGGAGGGCTCCTCGTCGAGGAGGACCCTGGGGTCGACCCGGAACAGCCGTGGCGCCAGGCGCTCCAGGGAACGCGGCCAGCGGCCACGGATGCCTCGGACGGGTGCGCGCATGAGGATCGACGCTAGTGCCGCGACCGCCGCGCGGAGCCCCCCGCGCGGGCCGGTCTCGCTCGAACGGGTGCCCCGGCACCACACCTGTCGACCGGTCAGAGATGTGGTCCCGGTCACACCGAGGAGGGACACGGGCTCAGCCCGGAACAGGAGAGGCCGATAGCCTCGGTGACGGCGATCGGCGCAGGTGAGGCCGGACACCGACACCGGAGGGAGGCACCGTGACCCGAGCGGCGAGAGCGCGACGGCTGGCGACCGGTGCCGCCTACGGCGGGGGCGGCGTCGGGCTCGCGGGTGCGATCGTGGTCGCCCTCCTCCGCGAGGAGGCGCGCGCGGCCCGCCGGCGGGTCGAGGCCCGCCGCCAGCCGGACCCGCCGTCCGGCGACGGCATCTACGGACGTGGGCGCGGCAAGCCCATCTCCTTCACCGTGCTCGGCGACTCCAGCGCCGTCGGCCTCGGGGTCCAGCGGGCCGCCGAGACCCCGGGCGTCCTGATCGCGTCCGCGCTCGCCGAGCTCGCCGAGCGCCCGGTGCGGCTGACCAGGCTGGCCGTCTCCGGCGCCAAGTCCCCCCAGCTGGACGAGCAGGTCGACGCCGCGCTCGAGGAGGAGCCGGACGTCGCGCTGATCATGATCGGCGCCAACGACGTCACGAGCCGCACGCGTCCAGCCGTCTCGGTGCGCCACCTGGCCGACGCCGTGCGCCGGCTCCGCGCCGCCGGCGCCGAGGTCGTGGTCGGCACCTGCCCCGACCTGGGCACGGTCCGTCCGATCGCGCAGCCGCTGCGCACCCTGGCCCGGCGCTGGAGCCGGCAGATGGCCGCGGCGCAGACCATCGCCGTCGTCGAGGCCGGCGGACGCACGGTCTCCCTCGGTTCGGTGCTCGGGCCCTCGTTCGCCTCCGACCGCACGCTGTTCAGCCACGACGAGTTCCACCCCAGCGCCGCCGGCTACGCGCACGCGGCGGCGGTGATCCTGCCGTCGGTCGCCGACGCGCTCGGCGTCTGGCCGGCCACCGCCGAGCGGCGTCGTGGCCCGCGCCGCCAGTCGGTCCGCCCGGTCGCCAGCGCCGCCGCCCGCGCCGTCAACCGGCCGGGGACCGAGGTCCAGAGCGCCGCGAAGGCCGACGGCACGACCGGGGCCCGCGGCGGCTGGGCCCTGCTGCGCCGTCGCCGCGCTCCCGAGATCCCCACGCCCGGCGCGGCCGGACGGACCGAACCGGAGCCGGTCGCCCCGTAGCGGCTGCGTGACACGGGGCACAACCGGCCCACCCCTGTGCCGCGGCTCATAGCGCCCGGAGCGGCCGGGGTAGTTTCACAGGTGACCTCACGTCCGGCGAACCCGTGACCGGACCCCCTCATCGTGGAGGACCCATGCCCGAAGCAGTCATCGTTTCCACTGCGCGCTCCCCCATCGGCCGCGCCTTCAAGGGCTCGCTGAAGGACATCCGCCCGGACGACCTCGCCGCCACCATCGTCAAGGCGGCGCTGGACAAGGTGCCGGCTCTCGACCCCCGCGACGTCGACGACCTCATGCTGGGCGTCGGGCTCCCCGGTGGCGAGCAGGGCTACAACATGGGCCGCGTGGTCAGCGTCCTCATGGGCATGGACCACCTGCCCGGCACGACCATCACCCGCTACTGCTCCTCGTCGCTGCAGACCACCCGGATGGCCATGCACGCCATCAAGGCCGGTGAGGGCGACGTGTTCATCTCGGCGGGCGTCGAGATGGTCTCCCGGTTCGTGAAGGGCAACAGCGACGGCCTGCCGGACACGAAGAACCCCGTCTTCGAGGCCGCCCAGGCCAAGGCCGCCAAGGCCGCCGAGAGCGGTGCGGACAGCTGGACCGACCCCCGCGAGAACGGCGACCTGCCCGACGTCTACATCGCGATGGGCCAGACCGCCGAGAACCTGGCGCTGCTCAAGGGCGTCTCCCGCCAGGAGATGGACGAGTACGCCGTCCGCAGCCAGAACCTCGCCGTCGAGTCGATCGACAACGGTTTCTGGGCCCGCGAGATCACCCCGGTGACCACCCCCGACGGCACCGTGGTCAGCCAGGACGACGGCCCCCGCCGCGGCACCACGCTCGAGGGCCTGGCCGCCCTCAAGCCGGCCTTCCGTCCCGACGGCCGCGCCACCGCCGGCAACGCCTGTCCGCTCAACGACGGTGCGGCCGCCGTGGTCGTCATGAGCGACACCAAGGCCGCGGAGCTGGGCCTGACCCCGCTGGCCCGCATCGTCTCCACCGCGGTCACCGGCCTCTCGCCGGAGATCATGGGCTACGGCCCGGTCGACGCCTCGAAGCTGGCGCTCAAGCGTGCGGGCATGACCATCGACGACATCGACCTCGTCGAGATCAACGAGGCGTTCGCCGCCCAGGTCATCCCGAGCTACCGCGACCTGAACATCGACATCGACAAGCTGAACGTCAACGGTGGCGCCATCGCCGTCGGCCACCCGTTCGGCATGACCGGCGCGCGCATCACCGGCACGCTGATCAACGGCCTGCAGACCCGCGACAAGACGTTCGGTCTGGAGACCATGTGCGTCGGTGGCGGCATGGGCATGGCGATGATCATCGAGCGCCTCTCCTGATCACGCGCTGATACCGCGCAACGGCCCGGTCCCCGGTAGGGGACCGGGCCGTTGTCGTTCCCGGACCGGCCGGCGCCGGAGACGACAGTGGCCCGGCCCCTCGCGGGGACCGGGCCACTGTCGTGTGCCGGGAGCTGCTACTCGCGCAGGTAGCTGAGCAGCCGCAGGATCTCGATGTACAGCCAGACCACGGTGATCAGCAGCCCGAACGCGATGTACCAGGCGAACTTGGCCGGGGCGCCGCGCCGGATCGCCTCGTCGGCCATGTCGAAGTCCATCAGCAGCAGGAACGCGGCGATGCCGATCATCACGAGGCTGAACAGGATGCCGAGCGGGCCGTCGCTGCGGATGCCGAGGCCGTCGTCCATGAAGAAGTAGGCGACGAAGTTGGCGATCATCAGCACCAGGGCACCGACGAGCGCGCCGATCACCCAGCGGGTCATCTTGGGGGTCACCCGGACGGCGCCGGTCTTGTAGACCACCAGCATGCCGCCGAAGACACCGAAGGTGCCGATCAGCGCCTGCATGACGATGCCGGGGTAGATGGTGTTGAACGCCTCGCTGATGGCGCCCAGCGCGACGCCGTAGAGGGCGCCGTAGGACAGCGTGGCGGCCGGGTGGGCGATCTGCTTGAACGAGATCACCAGGCCGAGCACGAACGCGACGAGCACCGCCGGCAGGGCCAGGCCCCATGCGGCGTCACCCGGGAGGGCCCAGACGAACGCGGCCGCCAGGACGGTGACCAGGAAGGACAGACCCGTCTTGGTGACGACGTCGTCCATCGTCATGTACTTGGTGGTCGTCGCCGCGTAGGGCGACGGAGCGGCATAGGGGTCCTGCGTCGGGGTGGGCTGCTGCGCGGTGCCCCAGCCTGCGTACTGCTGGCCTCCGCCGGCACCACCGAGCCCCCGGAACGCGGGGTTGTTGCTGGCCATCGTCATCTCCTCGAGGTGACCTGTGGGTCGTGGCGTACACGGTGGTGCACTCCACTCGGTCTGGTCAACGCAGCGGGCGCCTCGCTAGTTCCGGCGTGTCGCCCGATCCGGATCACCCGTACGGGACGGCGCACGGTGCCCCCGGTCGGGCTCGAACCGACACTGGGACCCTTTTAAGGGGCCTGCCTCTGCCACTTGGGCTACGGGGGCGCGCTGCGCACGGTAGCGGTGCGTCAGGCGACGGTCGCGGCGATCTCGTTCGCCCGGGTGAGGACGGCGTCGAGCATCGGCTCGGTCAGCTTGCCGGTGAAGGTGTTCTGCTGGCTGACGTGGTAGCTGCCGAGCACGGTGAGCGGCCCGCGCGGCCCGGTCAGCTCCACCTCGGCGCCGTGCCCGAACACCGGCCGGGGCCGCGGGATCGCGTAGCCCGCCGCGGCGAGGACCGGCCACAGCGCCGTCCAGCCGAAGCCGCCGAGCACCATGATCACCCGCAGCCGGGGCAGGAGCTCCAGCTCGCGGGCCAGCCACGGCGAGCAGGTGTCGCGCTCCTCCGGGGTGGGCGCGTTGGCCGGTGGGGCGCAGCGCACCGAGGCGGCGACCCGGACGTCGGTGAGCTCCAGGCCGTCGCCGAGGTGCGTGGACGTCGGCTGGTTGGCCAGGCCCGCCCGCCAGAGCGCGGCGAAGATCCAGTCACCGCTGCGGTCACCGGTGAACACCCGGCCGGTGCGGTTGCCGCCGTGGGCGGCCGGGGCCAGCCCGACGACGGCGATGCGGGCGTCGGACGGGCCCATGCCCGGCACCGGACGGCCCCAGTAGTCCCAGTCGCGGAAGGACGCGCGCTTGACGCGGGCGACCTCCTCCCGCCAGGCCACCAGCCGGGGACAGGCGTAGCAGCCGGAGATCCGCTCGTCGAGGGTCGCCAGGTCGGGCACGTTGCGGGCGGCACGGACGACCCCGGCGCGCGTGCGGGTGACGGGGAACCCCCCGGCGTCTACGGGCATGGGAACCCAGGCATACGTCCAGCGCCCCGAACCATCGGTAGAGCCTCCTATGCCTGGGGGCGGGCGAGGCGGAGGGCGATGCCGTCGAGGATGTCGTGCTCGCTCACCACGACCTCGTCCATCCCGAACTCGTCCATGATCACCCGGAGGATGAGCGCTCCGGCGCCGATGACGTCGACGCGTCCCGGGTGCATCACCGGCAGCGCGGCGCGCTGCGTGCGCGGCATGGCCAGCAGGTCGTCGCTCACCCGGCGCACGTCGGCGACGGGGATCCGGGAGCCGTGGATGGCCAGCGGGTCGTAGGCCGGCAGGTCGAGCGCGAGGGCGGCGACGGTGGTCACGGAGCCCGCCAGGCCCACCAGCGTGGCCGCCTCGGCGACCGGCACCTCGGCGGTGACCAGCGCGAGCGCGGACCGGATGTCGGCGACGGTCGCGTCGACCTCAGCGGTGGACGGCGGGTCGCCGTGCAGCCGGCGCTCGGTGAGCCGCACGCAGCCGACGTCGACCGACCGGGCAGCGCGCAGCCCGGCGGCGTCGCCCAAGACGAACTCCGTCGAGCCGCCGCCGATGTCGACGACGAGGAACGGCGGCTCCGGCGCCGCCGCCCCGTGCTGGGCCGCGGCGGACTCGAGCGAGGCCGTGGCCCCCCGGAAGGAGAGCTCGGCCTCCTCGCGGCCGGGGACGACGTCGGGCAGCCGGCCGAGCGTGGCGAGCACCATCTGCTCGAACTCGTCCCTGTTCGCGGCGTCGCGGGTCGCGCTGGTCGCGACCATGCGGACGTCCTCGGCTCCCAGTTCGCGGGCGGTCTCGGCGTACTCGGCGAGCACGGTGCGGGTGCGCTCGATCGCCTCGGCGGCCAGCCGGCCGGTGGCGTCGACGCCCTGGCCGAGCCGCACGACCTCCATGCGGCGCACGAGATCGGTGTGCCCACCGGTCACCGGCACGTCCGCGACCAGCAGCCGGATGGAGTTCGTGCCGCAGTCGATCGCCGCGACCCTGGTCACGCCGGACCCTCGGGCAGGGCGCAGGGCCCCTTCGCCCACCACTCCCCCATCTCGGCCAGCGCGCGGTCACCGATGGGGTTCACCCCGGGACCGGCGGCCAGGCTGTGGGCGGCCAGCGCGTGCAGGCACTTGACCCGGTCGGGCATGCCGCCGGCGGTGTTCCGGGTGGGCAGCACGTCCTTGGCGTCCCGCTGGGCGAGGTAGGCCTCGTGCGCGGCCCGGTACCGGTCGGCCAGGTCGGGATCGGTGGCGAGCTCCTCCTGCCACTCGCGCATCCGGCCCGTGGACTCCAGCCGGCTCGCGGCGGCCGAGGCACGCGGACAGGTCAGGTAGTACAGCGTCGGGAACGGGGTGCCGTCCTCGAGCCGGGGGGAGGTCTCGACGACGTCGGGCTGCCCGCAGGGGCAGCGGTGCGCGACCGACGCGAGCGCGCGCGGTGGCCGGCCCAGCTGGCGCTCCACGACGTCGCGGTCGGCGGGGTCGAAGGTCACTCGGCGGGCTCCTCGGGCAGGTCGCCGTCGGCACGCGCCAGCGACTCCATGAGGCCCTCGTACCAGGGCTGCGCCGGCGCGGGACGAGCCGCCTCGTCCAGCGTGCCCGCGTCGCCCTCGACGGCCGCGCCGTCGACGACGACCAGCAGCCGGTCACCGGGCAGCACGTAGGTGAGCCGCTCCCGCGCCTGCCGCTCGATCCACGCCGGGTCGGCCTGGCGGTCCAGCTGCCGCTCGAGCTCCGCGGCCCGCCGGTCGAGGGCGGCGCCCTCGGCGGTGAGCTCGGCCAGCTCCTGGCGGCCCTCGAGGTACTGGCGGATCGGCCCGGCCAACGTGAGCGCCAGCAGCAGCACCAGCGTCATGAGCAGCGCCGCCTTGCCGGTGAACAGCGGACGGCGACGGACGGCCGGGGACGTGACCGGACGGGTCTGCCGGCGCGGCGCGCGCCGCTCGCCCGGTCGCCGGGTCGGGTTCGGGGTGCCGGAGCGCAGCCGGGTGCGCACCGGGCGGGTCGTGTGGACCCGCGGCGCGCGGCCGGTGCTGCGGGAGCCAGGTGGCGGCGCGCCACCCCGCCGTCCCCGAACGCTGCTCATGGCCGGCCGGTCAGCCCCGCGCGAGCCGGGGGAAGGCGGCCGCGCCGGCGTACCGCGCGGCGTCGTCGAGCTCCTCCTCGATCCGCAGCAGCTGGTTGTACTTGGCGACCCGCTCGCTGCGGGCCGGGGCGCCGGTCTTGATCTGCCCGCAGTCGGTGGCGACGGCGAGGTCGGCGATCGTGGTGTCCTCGGTCTCGCCGGAGCGGTGGCTCATCATCGAGCGGTAGCCGTTGCGGTGGGCCAGGTTCACCGCGTCCAGCGTCTCGGTGAGCGTGCCGATCTGGTTGACCTTCACCAGCAGCGCGTTGGCCGCCTTGCGCTCGATGCCGTCGGCGAGCCGCGCCGGGTTGGTGACGAACAGGTCGTCGCCGACCAGCTGGACGCGGTCGCCGAGGGCGGCGGTCAGCGCGATCCAGCCGTCCCAGTCCTGCTCGTCGAGCGGGTCCTCGATCGAGACGATCGGGTAGGCGTCGACCAGGCCGGTGTAGTACTCGGCCATCTGCTCGGCGGAGCGCTGCTCGCCCTCGAAGGCGTAGCTGCCGTCGCTGTGGAACTCCGTGGCGGCGACGTCGAGAGCCAGCGCGACGTCGCTACCGAGGGTGTACCCCGCCTGCTCGACGGCGCGAGCGATGAGGTCCAGGGCGGCCCGGTTGCTGGACAGGTCCGGGGCGAAGCCGCCCTCGTCCCCGAGCCCGGTGGACAGCCCCTCCTTCTTCAGGACGGCCTTGAGCGCGTGGTAGGTCTCGGTGCCCATCGCCAGGGCCTCGGCGAAGGTGGCGGCGCCGATCGGCGCGATCATGAACTCCTGCACGTCGACGTTGCTGTCGGCGTGGGCGCCCCCGTTGAGGATGTTCATCATCGGCACCGGCAGCAGGTGCGCCGAGGGCCCGCCGACGTAGCGGAACAGCGGGAGGCCGGCGGAGTCGGCGGCGGCCCGGGCCACGGCGAGGCTGACGCCGAGGATGGCGTTGGCGCCCAGGCGCGACTTGTCGGGCGTGCCGTCGAGGTCGATGAGCTGCTGGTCGACCAGCCGCTGCTCGCTGGCCTCGTAGCCGACGAGCTCCGGGCCGATGACGTCGAGGACGCCGTCGACGGCCTTGCCGACGCCCTTGCCGCCGTAGCGGTCGCCGCCGTCGCGCAGCTCCACCGCCTCGAAGGCGCCGGTGGAGGCGCCACTGGGGACCGCCGCGCGGGCGATGGTCCCGTCGTCGAGGGCGACCTCGACCTCCACGGTGGGGTTTCCGCGCGAGTCGAGAATCTCCCGCGCGCCTACGGCTTCGATGCTCGGCACGGGGGCAGCCTAACCAGGGCGCCCGCTCCACCTCGCGAGCCTCGCCCGCACCACGCGTCACGACCCGCCCGGGATCAGGTCGCGGGCCGGCCGTGCGCCTCGGCGTCGAGCTCGCCGGCGTAGCGCCGGACCGCCTCCCGCAGGGCGTCCTCGACGTCCCAGCCGCGTTGCTCGGCGGCCGTGACGACGGCCAGCAGTCGCTCGCCCAGCGCCTCCGGGCTGTCCACCGTCAGCTCGGCGGCCGCGGGTGTGGTCAGCCCGGCCCGGCCGGCGCGGCGCACCAGGGCCGCACCCCAGGACGCCGCCGGCTGGGATCGGGAGACGCCCTCGGTCGGCGACCGGCGCTGCTTCTCCGCCTGCTTGATCTCCTCCCAGCCCGCCTCGACCGCCGCGACGTCCCGCGCCCCTGCGTCCCCGAAGACGTGCGGGTGCCGGCGGACCAGCTTGTCGACGAGGTCACCGGCGACGTCGTCGACGTCGAAGCGGCGGGACGGGTCGGCCTCCGCGGCCACCCGGGCGTGGAAGACCACCTGCAGCAGCACGTCGCCGAGCTCCTCGCGCATGGCGGGGGCGTCGTCGTCCACGATCGCGTCGTAGGCCTCGTGCGCCTCCTCCAGCAGGTAGCCGCGCAGCGAGGCGTGCGTCTGCTCGGCGTCCCAGGGGCAGCCGCCGGGCGAGCGCAGCCGGTCCATCACCGCGACGACGTCCAGCAGTCGGGCGCCGGGCGGTTCCGGTGGCCCCTCGACCACCTCGGCGCCGGAGGCGTCCGTCGCGTCGTCGGTCAGCAGCACGACGGCGTCCGGCCGGGCCTGCGCGGCGGCGGCGTCGGGGACGTCCGCGACGTGCCAGCCGGCCGCGCGCAGCGCCTCCGCCGTGGCGGCCGCGCCCGGCACCGCGACCACCGGCCGGCCGTCCAGGGCCTGCCAGCCCTGCGGGCCCAGGAGACCCGGCAGGCGAGGGCTGACGACGACGGCGAGCGCGACGGGCACGACCTCAGTCTCCGCGACCGCCCGGGCCCTCGGCGCGCGAGCCCTCCCGCTCCAGCACCTCGACCACGCCGCCGTCGGCGGGACCGAGCCGGCCGTCGTCGTCCAGCGCCCCGTAGCGCGGGTTCACCGTGATGTCGATGTCCTCCCGCACGTCGGCCACCAGGGCGGCGCCGGCCTCCGCGGCCTCGGCCGCGGCCTGCTGCTCCAGCTCGGGCCGGACCTCCTGGAACGTCGGGACCACCTCGCCCGTGGTGAAGCCCACGAGGACGCCGTCGACCCCCGCCAGCTCCGTCACGAACCCGGAGCCCGCCGGGGCGTCCGCGAACTGCTCGGCGAGCACCCCGACGACCTCCTCCGGCGACCCGCGGGTGAGCTCGGGCAGCGTGGTCGCTCCGGGGTAGCGCGCCGCCACCTCGGGATAGGCCGCCGGGTCGGCGGTGACCTCGGCGAGCACGGCGTCCGCCGTGGCCTGGTCCGGGACGGTGATGACGCCGAACTCGACCTGGGCGAGGTCGTCGCGGACCTCGGCGTACCGGGCGCGCAGCGCCTCCTCGTCCAGCGCGCTCCCGCCGGCGGCCCGGGCGACCTCCTCCCGGACGAGCTGCTGGCGGACGTCCTCGAAGATGTCCGACCGCGTGACCCCCTGCCGGACGTAGCTCGCGTAGACCCGCTCCGGGTCGGTGCCGCCGACGAGCTCGTCGATGCGCGCGCGGACCCGGGCGTCGCTGACCTCGACGTCGTACCGGTCCGCCACCTCGGCGTAGACCTCCCGCTGCACCAGCTGGCCGAGCACCCACCGGGTGTAGTCGACCTCGCGGCCGGAGACGGCCTCGGCGAGGTCGTCCTCGGCGAGGCGCTCGTCGAGCTCGCGCTCCAGCTCGGCGACCGTCACCTCCTCGTCGCCCACGTACGCGGCGACGTCCGGCGAGGTGCGGCACCCCGCCAGCGCGGCGAGGCTCAGGACGAGGAACGACCCGGCGGCCAGCGCCCGGGGTACGCGAGGCAGAAGCACGCCCGGAGACTGTCACACCCGGCTGGGCGGGCGCCCTAGGACGCGGCAACCGCCTGCGGTTGGTCCAGCACGGCGGTCAGCGTCGCGTGCAGGTTCTCCAGCAGCGCGACGTCGCGGAGCGGGGTCCGCCGGTCGGGGCCGACCGGCATCTTCAGCGCGATGGTCTCCAGGGCCGCCTTGTAGGAGGCGCCCTCGGCCAGCCGCGCCAGCCGCATCTGCTTGGACTCCGGCAGCACGACCGGGCTGATCCGGATGGCCCGGCCCTGCAGCGACACCTCGGTGATGCCCAGCGCCCGCATCGCCACCCGGAACCGGGCGACGGCGAGCAGGTTGAGCACCGGCGCCGGCGGGGCGCCGTACCTGTCGGTGAGCTCGTCGAGCACCGCCTGCGCCTGCTCCTCGTCGGAGATCGAGGCCACCTTGCGGTAGGCCTCCATGCGCAGCCGCTCGCCGGGCACGTAGTCGTGCGGCAGGTGCGCGTCGACCGGCAGGTCGACCCGGACCTCCACCGGCTCGGCCGGCGCCTCCTCGCCGGTGACCTGCGCCCGGTAGTCGGCGACCGCCTCGCCGACCAGCCGCACGTACAGGTCGAACCCGACCCCCGCGATGTGCCCGGACTGCTCGCCACCGAGCAGGTTGCCCGAGCCGCGGATCTCCAGGTCCTTCATCGCCACGGCCATGCCGGCGCCGAGGTCGGTGTTGTTGGCGATCGTGGTCAGCCGGTCGACCGAGGTCTCGGTGAGCGTGCGCGTCGGGTCGTAGGTGAAGTACGCGTAGGCCCGCTCGCGGCCCCGGCCGACCCGGCCGCGGATCTGGTGCAGCTGGGAGAGGCCGAACGTGTCGGCCCGGTCGACGATCAGGGTGTTGGCGTTGGGGATGTCCAGGCCGGACTCGACGATCGTCGTCGCGACCAGGACGTCGTACTCCTTCTCCCAGAAGCCGACCATGATCCGCTCGAGCTCGTGCTCGTTCATCTGCCCGTGGCCGACGGCCACGCGCGCCTCGGGCACCAGCTGGCGGATCTTCGCGGCCGCCTTGTCGATCGACTGCACCCGGTTGTGGATCACGAACACCTGACCGTCGCGCAGCAGCTCGCGGCGGATCGCGGCGGCCATCTGCTTGTCGTTCCACGCGCCCACGTAGGTGAGCACCGGGTGCCGCTCCTCGGGCGGGGTGAGGATCGTCGACATCTCGCGGATGCCGGTCAGCGACATCTCCAGCGTGCGCGGGATCGGGGTCGCCGACATCGACAGCACGTCGACCGACGTCCGCACCGTCTTGAGGTACTCCTTGTGCTCGACGCCGAAGCGCTGTTCCTCGTCGACGATCACCAGCCCGAGGTCCTTCCACCGGGTGGTGGGCTGCAGCAGCCGGTGGGTGCCGACCAGGATGTCGATCTCACCGGCGGCGAGCTCGGCCAGGATCTGCCGGGTCTCGGCGTCGGACTGGAACCGGGAGAGCACGGCGACCTTCACCGGGAACTGCGCGACCCGCTCGGAGAAGGTCTTGAAGTGCTGGTTGGCCAGCAGCGTCGTGGGCACGAGGACGGCGACCTGCTTGCCGTCCTGCACCGCCTTGAACGCCGCGCGGATCGCGATCTCGGTCTTGCCGTAGCCCACGTCGCCGCTGATGACCCGGTCCATGGGCACGGTCTGCTCCATGTCCGCCTTGACCTCGTCGATGGCGGCGAGCTGGTCGGGGGTCTCCTGGAACGGGAACGCGTCCTCGAGCTCGCGCTGCCAGACGGTGTCGGGGCCGAAGGCGTGGCCCTGGGTGGCCATGCGCGCGGAGTAGAGCCGGATGAGCTCGCCGGCGATCTGCTTGACCGCCTTGCGCGCCTTGCTCTTGGTGTTCTTCCAGTCCGCGCCGCCGAGCTTCGACAGCGCCGGCGCCTCGCCGCCGACGTAGCGGGTGAGCTGGTCGAGGGAGTCCGTGGGGACGAACAGCCGGTCCGGCGGCTGGTTCCGGCGCGAGGGGGCGTACTCGACGATCAGGTAATCGCGCTGCCCGCCGTTGACGGTGCGGCTGATCATCTCGATGTAGCGGCCGATGCCGTGCTGCTCGTGGACGACGAGATCGCCGGGCTGCAGCTGCACGAGGTCGACGGCGTTGCGGCGGCGCGCGGGCATCTTCACCGCGTCGCGCATCGAGGTGCCGCGCTGGCCGGTGAGGTCGTGCTCGGTGAGCAGCGCGAGGCCGATCCCGGGGAAGGCGAACCCGGCCTCGAGGTTGCCCTGGGTGACGTGGGTGACCCCGCCGTCGGGCGCGGTGGCGAGGTCGGGCACCAGCCGGACACCGAGGTCGGCCTCCGCGAACTGGTCGGCCGCCCGCTGCGCCGGTCCTGGGCCGGCGAAGGTCACCACGACGCGCCAGCCCTCGCGGTGCCAGGCGCGCTGCTGCTCGATCGCCGTGCCGACGTCGCCGGCGAAGCGGTCGACGACGGTCGCGTCGAGGTTGATGACGCCGTCGTCGCCGGTGTCGTCAGCGGTGACCGTGAACGACCCCGTCGTCCACCACGGCAGCCCGCGGGAGCGGGCGGCGGACTCGACGTCGGCCAGCTGCCGGAACGCCGAGGCCCCGAGGTCCAGAGGGGCCTCGCCGGCCTCCGCCGCCGTCGCCCACGACGCCGCCAGGAACTCCTCGGCGGTGCGCACCAGGTCCGCCGAGCGGCTGCGCACCCGCTCGGGGTCGCAGACGACGACGTGGGTGCCCGCCGGCACGAGGTCGGTGAGCAGCTGCAGATCTCCCGGCACCAGCACCGGGGTCAGCGACTCCATCCCCTCGACGGCGATGCCCTCGGCCAGCTTGCCGGCGATCTCCAGCAGGCCGGGGTGCTCGACCGCGAGCTGCGCTGCCCGGGCGCGGACCTCGTCGGTGAGCAGCAGCTCGCGGCACGGCGGCGCCCACAACCGGTCCGGCCGCTCGTCGAGCGAGCGCTGGTCCGCGGCGGAGAAGTAGCGCAGCTCGTCGACCTCGTCGCCCCAGAACTCGACCCGCACCGGGTGCGGCTCGGTCGGGGGGAAGACGTCGAGCAGACCGCCGCGGACGGCGAACTCGCCGCGCTTCTCCACGAGCTCGACGCGGGTGTAGGCGGCGTCGGACAGCGCCTGGGCGACGTCGTCGAGGTCGGCGGCGTCGCCCGGCTTCAGCTCCACGGGGGTGAGCTCGCCGAGCCCGGGGGCCAGTGGCTGCAGCAGGCTGCGCACGGGTGCCACGAGGACGTCGACCGTGCCGTTCACGCCGGGGTGGGCAAGGTCGCGCAGCACGGCCAGCCGGCGGCCCACCGTGTCGGCGCGGGGGCTGAGCCGCTCGTGCGGCAGCGTCTCCCACGCGGGGAAGGTCTCGACCCGGTGCTCGGGGAGAAAGCAGCGCAGCAGGTCGGTGGTGACGTCGGCATCCCGCTCCCCGGCGGTGACCAGCAGGACCGGCACGCCGGCACCCTGCTCCGGCCGCGCGGCCAGGGCGGCGGCGACGAGGGGCTGGACCGGCGGCGGTGCGGTGACGGCCAGCTCGGCCTGACCGGCCGAGGACACGACGCGGGCCATGCCGGGGTCGCTGAGGACGACGTCGAGCACGCCGCGCAAGGTCACGCTGTTCTTCTCCTGCAGGTAGGGAGGCCGCGCCTGCCCGGGACGGACGACAGGGGCCGAGGGCCCAGGTTAGACCCGCCCGGCGCCGCCCGCCGCAGTCCTAGGAGGTGAGCGCGCGGGCCACCCGGCCCACCGGCTCCTCGGCGTCGATGGCCGCCAGCGCCTTGCGCAGGACCGTGCTCGAGGTGTGCATCGTGTACGGGAAGTAGTGCACGCGGACGCCCACCTGGGCGAAGTCGCGCTCGAGCTTCTCCCCGCGGGGGGGTGCCCCGCCAGTCGTCGCCCTTGAACAGCACGTCGAAGCCGACCTCGCGCCAGGTCTCGAGCTTGTCGGGGACCACCTCGGCGTGGACGGCGTCGACGAACCGCAGGCTGGCCACGATCTCCATGCGCTCGGCGAGCGGGATCACCGGGGCACGACCCTTGGTCAGCTCGAGGACCTCGTCGGAGACGACACCCGCGATGAGGTGGTCGCAGTGCTCCGAGGCGTGCCTGAGGATGTTCAGGTGCCCGACGTGGAACAGGTCGTAGGCACCTGGTGCGTATCCGATCACTGGCACGTCGTATCCCCCGAGATGTAGAAGAAGCCCGTCGAGTCCACCAGCGCGACCACCGGGTGTCACCCCCCGGCGGCCCGGGTTCACCGGATCGGGGCAGGTCAGCGCGCCGCCGTGGCCCCTCCCCATCGGGTGATGCGCCCGGTCGGACGGCCCTTCCGGGGGCCTCACCGCACCTAGCCTGGACCGATGGAACTGCGGGACTACCTCTCGGCGCTGCGCCAGTACTGGCGCACCTGGGTCGCGCTCACGGCGCTCGGTCTGCTGGCGGCGTTCGCCGTCGTGCAACTGTCGGCCGAGACCTACCGGGCCGGCGCGCAGGTGTTCGTCGCCAGCACCATCGACGGTCCCAACGGCGCTCAGTTCATCAACCAGCGCGTGGGCAGCTACCCCGACATCGCGCAGAGCCGGTCGGTGCTCGGCCCGGTGATCGAGGAGCTCGAGCTCGAGGAGTCGTTCGAGGAGCTCCGCCTGCTGGTCACCGCGGTCAACCCGGCGGAGACCTCGCAGATCCTCGTGTCGGCGACGTCCTCGTCGCCGGAGGAGGCGGCCCGCATCGCCAACGCGGTGGCCGAGACCTTCAGCGAGACCGTGGAGACCCTCGAGGCCCCGGTCGACGGCCGGTCCCCGGTGGCGCTGACCGTCACCGACCCGGCGATCGTCCCGAGCAGCCCGGCCTCCCCGGACGCCGGACTGCTGCTGCCCCTCGGCCTGGTCGTCGGCCTGCTGCTCGGGCTGGCGCTGGCCATCGTGCGCAGCCGGCTGGGCACCGTGGTGAGCAGCGAGACCGAGGTGCGCGAGATCTGGGGCGACCAGCTGGAGATCTACGCCTCGGCCGCCCGGGCGACGCGGCGCTCCGCGACCGACAACCCCGCGGCACGGCTCGCTGGTCCGCTGGAGCTGCGCGCCGAGGCCGCACCGGTGCGGGTCTTCGCCCTCTCCTCCTCGGTGGACCGGTCCACGGCTCCGCGCCGGCTGCTGCGCCAGATCGCCGACGTGCTCGCCACCCGCGGTGTCTCGGCCGGCGTCGTGCGGGCCACCGTCGCGGAACGGCTGCCGACCGCCAACCAGCCGCGGGTGCAGCTGGCGACGGGCCGCCGTCCGGTGGCGCTGCGCGAGTGGCGGCAGCTGATGCAGAACTACGACGCGGTGGTCGTCGTCGTCGAGCTCGGCCGCTCGACGGTCGGCGAGCTGCAGGAGCTGCACACCATGGCGACCGCCGCGGGTGTGGAGCCCCTGGCCGTGCTCCTGGTGCGGGGTCGCGGCGTCGACCTGGCGACGGGGCGTTCGATCCGCTCGCGGGCGGACAGGTTCGGGCCCTCGACGACCCTGGACCTGCCGGCGAAGGGCGGGACGCCGTTCCCCGGATCGGCCGACCCGGCCGAGTCCAGCCTGGTGCCCAGCGGTCGGCCCACCGGCGCGGTGCAGCCTCCGCGCGACTAGCCAGCGCTGGGAGGGCCGGCCGGAGCGAGCACCAGCGCTCGGGCCGCGCCCGGCTCGTCCACGTTCGGGGGAAGCGTGGCCGGCAGGTCGGCCTCGGCCCGCAGCCTGGCCCGGGACCCGCCTTCGGCCAGCAGGGCGACGGCCAGGAAGAGCAGGAACTCCGGCGTCGCCTCGACCAGCCCGCTCTCCAGCAGCGAGCGCCCGAGGATGAAGGTCAGCAGGCCGAGGAACAGCACGCGGTGCGGCCGCGGCGCCCGCACCGAGCCGACCAGCGCCCACAGGGCCCACGCCATGGTCACCCCGAGTCCGAGCAACCCGGTCTGGACCAGCGCGGAGACCCAGCTGCTGTCCAGCAGCTGCTCGTCCCACCACTGGTTCGGGACGGGGATGTACTTGACCGACAACCCACCGCCGAACGTCCACTGCCACCACGACTCGGCCCACGACTGCGCGGCTGTCCACGCCACGAAGCGGGACTCCAGCGTGCCGGTCCCCGTCCCGTCGCGGGTGAGGAAGTCCCGGACGGCTCCGGTGGTCACCACGGTGACGGCTCCGGCGGCCGCCGCGACCAGCGCCCCCACGACGAGGCCCACCCGGATCCGTCGGATGTGCAGCACCATGACGAGCACCGCGAGCACGAGCACCAGGAATCCGGTGCGCGACCCGGTGAGCCACATGAGCGCGAGGAAGCCGCCGCCGAGCAGCGCGTCGAGCCACCGCGCCTCCCCCAGCACCGTCCGCCAGGCAGCCCAGACGACGACGACGCCGGCCAGGAGCGCGAGCCCGTTGGGGTGCAGGGGCGGGATCCCGCCGGCGATCCGGCCACCGGCCAGGTCGGGCAGTCCGGTCAGGGCCGCCACCGCGGCCACGAGGCCGCACGAGGCCACGACCGCCCGCAGCAGCTGGAACGCCGGCGCCGCTCGGAGCAGGAGCACGACGGTCGCGGCCAGGACGGTGACCCGCACCGCGATCGCGATGCTGGGCACCGACGTCCCGTACGCGTGCGCACCGAGCAGCGAGGCGACCAGCACGATCCCGAGGAACCACAGCGAGCCGGTGCCGAGCCGGTATCGGGCAGCCCCGCGCGGCGCGGCGAACAGGGCGAGCAGCAGTGCGACGACGCTGCACAGCGCCTTGCCCACGACCACGGGGTCCAGCGAGCCCTCGAACACGTCGCCCCGGCGCCAGGCGACGGTGCTGACGACCAGGAGGAGGCAGGCCAGTCCCACCCGCGGGGCAGCCGTGGTCTGCATGGCGCCTCCTTGGCTGCCCACCGGTGACGCGGGACCGCGCCGCTCGGGATGGTAGGTGTACCGACTCCGTCCGGGCGGCGACGCGACACGCGCGTCGGGATGACTCCTCGACGTCCCGGGGGTGCTCACGCCTGCTGCAGGACCGCCTGCGACAGAGTCGCGGCGTACGCCTCCAGCGAGAAGCGCGCGCGTGCGTCGGCCTGCCCCGCCCGTCCGAGCGCGCGAGCGGCGCCGGGGTCGGCCAGCAGCACGATGATCGCGTCGGCCAGCGCCCGCGGGTCGTCCGGTTCGACGAGCAGACCGGTGCGGCCGTCGTCGATGATCTCCTGCAGCCCGCCGACCCGTGAGGCGACGACGGGGCGACCGAGGAGGAGCGCCTCGACCGCGACCAGCCCGAACGGCTCGATGCGCGAAGGCACCAGGACGACGTCCGCGGCCGCGACGTACCCGGCCGGGTCCTGGAACCCGGCGAACTCGGTCACGTCGGCGACCCCGGCGGTGCCGGTCAGCGTCCGGAGGCCGTCGACGTAGTCCTCGTAGCCCGGGTAGCCGTCGCCGACCAGCGTCAGCCGGACGTCGAAGCCGGCCTCCCGCACCAGCGCGGTGGCGGCGATGGCGACGTCCTGCCCCTTGCGCTCCGAGAGCCGGCCGACGACCACGATCTCCGCGCTGCCCCCGGACCGCGCCTCGACGGGGGCCGCGTCCGGAGCCGGCTCGCGCACGCCGTTGTAGATGACCTGGCAGCGGCGCGCGGCGCGGCGACCCAGTGACGCGGTGATCCAGGCGCGGCAGTCCTCGCTGTTGGCGATCACCAGGTGGGCGGCCAGCAGGGGCGAGAGCAGGACCGCGCTGGTGAGCCGGCTCATCTGGGGCTCGCTCTCGTGCACGTGGCAGACCACGCGCGCTCCGCTCAGGCGCCCGGCGAGGATCCATTGCGGCGCGGCGACGGTGCTGACGTAGAGGACCGACGTCCGGCGCGACCGCAGCCACGCGGTGGTGGTGAGCAGCGACCCGACGAACCGGACGAGGAAACGGAGCACCGCCCACGGGGTGCGCAGCTCGACCTTGCGGAGCACGGGGAAGGGCCGGACCTCCAGGGGGAGGTTCCGTCGCTCGATCTCCGCCACGAGGGGGCCCCGCTTCGGCAGGACGACGGTCGCTCCGGGCGCGAGGGTGTCGACGCTCTCCAGGAACATGCGATCGCTGCCGTACAGGTCGGCGTGCGGGTGGACGGCGACGACGGTCGGGTCCGGATCGGTGGTGCTCACGACGGCATCCATTCCTCGCAGGTGGCTCTTCGCGACCTGACGGATCCGGGCCCCGCGGGAGGCGGGACCCGGATCCGTCAGGCGCTCAGCTCACCGGTTGTTGGCGGTCGCGCTGCCGAAGATCTTGGTCTTGACCTTGACGGCGGTGTCGTAGTGCCGGGCGAACATCCGCTTGAACGGACCGGCCGACTCCGGCGACCACCCGGTGGTACGCGCCACGGTGCTGCCCTCGGGCACCAGCTCGTAGGCGTAGGTGGCGATGGACTTGCGGGTCACGCCCGGCGGCAGGCTCATCTTCTTGAACCCGTGGAAGGTGCGCTCGTTCGTCACCATGATCAGCCCGCGGTTGAACAGCGGCTCGATCGCGATCGGCTCGGCGTCGGGGCTGGTCTTCACGAGCAGCCGGCCGTCGTACTCCGGCTTCCAGTCCTTGTTCACGTAGTAGAGGACGTTCAGCGTGCGCAACCAGTTGGAGTGCAGCGGGTGCATGTTGAAGTCCACGTGCGTGTCCAGGAAGCCGCCGTCGCCGCTCTGGTGGAAACCGCCACCGTGGAACGCCGGGTCGACGAAGAGGTCCTTCCCGGTCAGCGTGCTGATGAACTGCTTGAACTTGTCGCTCATGAGGGCGTCGTAGAACGCCTTGCTGGTCGGGCCCTGCTCGGCGACGCTCGAGAGCTCGTGCTTGTCACCGAACACGTAGTCCCGCGACTTCGGCATCGCGTCCGGCGACGGGAACTCCGCCAGCAGGTTCTCAGCCGTCTCGACGTCGAGGAAGTCGTCGATGATCAGATGGGGGAAGGGCTCCGCCGACCTGAACTGGACGGCCAGTTCCTCACCGCGGTCGATCCATTCGTTGAACATGTGCACTCCTAGTCGACACCGGGGATCGCGTCTCTCCGGTCCGCGACACGACGAATCCCTCCGTCGGGAACGGTAGTGACGCACCGCCTCCTCGCACTACGCTCCGTGACCCTTTCGGGGGACTCCGCGGAGCGCCTCAGGAGACGACGACGCGCTCCCCGGACGGGTCCCGGGCCGGCCGGCCGGTGACCGGCACGAGGACGAGCGCGCGGATCGCGAGCGCGGCCAGCAAGGGGCCGACGGCGAGGCCGAGCGGAGCCCACTGGGCGCCGTTCTCGACGGTCAGGACCACCGCGACCACGGCGACCAGGCCGACGAACTCGAACGAGCGCAGCGCGAGGACCTGCCGCTGGCGGCGGTGCACCGTCGCCAGCGCCTGGTACGGGAGCAGCACGGCCCCTGCGACGGCGTAGGCCGACCACCCGACGACGGGGAGCAGGGGGACGTCGTACTCCCCTCCCGCCAGGAGCGGACCCAGCCACGGGAGCAGCAGGCAGACGGCCGCGCCGATGAGTGCGACCGCGACGGCCATCGCTGCGGCGATGCGGTCCGCGGTGCGCAGGGTGCCGAGCGCGCCTCGGGCGTGGCGCGCCACGAAGTACGGGAGGAGGAAGGACCCCAGCCCCTCGACGAGGACCAGCGTGGGGGCGGTGAGCACGCGGGCGGCCTCGATCGGGCCGTAGGCGGCGGCTCCGACAGCCGCGACCACCACGATCCGGACGACGGTGAGCAGCGTCGGCCGGATGGTCGCGGCGGCGGCGCGCCACACCCCGAAGTCGACGACCGAGCGCAGGGCCGGGTTCCGCCACGGGCCGCGCGGGCGCTCGGCGTCCGGGAGCCGCCACCAGGCGACCAGCGACGCCCCGGTCTGCCCGACCAGGACGGCCACGACGAAGGAGGCCACGGTCAGCTCGCCGTCGACGCCCAGCACCACGAGCGTGGCCAGGGAGAGCAGGAGGCTCATGCCGTCCACCGCGGGCAGCGACCAGAAGCCGCCACAGGCCATCAGCAGGCGGCGGAGGGTGTCCCGGACGATGTAGGCCGCCGTCGCCGGCCCGACCAGCAGGCCGGCCCACACCGGGAGGACGCCGGTGATCAGGGCGGCGGCCGCACCGAGCACCCCTGCGGCTACCGACACGAGGGCGGCCCAGCCGTGCAGGCCGGCCCGGATCCGTTCGTCGGTCCGGTCCAGGACCGTCAGGGAGTCCCCGACCAGGCCACTGCAGACGGCTGTGGCGAGCACGACCAGCCCGTAGCCGAGCGCGAAGGTGGCCAGCCCGGCCGCACCGAGGAAGCGGGCCGCGGCGACCTGGAGAACCAGGCCGACGAGGGCCTGCGTCACCTGGCCGGTGACGGCTCCGGTGACTGGTCGCCGCAGCACGGACAGCGTCGGCACCCTCACCGATCCATCCTCCCGAGCGGTCCGCCCGACCGGCACGTGGCGCGGCCGGGCGTGACCCCAAGGAGGGACCGGATCAACCGATGTCGCGCACCGTGAAGCCGGTGAAGCGGACCGCCGTCGGGGCGGTGGCGTTGCCCGCGAGGTAGGCGGACAGGCCCACGGCGCCCGCCGCCTGCAGCGAGGCGGTCGCGTCGGTCCGCGTGACCGTCGGCGTCGTCGGCTCCGGCGAGCCCTCGGCCCACACGGTCGCCGCGAGCTGCGCCGTACCGCTCCCGGTCACCCGGAACCGGACGTGCAGCGGGGTGCCCGGCGCCGAGCTCGCCCCGGGGACGACGACCTCGCCGCCGATGACCGTCTCGCTGAAGGAGCCGGCCAGGCGGGTGATGGCGACCCGCACGGTGCCGTCGGTGAGGAAGCGCAGCCGGGCCCGGTAGAGCTCGGTCTCGCTGACCCGGCGGGCGGCGACGTAGACCGAGGTTCCTCCGCCGGTGGGCGCCTGCTCGAGGGAGAGCGTGGCGTGCACGTCCACGTCCTGGGCCGACACGGCGCCCAGGAACGACCCGGTGTTGTTGCCCGGCGCCGAGAGCTCCAGCCGCGCCGCGCCCGGGGCGACCGAGTGCCGCGGTGCGCCGAACTGCACCGTCCAGTCACCACCGACGTCCGCGGCGCCGAGACCACCGCTCACCGTGCGGGCGAAGGAGTCGGTCGCCACGACGGCCGGGTCCACCGGCTCACCCGGGTCCCCCGGCTCCCCGGTGGCCGTCACGGTGACCGATCGGGTCGCGGTCCCGGTAGCTCCGGCGTCATCGGTCACCGTCAGCGTCACCGTGTACGACCCGGCGGCGGCGTAGGCGTGCTGCGCGGTCGCTCCGGTGGCGGTCGTCCCGTCGCCGAAGTCCCACGCGTAGCCGGCCACGGTGCCGTCGGCGTCGGTCGAGCCGGAGCCGTCGACGGCGAGCGCCAGCTGGTCGACGGCGGCGGTGAAGGCCGCCACCGGCGCCTGGTTGCCCGCGGGCGCGCCCGCAGGCAGCGCGGTCAGCCCGGCGAAGCGCACGGCGACCGGCGAGGTGGCGTTGCCCGCCAGGTAGGCGGACAGGCCCACCGCACCAGGAGCCTGCAGCGACGCGGTGCTGTCGGTCCGGGTCACCGTCGGCGTCGCCGGCTCCGGCGACCCCTCGGCCCACACCGTGGCCGACAGCTCCGTGGTGCCCTCGCCCTCGATCTGCAGCCGCACGTCCAGCGGCGTGCCCGCCGTCGAGCTCACGCCCGGCACCACGACCTCGCCGCCGATCACGACCTCGCTGAACGACCCGGACAACCGGGTGATCGCCGCACGCACCGTGCCATCGGCCAGGAAGCGCAGCCGGGCCCGGTAGAGCTCGGTCTCGCTGACCCGACGCGCCGCGACGTAGACCGACGTCCCGTTGCCCGTGGGCGACCCCTCGAGCGCGAGCGTCGTGCGCACGTCCAGGTCCTGGGCCGACACGGCGCCCAGGAACGAGCCGGTGTTGTTACCCGGCGCCGAGAGCTCCAGCCGCGCCGCGCCCGGGGCGACCGAGTGCCGCGGAGCGCCGAACTGCACCGTCCAGTCACCACCGACGTCCGCGGTGCCCAGGCCACCGCTCACCGTGCGGGCGAAGGTGTCGAGGGCCACCGGGGCGGGGACGCCCGGCTCACCGGGAACCGTCACGGTCACCGGCCGGGTGACCGTACCGGTGGCACCCCTGTCGTCGGTGACGGTCAGGGTGACCACGTACGTGCCCGCGGCGGCGTACGGGTGGACCGCCGTGGGCCCGGTCGCCGTGGTGCCGTCACCGAAGTCCCAGGCGTAGGAGGCCACCGTGCCGTCGGTGTCGGCCGAGGCCGACCCGTCCACGGACACGGTCAGCTCTTCCGCCGTGGCCGTGAACTCGGCCGTCGGTGCCTGGTTGGTCTCCGGGTCCGGGGCAGGAGCGCCGAACGGTACGGCCGTGAGGCGGCTGAAGCGCACGGCGACCGGGGAGGTGGCGTTGCCCGCCAGGTAGGCGGACAGGCCCACCGCACCGGGAGCCTGCAGCGACGCGGTGCTGTCGGTGCGCGTCACCGTCGGCGTCGCCGGCTCCGGCGACCCCTCGGCCCACACCGTGGCCGACAGCTCCGTGGTGCCCTCGCCCTCGATCTGCAGGCGCAGGTTCAGCGGCGTGCCCGCCGTCGAGCTCACGCCCGGCACCACGACCTCGCCGCCGATCACGACCTCGCTGAACGACCCGGACAACCGGGTGATCGCCGCACGCACCGTGCCATCGGCCAGGAAGCGCAGCCGGGCCCGGTAGAGCTCGGTCTCGCTGACCCGACGCGCCGCGACGTAGACCGACGTCCCGTTGCCCGTGGGCGACCCCTCGAGCGCGAGCGTCGTGCGCACGTCCACGTCCTGGCCCGAGACCGCACCCAGGAACGAGCCGGTGTTGTTGCCGGGTGCCGCCAGGCTGAGCGTCGCCGCACCCGGGGTGACCGCGTGCCGCGGAGCGCCGAACTGCACCGTCCAGTCACCACCGACGTCGGCGGTGCCCAGGCCACCGCTCACGGTCCGGCCGAAGGCGTCCGCAGCGAGGACCGTGGCCCGCTCGACCGTCACGGACTGCTCGGCCGTGGCGGTGTCGCCGTCGTCGTCGGTCACCTGGAGGGTCACCGTGTACGTGCCGGCCTCGGCGTAGACGTGCTGCGCGGTCGCGCCCGTGGCGGTCCCGCCGTCTCCGAAGTCCCAGCCGTACGCGACGACGCTGCCGTCGGTGTCGGCCGAGGTGGTCCCGTCCACGCTCACCGACAGGCCCGACGCCGCGACCGTGAACGCCGCGGTCGGCGCCACGTTCGGCGGCGGAGCCGTCACCGTCACCTCGCGCGAGGTCTCGGCCGTCGCACCGGCGTCGTCGGTCACCCGGAGGGTCACCGTGTACGTGCCGGCCTCGGCGTAGGTGTGCTGCGCGGTCGCGCCCGTGGCGGTCCCGCCGTCACCGAAGTCCCAGTCGTGGGCGACGACGGTGCCGTCCTCGTCGGTCGACCCGCTGCCGTCGAACGCCGCCGCGAGGTCGCTCACCGTCGAGGTGAAGGCGGCCGTCGGCGCCAGGTTGATGGCGCTGCCGGTGGCCCCCAGGCTGTGGTGGTTGGCCACGCGGTCGGCCGACAGGGCGACCGGGTAGATGGCGACCTCGTCGATCTCCCCGGCGAAGTACGCCGCACCGGACCAGCTGGTGTCACCGCCGACCCGCCAGTAGCCGTTGTAGACCTGCGCCGACGTCGTGTCGGTGCGCGAGCCGACCAGGACCCCGTCGACGTACAGCGCCATGCCGGCCGGGCTCAGCGAGGCGGCGACGTGGTGCCACTGCCCGTCGTTGTAGGCGGCAGGGCTGGTGATCACCCGCTCGGCGCCCGGGTAGACGCCGAAGTTCAGCCGGCCGGCGGTGTTCAGGTAGATGTGCCGGTCGTAGTTGCTGCTGTTGCCGGTGGCCGAGCTGCCGAAGCCGAGGATCTTGCCGCCGGCGGTGCTCGTGGTGCGGAACCATGCCTCCGCGGTGAAGGTCTGCGGACCGGCGACTGCCGTCTGCGTGGACAGGATGCCGCGGTTGGCGCCCGACGACGTGGCGTTGAACCGGTAGGCCGTGTCGGGGTCACCGGTGACCGCGCCGGCCACGCCCTGGGTCGGGGTCGAGCCCGAGGCGGACCGGACCGCGAGGTCGCCGGCCGAGGCGTAGTCGTAGGCGGTGCTGCCGGAGCGCTCGCCCAGCGGCCAGTAGTGCGTGGCGCCGTCGCCCCGGACCGCGTCCCCGTAGGCGCGCTGGGCGATCGACCCCGCGGTGACCTGCACCGACATCCACGGCGAGTTCGCCCTGTTGCCGTGGGCGTCGAAGGCGCTCACGCGGTAGGTGTGCGTACCGGGTGAGACGCCCAGGTCGACGAAGCCCATCGGCTGGGGGCTCCACCAGATCGACGAGCGCGTCGTCTCGTGGATCGGAGTGCGGTCGTCGCCGTCCCGGTAGACCCGGTAGACGAGGTGCTCGTTGTCCTGGTCGTTGGTCGTGCTCCACGCGACCCGGACCATGCCGCCCAGCGGGGAGTCCACCGAGGGCGACAGGGGACCTGCGGCGGGCCCGACACGGTTGGGGGCGGTCGACGGCAGCGCGTAGCGCACGAGGCCCTGCTGGCCCACGCCGTTGACCCGCGGGAACTCGCCACCGAAGACGACGTACTGGTCGTTCCCCGCGACGCTCCAGCCGGCCTGGTACTGCTGCGTGTACGACCCGATCGACATCGTCGGGAACCAGGTGAGCAGCGACGGCGCCGGCTGCCCGGCCAGCAGGGTGCCGCTGGAGGGGTACTGCCGCTGGCTGGTGGAGACGATCGTGCCGTCGGGGCGCACGCGGCTGTTGGTGAGCGTGGCCGGGCCGACGGTGCCGGTCGGCGCGGCGCTCACCGCGGTCGCGTAGCGGTGGATGCGCGGGCTGTGCTCGTGGAACCCGCCGATGTTGGCGCAGACGTGCGGGTGTCCGGCGATGTACACGGCGCCGTTCAGCGGGAAGCTGGAGTACGTGTCGCCGTGGCAGTCGTTGATCCAGACGACCTCGCCGCCGTCGGCGGTGGCGGCGAACCCGCCCTCGAGGTTGCCCGGGCCGTAGAAGTCGTACGCCGTCCCGTAGACGGTGGTGCCGTCGGTCGAGAGGTGGTTGATCGCGCCGTTGACGCCCTGGTTGGTGATCCGCTGGTTGATGGCGAAGGGCCGGGTCGCGCCGGTGACGGCGTCGAGCGCGCCGACGCCGGTCGCCTTCACGCCGTTCAGCGTGTCGAAGTGACCGCCGACGACGACCTGCGAGCCGCCGCCGGTGACCACCAGCGCCCGCACCACGTCGCTGGTGTTGGTGTTGCCGTCGTGGTTGAGGATCGGGCCCGGACCGGGGATCGGGTTCCACGGCAGCAGCTCACCGCCCGCGGAGAACGCGGCGAGCCGGTGCCGGCTGGCCGAACCGACCTGCGGGAAGGCGCCCCCGACGTAGACGGTGTTCCCGGAGGTGGCGATCGCGTGCACCCGGCCGTACATGGTGGGCCGGAACTCGGGGACCAGCTGCCCGGTCGCGGTGCTGTAGGCGGCGATCCTCCGGCGCTGCTGCCCGTTGGCCACGGTGAAGTCGCCGCCGACGTAGACGCGGGAGCCGTCCGGCGACGCGGCCACGGCCAGGGCAGGGCCGTCGAGGTCCGGGGCGAAGGAGGTGATCAGCTCGCCGGTGCGGATGTCGTAGGCCAGGAAGTTGTTGCGCACGGTCTCCTGGGTGCCGGCGGGGGCCCCGGCCGGCCGGGCGCGGGTGAACTCCCCGGCCGCGTACACGGTGGTGCCGACGACGACCTGCGACCAGACGACGCCGTTGATCTGCACCGTGGGCAGCGCGTCGGCGGTCACCGTGGTCGGGGTCGCCGGGTCCGCCGGATCCAGTGGCGCGGAGTCGGCACGCGCCGTCCCGGGGAGTGCCAGGCCGAGTGCGCCGGCCAGCAGGAGCAGGGCCAGCAGCCCGGCCAGGGCCGCGCGAGGCGCCGCGAAGCGTGCAGACATTGGTCGATCCCCCATGCTCGTCGCGTCGACCAGCACCGCGGATCGACTGACGCACACTAAGCGTGACGACCGACCGTCAGACATCCCTCTATCTGGTGACAGACCTGGGGAAATGCCCTGGTGGGCCGGGAATCATCATCTCACCGTGAGTAATCAGATACAGAAAGTGAGGACGCTCCGTCGTGGTGTGCGGCCCGCCCGCACCTGCCCGCGACGCGCCGGAGCCCCCGCGTCCGGTGGACGCGGGGGCTCCGAGGGCCGGTGGTCGTACGGGGGTCAGCCCACCCGACCGGAGAACACCGCCAGCGGCGCGCCGGCCTTGTAGCCGACCTCCACGGTGACCAGGTGCCGCCGGTCCACCGGCACGCGGAAGACGTAGACGCCCTCCGCGGTGTCGGTCGGCGCCAGCACGCCGGCGAACGGCGAGCGGGACGGATCGCCCAGCGGCGGAGCGGGCGTGCGCTCCTCGCCGTGGAAGGCGTTCACCGAGATGCCGTCGAGCGGCACGTCGGCGTCGGTCTCGTTCACGATCCGCACGGTGATGCGCAGCGCCGGGCCAGCAACGTCCCCCGGCCCGGTGGCCGTGCCGTCGATCTCCTCGATGAGGGTGATCGACGCGGTGACCTCGTCGACGGCGACGGACTGGTCGAGCGCCACGGCGGGGAGAGCGGGGACCTCTGCGTCCGGATCAGCCGGTGCCGGGGTGCCCGGGTCCACCGGAGCTGCCGGGTCGGGAGCCTCCTCGGACGGCGGCGCCGGCTCCTCGGTCGCCGACGGCGTGGCGCCCGCGGTGGCAGCGGTGCCGGCTCCGGCGTCGTCCGGCTCGTCCCCGCCGGTGGCGAGGACGACCGCGAGGACGACGGCGGCCACCAGGAGGACCGCGCCGAGCGCGACGAGCAGGACCCGCCGGCGGGCCAGGAGGCCCGCCCGGGTCCCGGCGCCGTCGTCCTCGACGGCGGGGTCCACGTGCGAAGGGGAAGTCATCGAACCAGCCCGCCCATCTCTCGGTACCACTTCACGGACGCGAGCAGCAGGTAGCCCGCCGTCGCGACGAACAGGAACGCGTACGCGGCGATGAACGCCGACGGCACGGCCAGCAGGAGGAACGACAGGCACAGCACGCCGTAGTCGGTGGGCGCCACGACCAGCGACCGCAGGACGCTCGGGCGCTCGCCGACCGGCTCCGCGCGGGTCCGGCCCCCGTGCTGCGCGCGGAGCGCCTCGTTGAGCAGGGTGGCGAAGAAGTGCACGACGGCGACGACGGCGAAGCCCAGCGGCAGCAGCAGGAGCGCACCGCGGTCGACGGTCTCGAACCGGTACCAGCCGATCAGCACCGCCAGGTGCAAGGTGGCGATCTTGACCGAGTCCACCATGTGGTCCAGCCACTCGCCGGCGGGCGACCCGCCTCCGCGCAGCCGGGCCAGCTGCCCGTCCGCGGCGTCCAGGGCGTAGCCGATGACGAGGCATCCCGTCACCGCCAGGCCCATCCACCCGGACGGCGGCACGAGCGCCAGCAGCGCGATACCGATCCCGGTGAACGCGGCGCTGATGCCGGTGACCTGGTTCGGGGTCAGCCCGGCGTGGAAGGCGACGGCGGCCAGCAGCCGGCCGAGCTTCCGGTTGACGAACCGGCCGTACGCCGGAGCTCCCGCCGCGCCCTTCTGGGCGCCGGCCAGCTGGCCGAGCGTCACCCTCAGGCTCTGCCCGTCGGGAGAGCGGCGTGCGGTCGTCCCTGCCGTGCTCATGGCATTCCCCTGGATCGCGTGGCGTCCTCCGCCTCGTCCGCGGGCACCTGCCGCGGAGTGGGGAGGCGCACCTGCTCCCCCGGCCCCGCCGGGGCCCGACGGCCGCTGGGCCGCCGAGCCGGCGACTCGCGTCGGGCCAGCGCCGCGGCCAGCCGTTCGTAGCCCTCGGTGACGCTGTCCCAGTCGTAGTCCTGGGCCAGCTCGCGAGCCCGCAGGCCGCTCTTCAGGACCGCTTCGCGGTCGGCTTCGGCCGCGTCGACCAGCGCGGCGACGTCTGCGGCGTCGCCGAAGTAGCGCCCCGACTCCCCCGCGACCTCCCGGTTGAAGTCCACGTCGTAGGCGAGCACGGCCGCACCCGCGCCGATGGCCCGCAGCAGCGAGGGGTTGGTGCCGCCGACGGAGTGGCCGTGCAGATAGGTGTAGGCGTTCGCGTAGAGCTGGTCGAGCTGAACCTGGTCCCAGACCCCGCCCAGGAAGCGCACCCGCTGATCCGCGGCCGCGTGCACCCGGGCGGTGTAGGCGTCGGAGTACGGCGCGGAGCCCACCACGACCAGCGGCTTGGTGGCCGCGCTGCGCGCGTAGCCCTCCACGATGACGTCCACGTGGTTCTCCGGCTCGAAGCGGGCGACGACCAGGTGGTACTCCCCCGGCACCAGGTCCAGCTCGGCCAGCCGGTCGGCCCCGGGCTCCACGAGCGGAGCGCCGTAGCGCAGCAGGGTGGTCGGTGCGCCGAACTCGGCGCGGTAGTAGTCGGCGATGCCCCGGGCATCGGCGATCAGCGCGTCCGACCAGCGCACCGCCAGCGACTCGGCGAACCGGTAGTAGCGCTGGCCGACCGGCCCCCACTTGGCCCGCTTCCACTCGAGTCCGTCCACGTGGGTGGCGAAGGGGATGCGGGCGGCGCGCAGCACCGGGAGGAGCGGCGCGTTGGCCGCGTTGAAGACGATCGCCGCGTCGGTCCGGTGGGTCACCAGGTGGACGACGGACAGCGCCGTGTGGCTCAGCGTCTCCAGCGAGCGCTTCCGCGCGGCGGGCAGGTGGACGAGGTCCATACCCAGGTGCTGCCGGGGTCGCGCTGCGTCGCCGTCGACGGTCCGGCAGTAGACGACGACCTCGTGCCCGCGCGCGACCAGGCGCCGGCCGACCTCCTCGACGGCGGTCTCGAACCCGCCGTACCTGGCCGGGACACCGCGGGTGCCCAGCATGGCGATGCGCATCGGAAATCCGTCCGTCGGCTGGTCGGCGACCTGGTCCGGCCGCTCCGGCGCGTGTGCACGCGCCTCGGTCGAGGATTCCCGCTGTGCAGCGCGGTGGCTCCGATCCGGCCGACGCCGTGCCCCCACCGGGTGACCCTCGGAAGGGGCAGGTCAGTAGGCCCCCGAGCGGCTGAGCACCGCTCGCGCGGTCTTCCAGATGATCAGGAAGTCGGTGGCCAGGGACCAGTTCTCCACGTAGCGGAGGTCCAGCCGCACCGCCTCCTCCCAGGGCAGGTCGCTGCGTCCGGAGATCTGCCAGAGCCCGGTGAGCCCGGGCTTGACCAGCAGCCGCCGGCTGATCGAGGAGTCGTACCGGGCGACCTCGCTCGGCAGCGGAGGTCGCGGTCCGACGAGCGCCATGGTGCCGCCGAGCACGTTGAACAGCTGGGGCAGCTCGTCGAGCGAGAGCCGGCGCAGCCAGCGCCCCACGGGGGTGACCCGGGGGTCCTCGCGCATCTTGAACAGCAGCCCGTCGGAGATGTTGTCCGCCTGGATCTCCCCGAGACGCTGGTCGGCGTCGACGACCATGCTCCGGAACTTGAGCATCGTGAAGGACCGGCCGTTGATGCCGATTCGCTCCTGGCGGTACAACGCCGGCCCCGAGCTGGTGAGCCGGACGGCCAACGCGATACCGGCCAGCACGGGAGCCAGGGCCAGCAGCGCCAGCGCTGCGGCGATCCGGTCGAAGGCACCCTTGACCATGCGCTGCCAGCCCTCGAACCGCGGCTGCTCCACGGAGAGGAGGGGCAGCCCCTCGAACGGCCGGATGTGCAGGCGCGGACCGGCGACCTCGATCAGGCCGGGAGCGACGAGGAGCTCGACCCCGCTACCCTCCAGCTGCCACGACAGCTGCCGGAGGTACTGCGCGGCGGTCTCGCTGGCCGAGGTGACCGCGATCGTGTCGGCTCCGAGACGGGCCGCCAGGGAGACCGCGTCGTCCAGCCCCCCGACCGGCACGTCGGCCAGGTTCGCGACCCGAGCCCGGTCGGAGGGGGTGACGCAGAGGCCGACGACGTCGAGCCCGGCGAAGGCCTCGCGGCGGACGCGGTCGGCCAGCTCGAGGACCGCCCCGCCACGGCCGACGACCACGACCCGCTTGGTGCACTGGCCGCGGGCCCGGAGCCGGCGCAGGTAGCAACGCGCCGCGTAGCGCCACAGCAGCGTGATCAGGGTGAGGGCGGGGACACCGATGACCACCAGCGCCCGGCTGAGGTCGAGGTCGGCCGCGTAGGAGACGAAGCCGGCGACCGCGAGCAGCAGGAGCCCCGCTCGCCCGACGGTGCGGTACTCGTCGCTGCCGGTCCCGAACACCCGCTCGGCGTACGCACCGCAGGCCCACAGGAGCAGCGGCCAGGCCGGGACCAGCGCCACGGAGGCCCAGAACAGGGTCGGCGTCGGCGGCAGGTCCGACCTGGTGAGCACGATGGCGGCGCCGACGGCCGCGGCGGCGAGGGCCTCGACGACGGCCAGCGTGATCGCGTAGTTCCGCACCCAGGCAGGTGTCGCGGGAGGCAGCAGCGCGGGGACCGGCGTCCCCGCGGCGAGCTCCGGACGCGGCACGGGGATCGAATCCAGGGCGCGCGAGGTCGTCCCTCTGTCGACCTGCATGCGTGCCCCCCGTTACGCAACGTCATAGCGTCGACACCTGGGGGCTGAGGCAGCAACCTCTGAACTGGACGTTCTCCCCCGGCGAAGTCCCGACGCCGGAGGCAACCCTCACAATCCGTCACCGTTCGGGTCAACTGCGGGGCCGGACCTTCACCCGAACGGGAGGGACCGTCACCCGCGGCAGGTGACCTGCGTCTCAACTCCGGGGGTGGACCTCGTTCTGCGCCGTCTCGAGGCCCCGGGCGAGCAGCAGCTCGGCGGCGTCGGCGGCCTCGACCAGCAGGAGGTCGAGCTCCTTGCGCTCGGTCGAGGAGAAGTCCCTGAGCACGAAGTCGGCGGGATCCTGGCGGCCGGGGGGACGGCCGATGCCCACCCGCACGCGCAGGTAGTCGCGGGTGCCGGTGGACCGGGAGATCGAGCGCAGGCCGTTGTGGCCGCCCTCGCCGCCGCCCCGCTTGAGACGCACGGTGGCGAAGGGCAGGTCGAGCTCGTCGTGCACCACGACGAGGTCGGTGACCGGCAGCTTGTGGTAGTCGAGCAGCCCGCGCACCGGCCCGCCCGACTCGTTCATGTAGGTGAGCGGCCGGGCGAGGACCACCCGCCGTCCGGCCAGCCGGCCCTCGCCGCTGACCGCGCGGGACCGGGGCCCCTTGCCGGGCGAGAGCCGGATGCCCGCGCGCTCGGCGAGGACGTCGAGCACCATGGCGCCGACGTTGTGCCGGTGGCCGGCGTAGCCGGGGCCCGGGTTGCCCAGGCCCACGACGAGGAACGGCCCCTCGCTGGGAACCGACGCCGCGGGGGCGCCGGCAGTGCCGGCGCCCCCGCGGGTCGTGCTCTCGCTCAGCGGATGCCTCAGCTGTCCGCGGACGCCTCGGCCGCGTCCATCGACTCGCCGCTGCCCTGGTCCTGGGGCTCGGGGACGACGTCGCCCTGGCCGGTGCTCTCGGCCGCGTCGGACTCCTCGCGCTCGATGCCGGCCTCGCTCTCCGCCTCGGCCAGCTCGGCCTCGAGGGCCTCGGCGGTCGGAGCGGCCATGAGGTTGACGACCAGCGCCTCGGGGTCGGTGAGCAGGGTCGCCCCGCTCGGCAGGGTCAGGGCACCGGCGGTGAAGCCCTCGCCGACGACGCGGTCGGTGACGTCGACCTCGATCGACTCGGGGATGCTGGTGGCGGCCACCTGCACCGAGACCGTGTTGAGCTCGATGCTCACCAGGGTGTCGGGGCCGGGCTGGCCGACGACGACGACGGGGACGTCCACGGTGACCTTCTCGCCGCGGCGGACGATGACCAGGTCGACGTGCTCGTGGACCCGCTTGATCGGGTCGCGCTGGACGGCCTTGGTGAGCGCGAGCTGCTCCTTGCCGTCGATCACGACGGTCAGCAGGGCGTTCGAGCCGCCGTTGCGCAGCGCGGCGGCGAACTCGCGGGCCGGGAGCGACAGGTGGACGACGTCCCGGCCGTGGCCGTAGAGGACGGCGGGGATGCGGCCGGCCCGGCGGGTGCGCCGCGCGCTGCCCTTGCCGAACTCGGTGCGGGTCTCGGCTTCGAGCCGGAAGTCAGCCACGGTGGTGTGCTCCTCGAGAGGTGGATCGGGTCTGCGGGCCGGCGCCGACGCAGCACACCTCAGGAGGCAGGCACGTCGATAACGGAGCGCGAGCTCCCTCGCCGGGCCGTGCCACCGTACCTCACCTTCGGCGAGGGTCGTCAGGAGGCGCCGTCGAAGAGGCTCGTGACCGAGCCGTCCTCGAAGACCTCCTTGATCGCCCGCGCCAGCAACGGGGCGATGGAGAGCACGGTCAGCTTGTCGAACTGGCGCTCGGCCTCGATGGGCAGCGTGTTGGTCACGATGACCTCGCTGACCTTGCTGTTGGAGAGCCGCTCGGCGGCCGGCCCCGACAGCACGCCGTGGGTGGCGGCGACGATCACGTCGGCGGCGCCGGCGTCGAACAGCGTCTCGGCGGCCTTCACGATCGTGCCGCCGGTGTCGATCATGTCGTCGACCAGGATGCAGAGCCGGCCCTCGACCTCGCCGACGACGCGGTTGGCCACGACCTCGTTGGCGACCAGCGGGTCACGGGTCTTGTGGATGAAGGCCAGCGGGGTGCCGCCCAGCTTGTCGCTCCACCGCTCCGAAACCCGCACCCGGCCCGAGTCGGGCGAGACGACGGTGATGTCGCGGTCGCCCCACCGCTCCTTGACGTGGTCGATCAGCAGGTCCATGGCGAACAGGTGGTCGACCGGGCCGTCGAAGAAGCCCTGGATCTGCGCGGTGTGCAGGTCGACGGCCATGAGCCGGTCGGCGCCGGCGGTCTTGAACAGGTCGGCGATGAGGCGGGCGGAGATCGGCTCGCGGCCGCGGTGCTTCTTGTCCTGCCGCGCGTACGGGAAGAACGGCGCCACCACGGTGATGCGCTTGGCCGAGGCGCGCTTGAGCGCGTCGACCATGATCAACTGCTCCATGAGCCAGGTGTTGAGCGGCGCGGTGTGGCTCTGCACCACGAAGGCGTCGCAGCCGCGCACCGACTCCTCGAACCGCACGAACAGCTCGCCGTTGGCGAACTCGTAGGCCGCCGTCGGGGTGGGGGTCACGCCCAGGTGCCCGGCGATCTCGTCCGCGAGCTCGGGGTACGCCCGGCCGGAGAAGAGCATCAGGCTCTTGTTGGTCGTCTGCCGGATCGCGCTCATCGGCTTGGTCGTCCCTCGTCGTCGTCGTGCGCCCCGGTGTTCTCGGGGGCGTCCGTCAACCGTTCGGCGGCTGCGGCGGCCTCCGCGGCGGGGGTACCCGGCCGTCGGCGGAGGACCCAGCCTCCCACATTCCGCTGGGTGGCCCGCGCCACGCCCATGGCCCCGGGAGGCACGTCCTTGGTGATCACCGAGCCGGCCGCGGTGTAGGCGCCGTCGCCGACGGTGACGGGTGCCACGAGCATGCTGTCCGACCCGATGCGGGCGTGGTCGCCGATCGTCGTCCGGTGCTTGGTGACGCCGTCGTAGTTGACGAAGACCGTCGCCGCGCCGATGTTCGCGCCCAGCCCGATGGTCGCGTCACCCACGTAGGACAGGTGCGGCACCTTCGACCCCTCGCCGACCTCGACGTTCTTCGTCTCGACGAAGGCGCCCACCTTGCTCCCGCGGGCCAGCCGGGTGCCCGGACGCAGGTAGCTGAACGGTCCGACGACGGCCTCCGGGCCGATGACCGCCTCGAGGCAGTGCGACCGCACGACGCTCGCGCCGGCCTCGACTGTGCAGTCGACCAGCGTGGTGTCGGGCCCGACGACGGCGCCGGACGCGATCGTCGTCGCCCCCCGCAGCTGGGTGCCCGGCTCGAGCACGGTGTCGTTGCCGACGGTGACCGTGACGTCCACCCACGTCGTCCCCGGGTCGACCACCGTCACCCCGTCGCGCATCAGGCGGTCGAGGACGCGGTCGTTGAGCGTGCGCCGGCGCGCGGCCAGTTCGCGGCGGTCGTTGCAGCCGAGCACGTCGTCGGGATCCTCGGCGGGGGTGCCACCCACCCGGGCGCCGTCGGCGACCAGCAGGCCGAGGACGTCGGTGACGTACAGCTCGCCCTGGTCGTTGTCCGCGCCGATGCGGGACAGCCCGTCGCGCAGGGCGGCGGCGTCACCGACGTAGACGCCGGCGTTGATCTCCCGGATCGCGCGCTGCTCGGGGGTCGCGTCCCGCTCCTCCACGATGGCCGTGACCGCGCCCGAGGCGTCGCGGACGATGCGGCCCAGCCCGGTGGGGTCCTCGACCTCGGCGGTCAGCACGGTGAGGGCGTTGCCGGCGCGCGCGTGCTCGGCGACGAGGGCGGTGACGGTCTCGGGGCGCAGGAGAGGGGCGTCGCCGTTGACCAGCAGCACCGCGCCCTCCAGGTCCGGCACGGCGTCGAGGGCGACGACGGCGGCGTGCCCGGAGCCGCGCTGCTCCTCCTGGACCACCGGCAGCGCCGCGGGCGCGACCTCGGCCAGGTGCGCCTCGACCTGGTCGCGGCCCGAGCCGACGACGACGATCGTCGTGCCCGCCGCCAGCGGCTCGGCGGCGGCCAGCACGTGTCCGAGCAGCGACCGCCCCCCGAGCTCGTGCAACACCTTGGGGGTCGCCGAGCGCATGCGGGTGCCCTGCCCTGCGGCGAGCACGACGACGGCGGCGACGGCCGGTTCACCGGCGCTGGACGCCGATCGCTCCTGCGGACTCACGGATCTCCTCGGCTGCGGGACTGCGTACGCTGGGGGACTCGGACTCGAACCGAGACTGCACGGCTCCAAAGGCCGGCGGGCTGCCGATTACCCCATCCCCCACCCGTGACCCGCATGGGCCGCGCCACGGGGACGCCGTACCTCACGGCGTCCGGGGGGAAGCCTAGGGGGCGCGGGTTCGCGGCGTACCCTACGGTCCCGTAGGTTTCGAGCACGCACTCCGGAGCATGACGGCACGCCCGCGCCCGGACCCCTTCCCCCCGCTCAGGAGTTCCCCCGTGTCCGCACCCGCCCTCACCCGGCCGACGGCGCCTCCCCTCGCCGAACCGCACGTCGGGCTGCCGGCGAACGCCATCGGCCGGCGCAAGAGCACGCTGGAGATCGTCACCCTCTACGTGATCGTGCTCGTGCCGTTCCTGGCGCTGGCCGCCGTCGTCCCCGCCGTCTGGGGGTGGGGGCTGTCCTGGCTGGACGTGGGCCTCGCGGTCGGCTTCTACTACCTCACGCTGCTCGGCGTCACCGTCGGCTACCACCGGCACTTCACGCACGGCTCGTTCAAGGCCACGCGCCCGCTCCGGCTGGGGCTGGCCGTCGCCGGGTCGATGGCGATCCAGGGCCCGGTCATCCAGTGGGTGGCCGACCACCGCCGCCACCACGCCTTCGCCGACCGGGCCGGCGACCCGCACTCGCCGTGGCGGTACGGCACGGATCTGCGCGCGCTGCTCAAGGGCATGTGGCACGCGCACCTGGGCTGGACGTTCGAGCGACGCAAGACCAACCAGGAGCGCTACGCCCCCGACCTGCTCAAGGACGGCGCGCTGGTCACCACCAGCAAGCTGTTCGTGGTGTGGGCCTTCCTCAGCCTGGCGCTGCCGGCGCTGCTCGGCGGCCTGATCACCGGCAGCTGGGCCGGGGCGTGGTCGGCGTTCTTCTGGGCCGGACTGGTCCGCGTGGCGCTGCTGCACCACGTCACCTGGTCGATCAACTCGGTCTGCCACGTGCTGGGCAATCGCCCGTTCGTCTCCCGGGACCGGGCGACGAACTTCTGGCCGCTGGCGATCCTCAGCGGCGGGGAGTCCTGGCACAACCTGCACCACGCCGACCCCACCTGCGCCCGCCACGGGGTCCTGCGCGGCCAGATCGACATCAGCGCCCGCGTCATCTGGGTGTTCGAGAAGCTCGGCTGGGCGTCGCACGTCAAGTGGCCCGACCCGGTGCGGCTGGCCGCCAAGCGGCGCGTGCCCGCACCGGCCGCGCCTTGAAGGGGGACCCGCCCCGTCCGCGGGTGCGGATGACCGGTGCCGAGCGGCGCCAGCAGTTGCTGGACGTGGCCCGCGAGCTGTTCGGCCGCCGCGGCTACGGCGCCACCTCGGTGGAGGAGATCGCCGCCAGCGCCGCCGTCAGCAAGCCCGTCGTCTACGAGCACTTCGGCGGCAAGGAGGGCATCTACGCCGTCGTCGTCGACAGGGAGATGCAGCGGCTGCTCGGCCGCTTCACCACAGCGCTGTCCGACCCCGGCTCCCCGCGGGACCTGCTCCAGCGCGCCGCGCTGGTGCTGCTGGAGTACATCGAGACCGACACCGACGGCTTCCTGGTGCTCACCCGCGACGCCCCGGTGCCGGGCGGGACCGGCACGTACTCGTCGCTCATCGGCGAGGTCGCGCGCAAGGTGGAGCACCTCCTCGGCGACCAGTTCGACGCCCGCGGTTACGACCCGCAGCTCGCCGAGCTCTACAGCCAGGCGCTCGTCGGCATGGTCGCCCTGGTCGGCCAGTGGTGGCTGGAGACCCGCTCGCCGGACAAGCGCGCCGTGGCCGCGCACCTGGTGAACCTGGCCTACAACGGCCTGTCCCACCTCGATCCGGCGCCGGAGCTGGCCGAGGAGCAGGCGGACGGTTCCTCGCTCAGCTGACCAGGCGGGCGCCCGGCACCGGTCCGGCGACCGCCCGGACCGTGCGGAACACGCCTTCACCGGCCATCGCCGCCGCGAGCCCGACGGCGGCCTGCTCGTCCTCTGCGAGCGCGGCGACGGTCGGCCCGGAGCCGCTGACCAGGGCGCCGAGGGCGCCGGCGTCGGTCGCGACCCGCAGCGCCCGCCGCAGCGCCGGGCGCAGCCCCACCGCGGCCGGCTGCAGGTCGTTGGCCAGCGCCGCCGCGAGGGCAATCGCCGGGCCAGAGCGCAGCGCGGCCATGACCGGCTCGGCCGGGAGCAGGTCGGCGCCGTCGGGCACCCGGCCGTCGTCCCGGAGCCGGTCGAGTTCGGCGTAGACCGACGGCGTCGACAGCCCCTCGCCGGCGATGCCGAGCACCCAGTGCCACGAGCGCCGGGCCAGCACCGGGGTCAGCTGCTCCCCGCGGCCGGTCCCGAGCGCGACACCGCCCAGGAGGCTGAAGGGCACGTCGCTGCCCAGCCGGGCGGCGAGAGCGAGCAGGTCCGCCCGGTCGGCGCGGGTGCCCCAGAGCGCGTCGAGCGCGACCAGCGCCGCCGCGGCGTCCGCGCTGCCGCCGGCCAGCCCGGCCGCCGCGGGGATCGACTTGGCCACTTCCAGCTGCGCGTCGGCCGGCACCCCGGCGTGCTCCGCGAGCAGCTCCGCCGCCCGCCACACCAGGTTCCGCCGGTCGGTCGGCACCGCGTCGGCGCCTTCGGCCGCCCCGGTGCCCTCCCCGGTCACGGTGAGCGCGAGCCCGTCCCCCGGGCGGGCGGTGACGGTGTCGAACAGCGAGACGGCGAGGTACACGGTGCGCAGCTCGTGGAAGCCGTCCGCGCGCAGGGGGCCGACCGCGAGGTGCACGTTGATCTTGGCGGGGGCGCGGGCGGTCACCGCGGTCATGGCCGGGCCTCGGTGGCCGCGAGCCGTGCGAAGTCGGTCACCGACAACTGCTCGCCGCGGGCGGAGGGGTCGATGCCGGCGGCCCGCAGCCGGGTCTCGGCCGCGGCCGGGCTGCCGGCCCAGCGGGCGAGCGCCGCGCGCAGGCTCTTGCGGCGCATGCCGAACGCGGCGTCGACCACCGCGAAGGTGGCCTGCCGGTCTCCGGCCGGCGGTGGTCGACGCACCAGGGCCACCAGGCCGGAGTCGACGTTGGGCTCCGGCCAGAACACCCGCCGGCCGACGTTGCCCGCCCGGCGCACCTCGCCGTACCAGGCGGCCTTGACCGAGGGCACCCCGTAGGCCGGAGCCCCGGGCGGGGCGGCGAGCCGCTCGGCCACCTCGGCCTGCACGAGGATCAGGGCGCGGTCCAGGGTCGGCAGCAGCTCCAGCAGGTGCAGGAGCACGGGCACGGCCACGTTGTAGGGCAGGTTCGCCACCAGGGCGGTCGGCGGCCGGCCGGGGAGCTCCCGCAGCCGCAGGGCGTCGGCCTCGACGACAGTCAGCCGGTCGGCCAGGTCGGGGCGCCGCTCGGCGACGGTGCCGGGCAACCGCTGGGCCAGTCGCGGATCGATCTCCACGGCGACCACCGCAGCGGCCGCCGGCAGCAACCCGAGGGTCAGCGAGCCCAGGCCGGGGCCGACCTCGAGGACGACGTCGTCGTCCCGCAGGTCGGCGGTCCGCACGATCCGGCGGATCGTGTTGGCGTCGTGCAGGAAGTTCTGCCCCAGCGATTTCGTCGGGCGCAGCCCGAGCTCCTGGGCCAGCTCGCGGATCGCGGCCGGCCCGAGGAGCCCGTCGGCCTGCTCGTGCGGCGTGCTCAGGAGGGCTCGATCAGCCGAACAGCCGGGAACCGCAGTGCGGCCACTGGCCGGCGCCCGAGCGCTGGTAGAGCAGCTGCGCACGGTAGGTCTGCTCGTCGGCCGACGCGGCGGCCGGGTCACCGGAGCCGCCGACGGAGTTCCAGGTGCCCTGCGAGAACTGGTACATGCCGCGGTACTTGCCCGTCGAGCTGACGGCGTTCGGCCGGCCACCGGACTCGCACGCCGCCAGGGCGCCCCAGTTCAGGCCGTCGGCCGCGGGCCGGTTGGTCGGGCGGGGCTTGGTGCCGACGGCGACCTGCGCGGTGACCGGCTCCTTGGCGACGGCGGCGCTCAGCTGCTCGCGAGCGGTCTCGACCCCGTCGACGACGGTGACGCGGTAGGTGACGGTCCGCTCGCCGTTCACGCCGGCCGTGGTGACCTTCTTGTCGCCGACGAACGCCTCGGGGTTCTGCGTCTCGACGGTCTCGTGCGGGATCGGCTCGGTGACGGTGACGTCGGAGATCTGCACGCGGAACACCTGCAGCCGCATCTGGTGCACCAGCGGCGTCGTGAGGTCGACGCTCGCGGTGTCGGTGGCGCCGAGCACCACGCCCTGCTCGGCGAGCAGGTCGGCGCCGGTCGCCGCGGTGGTGGTCACGACGTGCTCCTGGCCGTCGACCACGAGCACGACGTCCTTGGGAGTGGTGATCTGCAGGCTCATGCCGTCCAGCGGCAGGCGCTCGCTGCGGCTGGCGGACAGGACCAGGCCGTCGGCCCGGAGGCCGAGTTGCTCCAGGGCCTCCTCGACCGACAGCGCGGTCACGTAGACCTCCCGCTCGACGCCGTCGATGGTCAGCTTCAGCGGACGGGCGCGGTTGAGGACGACGGTGTCGCCGTCGGCGACCGGCTCGTCGGCGGCGGGCAGCAGGACGTCGTGCGCGGCCGGCTCCAGGCCTGCCTCCTCCAGGACCTCGCCGACGGTGTCGGCGTAGGTGCCGATCCGCTCGGCCTGCCCGTCGACGGTGAGGACGACGGACTTCTGGGCGACGAAGAAGGCCAGCGATCCGCCGACGAGTCCGAGCAGGACGACGGCGAAGAGGCTGAGGCGGAGCGAGCGGTGCACGGCACATCCAGGGGTCACGGGACCCGGGCAGGAGGAACGGGCACGCCGCGGTGGACGGCACGCCCGTTGCAGCACGCATCCGGGCCGACTGCTCGGCCCGGGGCGTCTCCACCCCGGCTGTCGATCACGACACGATAACGAACACGGTGTGTGTGGCAACGGTGCGGAACGAGTGAACCAGACCGTCGCCATGTCGCTATGTGGACGCGCCGACACGTTCCGTGACAGCCATGCCGGGGCGGGGCGGGGTCAGCACACGTTCGTGGGTCGCGCTGCGGTGACCATCCCCACAGCGTGGCTGGCGTTCCGAACGGGTAACGGCGACGGTTCAGCCCGCGAGCGCCCGCGACCCCGTGCGCACCGGCCGCAGCCAGGTGACGAGGAAGACGGCGACCGCGAGTCCGGCGGCCAGCGCGGAGAAGCCACTGCCGACGAGCGCAACCGGCAGCAGGTCGAAGTGCTCGGTCACCCGGTCGCCCCGCTCGATGCCGGCCGCGAGGAGCAGCACACCTAGGGGCAGCAGGGCGACCACCCCGGCTGCGGCCGACACCAGGTGCGCCGTCCAGGTGCGCAGCGCCTCGTCGACGGGGACGTCGGCACCCGCTGCCGGGAGGGGGCGGGCCACGGCACGCAGCAGCGCGAGCTCGGCCAGCAGCCAGGCGACGGCCGGGACCACCGCGGCGGCCCAGCCGACCTGCTCGCTCAGCTCGCCCTCCCGCCACAGCCAGGCGGTCGCCGCCAGCTCCCCGGCCAGCACCCCGCGGGTCGACCAGACCAGCGACGGCGAGACCAGGTCCGCGCGCCGGGGGCGGCGCACCGGCTGGTCGATCGCCCAGCGTGGCCGCGGCCGGGTGACCTCCGCCAGCAGGACGCCGGCCAGGAGGCCCAGCGCGAGGATCGGCACCCACAGGAACACCGACGCCTCGGCCAGCAGGACGACGCTGGCGACGATCCCGGCGATGCCTAGCAGCAGCCCGATCCGTCGCCACCGCCGGCCGTGCTGCTCCTGCTGCTTCAGGACCGCCGCGCCCTCGGTGGTGGGCTCGACCAGCTGGACCGACCCGCCGGCGACCGCCCGCCGGTCCGCGGCGCGTGCCCACGCCCGCCCCAGCAGCACGCCGGGCACCAGCAGGGCGAGGAAGAGCACGACGGCGATGAGACGACCCACTCAGCCATTGTCGCCCTGCCGGACACCAGCGCCACCACCCGCCGCCCCCAGCCTCGGCCCCGGCGGCTACGGGCCCCAGCTGCCGAAGACGCGTTCGGCGGTGGCGGTCAGGGCGTGGCACAGCTCCTCGAGGTCGGTGCCGGTGACCTCGGCGAGGGCGCGGACGGTGTGCGGGACCAGGCGCGAGGCGTTGGGACGGCCGCGGTGCGGCACCGGGGTGAGGAACGGGGAGTCGGTCTCCACGAGCAGCTGGCGGACCGGGGTCACCGCTGCGGCCTCGCGCAGGTCGCCGGCGTTGCCGAACGTGAGCGTGCCCGCGAAGGACAGGACGAACCCCCGCGCCACGCAGGCCCGCGCGAAGGCCGCGTCGCCGGAGAAGCAGTGGAAGACGGTGTGCTCCGGCGCGCCCTCGTCGTCGAGCACCCGCAGGATCTCCTCGTGCGCGTCCCGGTCGTGGATGACCAGCGCGACGCCGTGCCGCTTCGCGATCCGGATGTGCGCGCGGAAGGACGCCTCCTGCGCGTCCCAGCCCTCCGGCCCGGTCCGGTAGCGGTCCAGCCCCGTCTCCCCCACCGCCCGCACCCGCGGCAGCGCCGCCAGCCTGTCGATCTCGGCCAGCGCCTCGTCGGTCGCCTTGCCCGCGCCGGCCTCGTTGGGGTGCAGCGCCACCGCCGCCAGCACGGCCGGGTGCCGCTCGGCCAGCGCCGCCGACCACCGGGACGACGGCACGTCCACGCCCACCTGCACCAGCCGGGTCACGTTCACCGCGGCGGCGGCCGCGATCTCGGCGTCCACGGCCTCGTCGGTGGCCCACTCGCCGTGCTCGTCGTCGGCCGGCCGCTCGCCCAGGACGATGTCCAGGTGGGTGTGGCTGTCCAGCGCGGGCGCCGGGAGCGGCTCCGGCGACGGCGGCGGCTCGCCCCGCCGGTTCGCCCGGGAGGACGCCGACCGGCTCACCGGCTGCCCGCGAGGGCAGAAATGGCCATTTCTGCCCTCATGCGGTGCCCTCCTCCAGGCGGGCGAGCTCCTCCTCCACGACGGAGTCGTCGAGCTTCTTGAAGATCGGCGTCGGCGGGGCCAGTGGCGTGCCCGACGGCAGCGGCCGCGAGCCCCACACCGCGCTCGCGGCGTCGTAGTCGCCGGTGATGACCGGATACGGCGCGCCGTCGTCGAGGTCCTCGGTCTCCACGATCCGCGGCGCCGGCGACCACACGCCCTCCCCGCCGAGCAGCTCGTGCACCTTCTGCGCCGAGTGCGGGAGGAACGGGGTGAGCAGGGCGTTGCAGTCGCTGATCGCCTGCAGGGCCGTGTGCAGCACCGTGTCCCGGCGGGCCGGGTCCTCCTTGAGCTTCCACGGCGCCTGGTCGGAGAGGTACTTGTTCGCCTCGCCCACGACGCGCATCGCCTCGACCGCGGCGGCCTTCTGCCGGTTGCGGCCGAGCAGCTCGCCCACCGGCCCGAAGGCGTTCTTCGTCGACTCCAGCAGGGTGCGGTCGGCGTCGGTCAGCTCACCCGGCGTCGGGACGGCGCCGACGTTCTTCGCCGCCATCGACACCGTGCGGTTGACCAGGTTGCCCCAGCCGGCGACGAGCTCGTCGTTGTTGCGGCGCACGAACTCCGCCCAGGTGAAGTCGGTGTCCTGGCTCTCCGGGCCGGCGGCCGCGATGAAGTAGCGCAGCGCGTCGGCGTCGTACCGGGCGAGGAAGTCGCGGACGTAGATGACCACCTGACGGCTGCTGGAGAACTTGCGGCCCTCCATGGTGAGGAACTCGCTGGAGACCACCTCGGTGGGCAGGTTGAGCCGGCCCAGGGAACCGGGCGAGCCGCCCTTGTCGCCCTCGCCGTTGTAGCCCAGCAGCTGGGCGGGCCAGATCTCGGCGTGGAAGACGATGTTGTCCTTGCCCATGAAGTAGTAGGCGTCGGCGTCCGGCGTCTGCCACCACTGGCGCCACGCGTCCGGGTCGCCCGAGCGCCGGGCCCACTCGATCGAGGCCGACAGGTAGCCGACGACGGCGTCGAACCAGACGTAGATGCGCTTGTCCGGCCGGTCCCGCCAGCCGTCCAGCGGCACCGCGACCCCCCAGTCGATGTCGCGGGTGTAGCTGCGCGGCTTGAGGTCGGTGAGCAGGTTCTTGGCGAAGTTGAGGACGTTGGGCCGCCATCCCCGGCGCGTGTCGAGCCAGTCGCCGAGGGCGCGGGTGAACGCGGGCAGGTCGAGGAAGTAGTGCTCGCTCTCGACGAACGTCGGCGTCTCACCGTTGATCTTGCTGACCGGGTTGATGAGGTCGGTCGGGTCGAGCTGGTTGCCGCAGTTGTCGCACTGGTCGCCGCGAGCGCCGTCGTAGCCGCAGATCGGGCAGGTGCCCTCGATGTAGCGGTCGGGCAGGGTGCGGCCGGTCGACGGGCTGATCGCGCCGAGCGTCGTCTTCGGGAAGACGTAGCCGTTCTTCAGCAGGCCGAGGAAGATCTCCTGGCTGATCTGCGCGTGGTTGACCGTCGTCGTGCGGGTGAACAGGTCGTAGCTCAGCCCGAGGCTGGCCAGGTCGTCGACGATGATCCGGTTGTTCCGGTCGGCGATCTGGCGGGGGGTGATGCCCTCGGCGTCGGCGGCGACGGTGATCGGCGTCCCGTGCTCGTCGGTGCCGCTGACCATCAGGACCCGGTTGCCGTTCATCCGCTGGAAGCGGCTGAAGACGTCGGAGGGGACCCCGAACCCGGAGACGTGGCCGATGTGCCGCGGGCCGTTGGCATAGGGCCAGGCGACCGCGGTCAGGATGTGGCGATCACTCACGGCTCAACAGTACGGACGCCGGTCCAGCCGGCAGCCCGGGCTGTCGGATCAGGGCTGGTACACGACGGTGGAGACCGTGTCGCCGGCGCCGGCGGCGGCCTCGACGGGGGTGAGCAGCGCGACCGCGCCCAGGGCCAGCCCGATGACGCCGAGGGTGGCGGTGGCCAGCAGCCGGTGACCGGTGACGGGGTCGGGGCGGCGCTCCACGGCGCGCGGCGCCGCGGCGACCCACGCCGTCACAGACGTCGACCCGGCGAGCAGCAGCTTGCCCACGGGCACGGCCGCGGCGAGCAGGAGCAGCCCCGGCAGCGGGAGCGCCGCGGGCAGCGGGAGCGGGGCGGAGACGGCGACGACGCCGACCAGCAGGACCAGGCAGAGTTCGGCGATCGAGACGCCGACCAGCATGCGCCGGCCGGTTCCGTCGATCAGCGTGGCGCCGCTGCCGGCGGCCAGCACGATCCAGGCGGCCAGCCCGAGCAGCGCCAGGGCGACCACCGGCCCGGAGGGCCGCGAGGGAGAGGTCAGCAGGCCGTCCAGGCTCTGCAGCGCCACGGCCAGCAGGGCGACGGCCTCGATGACGGCGATGCCACCGGCGGCCAGGGCGCTCAGCGGGCGGCGGGGCGCCGACGTCCCGGTCCCGGCCGGACGCGGCTGGAGCGGGAGCCGCGGCGTCGCGAACGTGTCACGGACGTCCAGAACGCTGATCGCCACGGTGCTCTCCTGTCGGGTGCGGTGCTGTCCCCCGTGTGCTCGTCGCGACCGGGCGCCGGCTGTAGGGCCGAACGCCCGCTTCCACCCGGAGGGGTGAGGTCCGGCCCGCCTACGCTGCGGGAGCACCGCCACGAGGAGATGTCCGATGAGCAGCGCCGAACCGCCGTCCGGGCGACCGATGACCCCGCCGCTGCCCGACCGCGCCTCCACCGCGCCCGGGCCGGCGGGCTCCCCGCCCACGCTGCGGCCCGCGCCGGCCGGTCGCCGCCCGCGGACGGCCACC
>NZ_LWUA01000265.1 GCF_005222955.1 Blastococcus sp. CCUG 61487 | reverse complement strand
CACCAGGAACCGCGAAGAGCCCCTTTCTCAGGACCGCGGCGCCCCAGTTCTTGTGTCCCGTCGCGAGGAGCAGGAACTGCTCACCCTCGGCAGGGTCGTCGGACGATGCTGAATCGAAGAGGTTGATGAGGGTGTCGGCCGAGAAGGCGTGACCCAGCCGAGGAATGTTGTCCAGCCAGAGCTGATCCGGGCTGAAGCCACATTGGCGCGCCATCATCTCGTTGACCGCGCGGTTGTAGGTGCTGGTCAGCAGCTTGCGAACATCGGATACCGGGACCTGGGCGCGCTCGAGCGCCGTCGCTGCGGTATGGCGCGCACCCTTGACCGTCCCCATCAGGAACGCTGCAAGGTTGCTGTCGGCGCTCAGGTCCCACATCGCCGGGGCGCTGTGCTGAAGGAGGGTGCACACCTCGAAGGCGCCGATGCCACCGTCGGAGACCCCTGAAGAGAAGGAAACCAGGCAGCTTGCCGCCGCATCGCTGAGCACCGAGACGTCCGGCCACATCACCCGCAAGTTCTCGTCGTGCGGAGAGGCCTGGTCCGTCGTCACCACGAGGACGTTTCGGAGCCCCTCTGCGCGCACGAGATTCGCCGCCATCCGCAGCGAGCTGATGAGGTTCGCGCACCCAGGCAGGAAGACGCCCACTGGAAAGGCGTTCGTCAGGCCAGCGGAGTCCATCAGCCAACCGATGTCGGTCTCGGTGTACAGCCGCTTGTCCCAGAAGCTCATCGAGGCATAGATGACCGCGTCGACCTCTGCGGGAGCCACCGAAGCCCACGCCATGGTCTGTCGGCATGCGTCCAGCGCGAGTTCAGCCGGGGACCGGTGACTGTGTGCGTAGTGTGAGAGACCTTTCGCCTTCAGCCCCGCCAGGCTCTCGGGCCGTTCGGAGAGCACACCGATGGAATCGATGGGCGTCGCCTCGCCCACGACCGAGGCGATGCCCCGGACGAAGACAGGTTCAGGCATGGTCGGCCAGATCCTTGCCCTGTGCTTCCGCCACCATGGTCACGAGCTCCACCACGTCGCCGAACGTCTTGACCTGATTGAGCTTCAGTACGTCCTCACTCAAGTTCAGCGTGAACTCGTCCTCCAATGCGACGAGGAACTCGAGAAAGCTCAAGGAGTCCATCCCCAGGGATTGCAGCAACGTGCCCTCCTCCACCTCCACGGTCCGCAGCGCAGGAGGCAGCGCCCGGTGGAGGCAAGCCGCGACTCGTGCCTCCACGTCCGGCCTCGGCTCGGGGTTCACGCGGCTCTCCGACGACCCTCGAGTTCACACACGAGCTGTACGTTGTGCTCGACCTCAGCCACCGTCCGCATCCCGACCGGGATGGTCGCGACGGAATCGAAACCGAGGATGTACTGCATGGCGACCCGATAAGGGTCTGCCGTCAAGGTGCCCTCCGGGTCTATTTCCTCGATCAGTGCCTTCATCAATCCGCCCGTCAGCGGTCGCATCGGCGCGACCGCGACCCCGCGCCGTTTGGCCAGGTGTACGAGTTCCAGCTCTGCATTGCGGTGGAAGTAGTTGAACTGCGGCATGACGACCTGGAAGTGACCGCTCTCGATAGCGGCACACAGCGCTTCCTCGCGATACCCCGAGATTCCGATGAAGCGAATCTTGCCTTCGTCCTTGAGCGCTTCGAAGGTGGCGAGCACGTCATCGTTCACGAACTCGCGCCAGTTGTCCGCTCGAAAGGGCTTGGCTATAATCCCGTGAACCCGGAACAGGTCGACGTAATCGGTCTTAAGAAGCCGGAGGCTCTCTTCGAGAGAGGCCCGGATACCTGGAGCATCCATTCGGTCGAACATGTTCTTCGTGGCAATGAAGAGCCGGTCACGTGGGCGCCCCTCGAGGGCCAGCCCGAGCATCCGCTCGGACGCCCGGTCCGTGGACCAACCATTGGTTGGGACCTTGTTGGCGTAGGCCGGTGCGGTGTCGAAGAAGTTGATTCCTCGGTCGATGGCGGCAGCCACGGCGTCGAGTGATAGCCGCTCATTCGCGCGCTGGTCGTAGCCGGGCAGTTGATAGTTGCTCAGCCCGATGGGCGCGGTGCCGAATCCGAGCACGCTAACCTCGACCCCTGTGGAGCCCAGCGGTCGCCGAGGAATCTCTTCGCCGCCACTCACGAGTCGCGGAGCCATTCCACGGCCTCCTTGCACCAGTAATTGAAGATCTTGTCCGCGCCGGCGCGCTTCATGCTGACCAGGTACTCGAGAACGGTGTCCTTCTCGTTGGCCCAGCCGCGCTCCGCGGCTGCCTTCACCATCACGTACTCCTTCGAGACGATGTATGTGGCCACGGGGACCCGGAATTCCTGCTTAACGCGACTGATCGCGTCCAGGAAGATGGTCGCCGGCTTCACCCCGATGTAATCGGCGCCCTCGGCCAGCTCGACGGCGGTCTGCCGCAAGGCCTCCTCGATGTTACCGACGCCGATCTTGCTCTCCAGCGTCTGCTGGTAGGCGTTCCGCGCCATCGGCGTGCCGTCCAGCATCGCGTGCGACAAGGTCGAGGCGAAGTTGATCGAGTAGGCGAGAATCCCGACGTCAGCGAGCTGCGCATCGTCCAGGGCGGCACGCATGGTGCTCACGGCGTGGTCCACCCGGCCCAGGGACACGACCATGTCGGCGCCGGCACGTCCTTGGGCCACGGCGTGATCGGCGAGCTCCTTGAGCGTCGCCGAGTGGTCGACCTGGCCGTCCTCGGACACGGTGCCGTAGTAGCCCGTGCTGCGGGCCATTCCGAAGTAGCCATCGACGAGCTTGGTCACATCCGGGCAAGCGTCAGCGATCTGCTCGATGACCTTCGCTTCGAAGGCGATCGACGCCTGCACGTCGCTGGTCGTGAGATCGTCGGGCCTCGGGCGTACGACGAAATGGCGGACTCCCAGGTCACGCACGGCCTTGATCTCATCAATGGCCTTGTCGACCGGGTAGTAGAAGATGCCCGGCATGTTCTTCACTTCGGTGGCGCGCGTGATGTCATTGCGAATGAAGACCGGGTGGCAGAGGTCGGCCACGGTGAGCCGCTGCTCGGCGATGAACTCGCGCAGATGCTCCTGGCGCCGCATCCGCCTCAGAAGTGGCTGCTGACTGGATAATGGGGTCAGGTTCATGCGATTCATCCGAATTCCTCCCTGAAGTGGTCGGCGTGCAGAAATTGGTCGCTGAAGCATTGTCGAACCGAATCAGGGCGTCGTCACCATAGCGGACGCTCTCGCTGGACGTCGTTTTCCCCCAGTGGGTCGTTCTCCGGCCGACTCATTGTCGAGGCATTGGATCAAGGCCCTGCCCCGGAGCGGCCAATGTCGTGGGCTGCCGGCATCCGATGGCGGTCCCGGACGTGCGGGTGGGTCAATAGTTCCTGCCGAGCAGTACCTGTCGAAGAACGGTCCGCAGGGCGTTCGTTCCGGAGTCCGTCGCGACGTCCTCGCCGAGGACCAGACGGACTCTAATGGCAGGATCGAGTGCCGTAAACCCCTCCCGTCGATCTGCTCCGCGAGACTTTATGGACCCGTCGGCGGTGACCGTACACCGGGGTGGTCCGACGGTTGGACGCCTCGCACGAGGCGTCTCGCGGGGTCAGCGTGCTCTGCTCTGCGGCCAGGGGGATTGGCCGATCTTGATCCGCTGCCTTGTGTCCAGTGGATGGGATTGCGGCTTCCGGTACGAGCGGGACTCCGTGTAGGTTCTGCCCTGCCTTTCTGGCGGGTGGGCACGTCCTGTGCGGCCCTTCCCGGGGGCGCTCGATTCCGGGACCGGGAGTCCGTGTGGCAATGGCGGGGCCGCGGCGTGAAGGGGCGACGATGTCGAGCGGGGGAGCTTTGCCGTCGAAGGTCGAGCAGGGCTCACTGGAGCTGCCGCAGGCGATCGCGCTGCACGTCGGCGCCGCGCTGGGCACCGGGGTCCTCTTGCTGCCGTCGTTGGCCTACCGACGTGCCGCGCCCGCGTCCCTGATCGCCTGGGCGGCGCTCATCCTGCTCTCGGTGTCACTGGCGGCGACGTTCGCAGCACTCGCCCCGCGCCATCCCAACGCCGGAGGCGTGTCGCACTTCGTGCGTATCGCCTTCGGCGGTCGCGCCGCGGCGGTGACCGGCTGGTGGTTCTACTTCGGCGTGATGGCGGCGGCGCCGTCGGCCGCTCTCATCGGCGGCCTGTACATCGCCGATCTGCTGGGTCGCGGGTACACGACGGCCGTCGTTGCGGCCGTCGTCATGCTGGTGGTGACTTTCACGATGAACGCGCTAGGCGTGCGACCGTCTGCCCGGCTGCAACTGGTGGCCTCCGGCCTGCTCGCCGTGGTGATGGTCCTGGCGAATCGTTGTCTCCGTGCCCCACTTCAACGCCGGCAACCTCGTGCCCTTAGCCCGGATTTTTCACGACCATGATCACTTCCGTGATAGTCGGGGTTAGGCGCGGGATTGGATCGATCACATGTAGATGGAGCCGTCGGGCATGACCGTGCCCAGCTGAGGGCGATAGGTGCCTGAACCCTGAGGTCGGTGCGGCCGGCGGTCGAATTGTCCTGCTCGCGTTGGCCAAGTACTCCTTGGCCTTCGTCGCGAAAACCTCATCGATGATGCCCTGCTGGACGAGGGCGTCCAGGTTTGTCACGGTGATCTTTCCGAGAGCTGATCCCTCGATGGACTGCCTCTGCCGCCAAGCGGCCAGTTGGATAGCGCTCAAGGGGACGAGCTCACCCTGGCGCGGGGGCCAGTTGAATATCGTGTTGGTGGCGGCCTGAATTATGGCGATGTCGGACTCGGGGAGGATTCCGTGTCTCGGGCGTGGTCTCCCGGCCGGTGTTGGGGGCGGCGACTGTCGTGGTCGTGGTCATGGCAGGTTCTCCTTCGGTGCTCTGCGCGGTGGCGGTGCTCTCGGTGGCGGTGCTCTCGGTGGCGGTGCTGTCTGCGGGGGTGGCTGCGGTCATGTCGCGCTCTCTCCGCTCAGGCGGTGGCGAGGACGCGGGCGCGGGCGCCCCCGGGCTGCGCGACCGGTCCGGCGGGCGGTGCGCTGTCCCCGTCCCCCGGCGGGTTCTCTGTGCCCTCGCCGCCGTCGAGGTGGTCGAGGATGCGGCGCGCGGCGGCGGCCACCGCCGCCGCGGCGGCGCGCACGACATCGGTGTCCCCGGCCGACCAGGCGGCGACGTAGGGGACGGTGTAGGCGCCGGCGTCCAACCCGGCCCAGGCGGTGACGATGTAGGCGACGGACTCGGCTTCGGCTTCGGCCTCGGCCCGGCCGCGGCAGCCCCGGTAGTCGTAGCCCTCGGCGGCGTGCCCGCACTCGATGTGGGCCAGTTCGTGGGCGAGGGTCTTGACCGCCTGCGCGTCGGCGACGTCCGGGCGGATCCGCACGGTGCGGGCTTGCGGGTCGGTAAGGCCGTTGGCCTGCCCGCAGGCCTCGCGTACGAGCATGTAGCCGTGCGCGGTGACCTGGGTGGCCAGCGCGTCCCACAGGGCGACGGGGCGTCACCGGTGAGCAGCTCGGGTGTGATGTCGGGCAGCGGGTCACCGTCGGTCTGGGAGATGTCGAAGACGTGGGCGACCCGGAACCCGCGCAGCACCCGCGCCCCCCGGCTGGTCGGCGCCCCCGCCGGCCGGCTCCCCCGCCGTCCCCGTCGCCGTCGCGGCGGCGGGTGCGCCCGGTCGGTGTCCTGCCCGGTGCCGGCGTCCTTGCGCGTGTAGGTGCAGGGGGCCAGGACGGCGAGCCCGGTGGACCCCTTGACCACGCTTCGGCCCAGCTCTTTCCAGGTGGTGAACCCGAAAACGCGGGTCGGGCTGATGCCGAGCCGCGCGGCCTGCAGCTCGATCAGCAGCTGGTTGTTGAGGCTGTAGGTGTGGAACTTCGCAGCGGCATCCAGCATCGCCCGCCACTGCGGATCGGCGGTCAGCTGCTCGACCTGCTCGCCGATCTGGTCGTGCAGGGCGGCGATCCTCGCTGCCCGCGCGGCGTCGGCTTGCTCCCGCTGCGCCGGACTCCGCTGCGCCCGCCGGCTTCGGCTTCCCCTGCCGGTCCGACGGCTGCTCGTGCCGCTGGCCGCGCTGCTGGTGCTAGTCATCTGGACCCTCCCGGAACTGGAGCCGACACCGGTACGGGAGGAACTACGGAACAGGTGTCCTGCCACCCATCCCCCGGCCCGTCCGGCACAGAGCTCTGCTCAGGGGCCGGGAGCGACGGCGGGGGACGACCGGACCAAGACTGCTTCCGCAGCGGAGCGCCCGAAGGGCGGAAGGATCTGGTCCGGTCGGGAGGAGACGGCGCGAGAGGCCCCTACGCTGAGCTGCCGGACGGGTCGGGGGACCAGCAAGGAACCCGCCGGAGGCGGACCTTGACGACGGCGCAGCCGGCGCCGCGCGCAGCGTGGCCCGAAGGGTGCTCCTGACTCGCGCCACCGGCCGCGGCGCGACGACCATGTAGTTGGCGCGCTCGCCGGTCAGGAAGCCCCGGTCACCCGACACGCCGCAGACGTCCCTGGCGGACCGGTTACGGGTACCGCGCTCTCGCCGTGCCCCGGGTGCGGTGTCGAACGCCATGAGTCGAGCGTGGGCAGCTCAGCGCTCGACCAAGGGCGTCCATCCGGATGCTGTGACCAGCAGCCGTCGTCCACAGGGACCAATTGCGCGCGAGCGCCTCGATGCTCGCGCCCTTCATCAGCAGACTGGAGGACAGGAGGAAAACTGGAGGAACCCGAGATCAGCAGCGGACCTACAGTGGTTCTCCAGTCCCTGTGCGAACCCGGGTCCCCGACTGTCGCCGGGCCCACCGGAGAAGGTGCTTCACAAGCGCGGGCGCCGCAGGTCGGTCACGGTCCCGGGAGACCGCTGGCCGGTACGGGGCCGAAGCCGGCCGCAGGACGGGGCGCCGACCTCCCGACGCCGGCGAATGCAGGGCCTCTAGCGCTGACTGGCGACGCGCCAGGGGCGCCCGCTGCAGGAGAACAACCGGAGATCGTCAGACAAATCTGGCTGTGAAGTGTCACCACCGGGCCCGAAATGGCGCCTTCTGTGGTGAAGGCACCGCCACCGACGACCCCCGGAGCCAGCCATGCCCGACCCCACCGCCGATCACGAGCCGAGTTGCTCACCATCACCGAGGCCGCGGACGTGCTCCGCGCCCCGGTCGCCACTCTCCGGTACTGGCGACACCTCGGCACCGGCCCGAACAGCTTCCGACTCGGCCGGCGCGTCCTCTACCGTCGCGCCGACCTGCGCAGCTGGATCGACGCACAAGCAGCCCAGTCCTGGCATCGATAGCCCCGCCGCCTCCGGAGAGCGGCTGGACGGTACACGGGGCCGCTTCCCAGTCCGGGCACAGGGTGAGGCCTGTGTCCACCCCCGCGCGTGGACAACGACGGCGATCCACAGAAGCCGAACAGGCGAGGCTCCGGCAGCGCCGGAACGGGGACGCTCCCAACACCGAGAGGAGCAAGCGATGGGATGGATGGGCCCGGTCGTGGACGGCCAGGAGCACGAGGGCTGGGTGGTGCCGCTGTTCGAAGACGGCGCGCAGGGCGCCGGCACCAGCAGCGCCCGCGGTCGGCTGATAGCCCGCCGGCCCGACGGCGGGCCGTGCAACGGCGACCGGGTGCGGCTGACCTACCGCGACGGCCCCACCGCCGAGGGCGTCTGGCAGGACAGCACGGTTCTCCGCGGCGACGGGATCGTGCATGCCCACACCGGCGGCCAGGTTCGCCATGAGGTGATCGACCAGGCCGAGGAGTGGCGCCCGGACGCCGCGGTCGTCGGCTGGGCCGCCGGGTGCACCTGCGGCTGGCGCGGCACCCCCTGGACGCGCGTCCCGCCGGAGCTGGCCGACCCGGCGGCGCGGCGACTCGCCACCGCCGGCCCGTGGGCCGATCTGGAGGCCGCCGACGAGCACCGGGTGCGCCAGGACTGGTGCCGACACATCGTCGGATGGCAAGCCCTCGAGGAGGTAGAACAGGCTGCCGCCCGGGAGGCCGCCGCCGCCCGCGCGCTGGACGACGCGGTGCGCGCTGCACTTGTGGCCGGGGCCCGCTGGGCCGACATTGGCCGGGCCACGGGCATAACCGACCGGTCGGCCACCGAGCGGTGGTCCACCCGAGGCTGAGCCGGCCACCGGCTACCCCAGCCCGAGCGAACAAACCACGCCGGGGCAGCGCACCGTGCTCGTCGTCGACCTCGACCGAGACCCGCTGGCGCCGCCGCGCGCCCTGGAAGAGATCCTGCTGCGCCGGGGCACGTGGGAGGACGACGACCGACGGGAACTGGGCACCGGCGCCCAGCCGCTGCGCCTTCCGGCGCCCCTGGCCCCACCACGCACCGAGTTGATCTCACTGCTGGCACGGAAGGTAGGCCCATCCAGGTTCAAGGGCTGACGTGTACGCCCGACGGCTCTGCGCATCCATCAGCCTCCGTGCCGGCCGCGAGGCTTGTGGTTGAGGTGGTCGGCAATGTACTTCCCGCGTGACTGGCCCTGTGCTGTGAACGCCTCCCAGACGTGTGGCGGGCAGGCGGCGTACCAGTACTCGACGCCGTTCGGGAACCGGACGTAGATCGTCTCAGCCTCGGCGTCGTATGCCTCGGCGACGATGCGTTCGGAGCCGCCGATATCGGTCCACTCGATCATGGCTGTGGATCGTAGGTGCCGCGCCATGCGGCCAGAGCTGGCGCGAGGTTCGGCGGGGAGATCTCGCGGCGCCACGGTTCGAGTGAGGGGTCCTCTGCCCGAGGCAAAGGGTCGGGACGGTCGACCAGGGTGCGGGCCGGGAGCACGACTGCTTCGCCGCTGACGATGGCTTCACCGGTCCGCAGTGACGGCAGCACGGCCGCCAGCCCTGTGACGCTGTCGGGGAGCGCTGCGCGGATGGCGCCCTGGTCCTCGGCGTTCGACAGCCGCAGCGCGATCAGCGTGCCCACCTGTGCGAGTGCGGTCTTGGGCAGCTCGGTCGGGCGTTGGGAGACGAGCATGAGCCCGATCCCGTACTTGCGACCTTCGCGAGCGATCCGGTTGGCCGAGTTCCGGGTCAACGTGCTGGCGCTCTCGCCGAGGTAGCGGTGCGCCTCCTCGAGCACGACGAGAACAGGGCTGGGCCGCCCGATGCCCGGGCCGTCCGGCTCACTGCGGAGAGCGACCTCGAAGAGCAGGTCGAGCACTACGCCGATCGCCAGGTCGGCCGCTTCCGCGGGAACGCCGCTGAAGTCCAGCACCGAGACGGGCTGACCGTCTCCGAGCCATTCGTGCATCACGCCGTCGAGCGGGTCGTCGCCTTCCGGGTCGGGTCCGGGCTCTTGGAAGAAGCGCAGCCGCGGATCGAGCAGGCCCAGGCGGAGCAGGTCGGGGGTCGTGCCGTACACGCCGTAGCGGGGCCCCTGGTGGGGCGGCTGGCCGCCTGGGCCGTACGGTTTGAACTGCGCCGGACGCAGCGCCGCCGGGTCTCCGAGGTCGGTCTGGCACCTGGTGGTCGGGTCGCCCTTCTTCGCGCACGTCTCGCGGTTCTCGGCGTCGAGGGTGTGCCAGATCGGGCGGATGTCGAAGGGCACGGGGGTATCCGCGGTCACCGCGGTCGGATCGAGGGTCAGCCATGCGGCCTCCTCGACGAAGCTCCGCCGCGCGCCGGCCACGAGCTCGGAGAACCGGTTCGCGAAGGTGGCGCCGCCGGGTGCGCCCGCGAAGATGCGGACGATATCGCTGGCCGGCAGCGCCCAGTACGGCACCCGCAGGCGGTCGTCCCCCTCGGTCAGCACGCTGCGCACCGACGCGTGGCCCGCGAGCGCGCGGGCGTACTCGCCGTGCGGGTCGATGACGATGATGTTCGCCGCGTCCCAACCTCCGGAGACGAAGCCCTGCAGCAGCGCGGCGACCGTGCTGGTCTTGCCGGCTCCGGTGGAGCCGACTACGGCAGCATGGCGGACGACGAGTCGGGCGGCGTCAAGGGCGACCGGCACCTCCTCGGCGGCGGCGAGTCGCCCCAGTCGGAGATGCCGCTCTCCCGGCGCCGGGAAGATCGCGCGCAGCTGGTCGGGCGTGGCGAAGTGAACGGGGTCGTCCAGCCCGGGGTAGGAGCCGACCCCACGCTGGAAGCGGTTCGTGGCGCGATCGATCTCGCCCAGCAGCTGAACCTGCAGCCAGCGTTCCCCGCGCTGCACCGTCTCGACGGGTACGACAGCACCGGCGAGCTCGGCGATACCGACGAGGGTCACGGTCGCGACGAGGTCGATCAGTCCTTGCGGAAGTCGGACGAGCGACCCGACCTGGCCGACGGGCTGAATGGATCCGCGATAGATCGGCGCTACCCCGGCGAGATCGGCGTCGAGCGCGACGGTCACGGTGGCGCCGAGCACATGGCGGACCCGACCGATACAGGTCGGGTCAGGCTCAGCCACCGCCGACTCCACCGGAGCCGACCGTCCTCGCACCTACGCCCGCTCGCATGTCATCGTCCGCCTCGCGCGTCGAGCTGCGGGCGAGGTACTTGGCGAAATGACGGAAGTCGCGCAGGGCGAGCCTGCCGCCCTCCCAGACCCCGGGCGCCGGGTCGGCCGGCACCGACCAGTCGGCGCGGACACCGCCCAGGATTGCCTCGGTCCCGGTGACGACCTGAAGGTTGGGCGTGCGGAGGGCCCGAGCGGCGAGCTGGTCAGGGATCTCCGAGTAGCAGAACGCGACGAACTCCGACCGTTCCCGCCGGGCTGCCGCATCGAAGATCAGTTCGTTGAGATGTTCGTCGGCGAACGAGTATCCGGCGATGAGCAGCAGCGTCTCGGGTTGGTGCAGGGCTCGACGGAAGCGGTCCTGCAGGACGACGAAGGGCACGCGCCGCGATTCCTCGTACTTGGTGTCGGAGGGGTAGATCGCCGCTGCGTGACCCTCGGGCACCGGCTGGCCGAGCCGCACGATGTGCCGCTCGGCGGTCCATGCCCAGTTGACCGAGCCGTGCAGCTTCCACAGCCGGGTGAAGAACGCCGGGACGGCGTCCTCACCTGAGCCGGTGGCGGCCTCGACCAGCTCGGTGTGGAAGCGGGCCTGCAGGGCGCCGACGAAGCCGTCGAAGTACGCAGCCCGAAGGCGTTCCAACGCCGTCTCGATGAGCAGGTCGTAGTTGACGGTGAACAGCTCGAGCGGCAGGTGGTAGCCGGCGCGGGCGGCCCAGGCGGCGAAGTCGAGCATCGGTGCGAGGTCTGCGGAGCCGAGATCGAGCTCGGCGACGATCGCACGGCACACGGTCGCGTCGAGGGCCACCGCGTCCTCAGCCGTGAGTCCGTCGATGCGTTGGTCGCCGGACAGCAGCGCCGCGATGCGGCGGAGCCGGCTCAGGACCTGCTCCAGGTTGCGCCCGGTCAGCTGCCGCTCGAGCGCCACGCGGTCGCCGTCGTCCAGCCGCTGGAGCACCTGCTTCTGCAGTGTGGCGATGTCGGGCAGCCCGCAGGCCCGCGATGCCCCGGCGCCGAGGAATGCGCACACATGACGTGACCGGGCGGCCAGCTTGGCGCTGGGGTGAGTCCCCTGGAGTGG
>NZ_LWUA01000264.1 GCF_005222955.1 Blastococcus sp. CCUG 61487 | reverse complement strand
GGCTGCCGCGACGGGCCGTGCCGCGCTGCGCCGTGCGCGCGCCGGGGGTCGGTGCTGCGCGGGCCGTAACCGACCAGCACGGCGGTGCGGCCGCCGTCCGCGGCCTGCTCGGGGGCGTCGGCCTGCTCGTCCCCGCCCGGCGCGGGCGTCCCGCCGCCGACGTCGATCGTGATGATCGGCGTCCCGACCTCGACCGTGTCTCCCGCCGCGTGCAGCAGCTCGGTGACGGTGCCGGCGTACGGCGAGGGCAGCTCGACGGCCGCCTTCGCGGTCTCGATCTCGCACAGCGGCTGGTTCACCGTGACCGTGTCGCCGACGGCGACCAGCCACTGCAGGATCTCACCCTCGGTGAGCCCCTCGCCCACGTCGGGGAGCTTGAACTGACGCAGCACTGGCGTCGTGCTGGTCATCTCAGAAGTCCATCGCGCGGTCGACGGCGTCCAGCACCCGGTCGAGGTCGGGGAGGTAGTCCTCCTCGAGCTTCGCCGGCGGGTAGGGGAGGTCGTAGCCACCCACCCGCAGCACCGGCGCCTCCAGCGAGTGGAAGCAGGCCTCGGTCACCCGGGCGGCGATCTCCGCGCCGAGCCCCAGGGTGACCGGCGCCTCGTGGACGACCACGCAGCGGCCGGTGCGCCGGACGGAGGCCACCACCGGGGCGAGGTCGAGCGGGGAGACGCTGCGCAGGTCGATCACCTCGAGCGAGCGGCCCTCGTCGGCGGCGGCATCGGCGGCCTGCAGCGCCGTCTTCACCATCGGGCCGTAGGCCAGGACGGTGACGTCGTCGCCGGCCCGCACGACCCGGGAGCCGAACAGCGGTTCGGGGCTGGCGTCGGTGTCGACCTCGGCCTTGTCCCAGTACCGGCGCTTGGGCTCCATGAAGACGACGGGATCGGGGTGGGTGATCGCCTGCTGGATGCCCCAGTAGGCGTCCACGGGGTTGCTCACGGCCACGACCTTGAGGCCGGGGGTGTGCGCGAAGTACGCCTCCGGGCTCTCGCTGTGGTGCTCGACCGCCCCGATCCCACCACCGAACGGGATGCGGATGACGATCGGCATGGTCAGCGCACCCCGCGACCGGGCGTGGATCTTGGCGACCTGGGTGACGATCTGGTTGTAGGCGGGGAAGACGAAGCCGTCGAACTGGATCTCGCAGACCGGGCGGTAGCCGCGCATGGCGAGGCCCACGGCGGTGCCGAGGATGCCGGCCTCGGCCAGCGGGGTGTCGACGACGCGGTCCTCCCCGAAGTCCTTCTGCAGGCCGTCGGTGATCCGGAAGACCCCGCCCAGCCGGCCGATGTCCTCGCCCATGAGCACGACCTTGGGGTCGTCCTCCATCGCGCGGCGCAGGCCGAGGTTGAGCGCCTTGCCGATGGTCAACGTCTCCGTCATCGGTCGGCCCCCTCGAAACCGGCCTCGTAGGCCTCGAACTCGGCCTTCTGCGCGGCCAGGTGCGGCGTCTGCTCGGCGTAGACGACGTCGAACATGTCGCTGGGCCGCGGATCGGGCATCTCGACGGTGCCGCGGCGGATCCGTGCGGCCAGCTCGTCGGCGTCGGCCTCGACCGACTCGAAGAAGTCGGCACCGGCCAGCCGGCCGCGTGACAGGTAGGCCTTGAGCCGGGCGATGGGGTCGCGCAGCTTCCACTCCTCGACCTCGCCGGACATCCGGTAGCGGCTGGGGTCGTCGGAGGTGGTGTGCGCGCCCATCCGGTAGGTGAAGGCCTCGATGAAGCTGGGGCCCTGGCCCTCGCGGGCTGCGGCCAGCGCGGCGCGGGTCACGGCCAGCACGGCGAGCACGTCGTTGCCGTCCACCCGGATGCCGGGGAAGCCGAAGCCGGACGCCCGCTGGAACAGGGGTACCCGGGACTGCCGCTCCAGCGGGGCACTGATCGCGTACTGGTTGTTCTGGCAGAAGAAGACGACGGGCGCGGTGAAGCTGGCCGCGAAGATCATGGCCTCGTTCACCTCGCCCTGGCTGGTCGCGCCGTCGCCGAGGAAGGCGAGGACCGCGCTCTCCGCGCCGTCGCGCTGGACGCCCATGGCGTAGCCGGTCGCGTGCAGGCACTGGGCGCCGATGACGACCGTGTAGAGGTTGAACCCGCGCTCGACGGGGTTCCAGCCGCCGTTGTCGACGCCGCGATACAGACTCATGACGTGCAGCGGATCGACGCCGCGGGTCCAGGCGACGCCGTGCTCGCGGTAGGTGGGGAAGGCCATGTCGTCCTCGGCCAGCGCGCGGCCGGCGCCGATCTGGGCAGCCTCCTGGCCGAGCAGCGACGCCCACAGGCCGAGCTCGCCCTGGCGCTGCAGCGCGGTCGCCTCGGCGTCCCAGCGGCGCACGAGCACCATGTCGCGGTAGAGGGCGCGCAGCTCGTCGTCGTCGAGGTCGATGGAGTAGTCCGGGTGCTGGACCCGCTCGCCCTCCGGCGTGAGCAGCTGCACGAGGTCGGGTTGGGGCGGCAGGTGTGGCGGGGGGCCGTCGTCGCGGGGGCTCCGGTCACCGGGCAGGCCCTGGGTGGGGGTTTCGTGGCGCAACGCCGTCACAGCTCGCTCCTCGCCGTCTGCCGCTCCGGCCGGGGTCACCGGCGCCGCGCGGAGGTGGACGTCTCGGGCACCGGGGTGTGGTGCCGCTCACAGCATCCTGTCACGTGCCCGGGAGCGGGCCAAGATCACCGCGCGGACGACCGCGCCGGGCGCTACCGCCGTCGGATCCGGACCGGCCCGCGGGCGGTGGCGACGTCGACCACCTCGCCGGACTGCGTGACCTCCACGAGCCCCGCGGCCGCCAGGCGCCCGGCCGCGGCGCGGGCCGCGGGCATGAGGTCGCGCCACTGCTCCGGGGCCACCTGACGGGCTGCCTCCGACGGGCAGATCGTGGCGCCGTCGGCGCGCTGGTCGAGCAGGACTTCGATCGCCTGCTCGAGCTGCCGGTCGACGTCCACGCCTGCAGCATGCGAGCCGGGGCGCTTCCCCGCACGCCGGGCCGGGTACCTGCGCCGCCATGGCGAAGCAGACAGCGATCGGCACGATCGGGTGGGCGCTGCGCGGTGCGACCGCGGGCGCGGCGGCCAGCAGTGCGCTCAACGCCGTCACCTATCTGGACATGGCCGTGCGCGGGCGCCCGGCGAGCAGCACCCCGGAGCAGACGGTGGAGAAGATGGCCGGCAAGGCCCATCTCTCGATCCCCGGCCAGGGCGAGACCCGCGAGCACCGGGTGCAGGGGCTCGGTCCGCTCACCGGCCTGGGCGCGGGCGTGGGCTTCGGCGTCGCCGTCGGGCTGGCGCGGGCGGCCGGCGTCCGTACCCACCCGCTGGTGGGCACGCTGCTGATCACCGCCGGGATCCTGGTGGCGACGAACGGGCCGATGACGGCGCTCGGGATCACCGACCCGCGCACCTGGTCCCGCGCGGACTGGCTCAGCGACCTGGTGCCGCACCTGGCCTACGGCGCCGTCCTGAAGACGACGATGGACGCCTTCGACGCGCCGTGATGATCAGGTCACCTGGTCATCGGGTGTCCTACCTCGTGGTCGACCGTGAGGGAGGACGACGAACGATCAGGTGAGCTGATCATCGCCGCAGGCAGGTCAGTGCCAGCCGCGGTCGTCGACGCCGCCGGGCACGGGCGCCGCGGGATCGTACGGCGTCCGCGTGAAGATGAAGGTGCCGAGGTCGAGGTGGTCCTCGGCGATGCGCAGCGTCTCCCCCGCGTAGTAGCCGTCCAGCCCGCGCCACCGGCCGTCCCCGACCGGCGCGAACCTGCTGGCCCGCCCGGCGCGGCCCGGCAGCGGCCCCAGGTGCAGCAGCCCGCCCGCCACGGCCCGCAGGACGCACGGCGACGGTCCCCAGAACCAGACGCCGAGCGAGTCCAGCGGCACGGCCGCGGGGGACGGCTCCCACGCGTCGACGATCCGCGGCTCCGCCGCGCGCAGGTCCGCGAGCAGCCCGAAGACCACCGGCTCCACTCCGGCTGTGGCGTTGGTCAGCGAGACCGCGCCGGTCTGCTCGTCGCGGTCGACGAAGACGCCGGCCAGGAAGCCCGGCATCGATCCGCCGTGCCCGACCAGCGTCCGGTCGTCGACCCGCAGCACCTGCACGCCCAGCCCGTACGCCGACCAGCCCGGCGCGGACGAGTCCACGCCCGCCGGCACCGTCATCTCCTCCAGCGTCGCCGCGTCGAGGACGTCGCCGGTGTCCCCGAGGAGGAAGGCCGCGAATCGGCCGAGGTCGGTCAGCGTCGCCCACAGCTGCCCCGCCGCGGCCATGACGCCCGCGTGGTGCTCCGGCTCGGGCAGCACGACGTCGGCCCACGGGTGGACGGCGAACCCCTCGGCCGCCGGCGCGACCGGCCGCGGGGTGGTGCGGTCCATGCCCAGCGGCGCGAGCACCTCGTCACGGACGACGTCGTCCCAAGAGCGCCCGCGCAGCCGCGCCACGAGCTCGCCGAGCAGTCCGAACCCGAGGTTGGAGTAGTGGAAGCGCCGGGCCGCGCCGAGGACGACGTCGTCCTCCCCCACGCCCAGCTCGGCGAGCGAGCCTCCCGGCGTCCGCTCCCACCAGCCACCCGGGCTCTCCGCCGAGGCTCCGGCGAGGTGCGAGAGCAGCTGGCCGACGGTCCGCTCGCCCAGCGGCGTGCCCGGCAGGTGCCGCTCCAGCGGGTCGTCGAGGCCGAGCCGGCCCTCGTCGCGCAGCCGCATGACCACGACGGCGGTCACGGTCTTGCTGATCGAGCCGAGTCGGTACTGCACGTCGGTGTGCGGCTCGGGCACCGCGCCGCGGCCGGCGGACCACGCGAGACCGCCGTCGCGGACGACGCCGGCCACCAGGCTGGGTGCGCGGCCGTCGCGCTGGGCGCGGGCGACGCGCGCCAGCATCGTGCGGGCGGTGCCGGGGAGGACGGGCTCGGGCATGACGGCGACCGTAACGGCCGCGCGGCCGGTCAGGTGGTGGGGACGGCGTCCGGCGCGGGCAGCCGGCCGGTGCGGGTGGCCCAGCGCTCGAACCAGATGGTCACCAGCGGGGGCACGGAGGCGCCGAGCGCCAGCAGCGTGGTCATCGGGCTCCAGCGCAGCACCCGGGAGGCGAGCAGCGCGACCAACACGTAGGCGACGAAGATCCCGCCGTGCAGCGGCCCGAAGATCTTCACCCCGAGCTCCGAGGTCTCGGGCACGTACTTCACGAACATCCCGATCAGCAGGCCCACCCACGAGAAGGCCTCGGCGACGGCGACGATCCGGAAGGCGGTGGCGGCGGTGCGAGGAGTCACGGGGCCGATCCTCCCCGAGCCGTCAGCCGAGGTAGGCGCGCCCCCGAGGTGAGATTCGATACCCCACGGCCAGGCTCTCGGTCAGCCCCAGCTCCTTGAGCTTGCGGACGTCGCGCTTGAAGGGCAGCGTCTCGCGCCCCAGGGAGGCGGCCAGATCCGGCGCCCGGACGCCGGGCCGCTCGGCGATCAGCCGCAGCACCTCGCGCGTCCAGGGCGTGGCCGCGGCCGCGTCCATCCGCGCGAGCCGGGCGTCGATGGCGTGCCGGTCGGTATCGGAGAGGTCGGCCCGCTCCCGCAGCTCGACCCGCGGATCCGCGCCGGCGAAGGACAGCTCCATCCGGTAGACGGAGGCGCCGTCGCGCCGGTCGAGCAGGCGCCTCAGCTCGGCCAGCGATCGGGCTCCGGCCCGCGCCGCGTCGTCCTCGGTGAGCGTTCCCGGGTCGACCTCCTCGACGGTGTCGATCCGGACGACGCCGGCTCCCGTGCGCTGGGTGCTTCCCGGGCGCATCCGGGGCCGGTCCCACCGCCGGAAGGCGAGCGTGACCGAGCCGTCGGCGATGCCGGCGGCGATCGCCGGAGGGATGAGCACGTGCGGCATGGTGGCACCGTCCGGGGCCGTGCTCCAGCGGGTCAGCGGCCCGGCTGGAGCACGAGCTGCTGGGACGCCGTCGCGCCCACGACCGAGGCGACGGCGAGCAGGGCGGCCCACCAGGGACGGCCCAGGTCGGCGAGGGCGACGACCGCGCCGCCGAGCACGAGCAGCTTCACCGCCACCTTCGCCGTCGGCACCCGGAGCCTGGCCCGCGGAGCGGCGAAGGCACCCCAGAGCACGGCCGCGGCCACCGGCAGTCCGGCGGCGAGCAGCCAGCGTCCCGGTCCCGAGCCGGCCGACCAGCCCCAGGCCGCCAGGACGACGAGCGCGGCGACCTCGGACAGGAACGCCAGGGCCAGCCACAGACCGTTCAGCCGGGAGACCACGCCGGCAGTCTGCCGGAGCGAGGCCGCGGAGATCAGGCCGCGATACGGCGGGCGCCGGCGTAGCCGCCCAGGGCGTCCACGGGCGCGACCTTGACGACGTCACCACTCGTGGGCGCGTGCACCATCTGACCGCCACCGATGTAGATGCCGACGTGGCTGACCGGGCTGTAGAAGAAGACCAGGTCGCCGGGCTGGAGGTTGCCCCGGGAGACCGGCTGGCCCATCTGCGACTGCATCCGGCTCGAGTGCGGGAGCTTGATGCCGGCCGCGCGGAAGGCGTACAGGGTGAGGCCCGAGCAGTCGAACGACCCCGGCCCCTCGGCCGCCCAGACGTAGGGCTTGCCGCGCTGGGCCATCGCGGTGTCGACGGCGATCTGCGCGGCGGCGCCGTTGGCCACCACCGGCCCGGCGGCCGCGGCCAGCGGCTCGGTGCGCTCGGCGCGGCTGGCGCGGGCGGAGTGCGACTCCGCGGCGGCGGCCGCCACCGCCTGCTGCTCCGCGGCGCTGAGCCGATCGTGCATCGCCTGGTACTCGGCGATCTGCGCCTGCAGGTCCCGCTGCTGGGCGGCCACGGCGTCGTACTGGCGCTGCGCCTCGGCGACGGAGGCCTGCACCCGCGCCTGCGCCTCGGCCGCTGCCGCGCTCGCGTCGGCGGCGCGGGCGAGCAGCTCGCCCTGGTGCCCCGCGACGTGCTGGAGCGTGGACATGCGGGTAACGAACTCGTCGGCGGAGTCGCTGATCATCAGCGCCTCGAAGCCGGTCAGCCCCTCGCCGGTCCAGGCGCTGCGCGCGACGCCCCGGACGCTCTGCTGGGCCTCGGCGAGCGCCGCGGTCGCCCGGTCCAGCTCGGCCTGGGCAGCCTCGGCCGCGGCCCGCTGGGAGCGGAGCACCTCGCGCGCCTCGTTGAACTCCTCCGTCAGCGCCTCGAGGTCGTGCCCGCGGGCGGCGACCAGCTCCGCGGCCTCGGCGGCGGTGGAGGGATCACCGGGGGCGGCCGACGCGGGCACGGAGGCCAGCAGGATGCCGAGGGCCCCGGCGAGGGCCAGGACGGCCCGACGGGCGGTGCGGCGTGCGGTGGGCCGGCGGAGGTGCAGAGCCATGTGGAGCGGCTCTCCGATCTCTGTGCGAACCCGGCGGGCTGCCACCCAGGTGGTGACGGAACGCCCCGGCGGGCGCACTGACGGTAAGTCCGTTACCGAGCCGTGACAATAGGTAATAACAAGATTGTTGTTTGCCGATACGCGCGCGCGGGAACCCGTGCCGCTGATGCGCAGGTCAGCGTGACGGACCCGTCTGCTCCTGCGTCCGAGGTCCTCGTCACACCCGTCCCAGCGTTCACCGGTGGGCCGCCGTTTCGAACGGCGCCCGCCCGCGCACTCAGGCAGGCATGGACCTCTGCCGACCTCTCCTCCTCGTGGCCGGGGCGGGCTCGCCGGCCGCCTGCGGCGACGACGACATCGGGTGAGCCGGCCCGCGACACCTCGGTCCGTGCGCGGCTGGACGCGCGCCCTCCTCGGCGGAGTGCAGGAGAAGCTGGCCGGCCGCGACCTCGCGCTGATCGCCGCAGGGCTGACCTTCTACGCGGGGATCGCGGTGGTGCCGCTGCTGGTCCTGTCCTTCTCCCTCACCGCGTGGCTGACCTCGGCCGAGCGCGTCCGCGAACTCGGCAACCGGGTGGCCGAGCTGCTGCCGCCCGAGCTCGGCGCGCCCGACGCCGTCGCCCGCCTGGTCGACGCCGGGGTCGGGCTCAGCCCTCTGCAGGGACTGCTCGCCCTGCTGCCGATGTCGCTGTACGGCGAGGGGCTCCGGCGGGCGCTGCTGCGGTTCAGCGCCCAGGAGGAGGCGATGACCGCGTGGCGCGGTCGGTTCGCCGCGCTGCCGCTGCTGATCGTCGCGCCGCTCCTGCTGTACCCCCTCCTGCTGGCCGCCGACGTGATGGCCGACCTGGCGGAGAGCGGCGGGACCTGGCCGACGGTCGGCCGCATCGCCGTCGGCTTCTACGCCTGCCTCGCCGCGCTCGCCCTCCCGCTCGCCTGGGGCTTCCGCGTGGTGGGCGGCGGCCAGGTGCGGTGGCCGGCCCTGTTCTCCGGCGCGCTGTTCACCGCGGCCTGCGTGTCGGGGTTCCTGCAGGGGTTCGTGCTCTTCCTGGCGCTCCCGGTCGACCTCGGAGCGCCGTTCGGCGGGCTCACCGTGGTGGGCGGCGTCGTGGCGCTCGGCTTCTGGCTGTGGCTCCTGCACATGGTCGTGCTCGGCGGCTGGCTGCTCACCCGATCGCTGGACGAGCTCCTGGCCGCTCGACGGACCCGGCCAGCGGAGCCGGGAGATCACCACGGTGCAGGACGACCAGCGTGCTCACCGCCCGGGTGAGGACGACGTAGAGCCGGTGCAGCCCCCGCGGTTCGGCGGCCACGATCGCCGCCGGGTCGGCGACGACGACGGCGTCGAACTCCAGCCCCTTCGCCAGGGTGGCGGGCACCACCGCGAGCCGCGCGGGCGGCTCGCCGTCGTCGATGAGGGCGGTGACGGCCAAGCCGGCGCGCTCCAGCAGCGCGACGACGTCCGCGACGGCGTCGTCGGCGCAGACCACGCCGATCGAGCCGGGGGAGGCCGCCAGCTCGGCGAGGACGTCGACCAGCGGGCCGGCCAGCTCGGTCACCGGACGCAGCCGGAGCGACCCCGGCTCGCTCCGGACGGCGGTGGCGGCCGGCAGGCCGGGCGCGATGGCCGGCAGCAGCAGGTTCGCGTAGTCGAGCACCTCGGCCGGCACCCGGTAGCCCTGGGTGAGCGGCCTGACGACGGTGTCGGGGCGGCCGAGACCGGCCAGGGTCTGCGCCCAGTCGGCCGCCGACCACGGGCTGGTCGCCTGCGCCAGGTCGCCGAGGACGGTCAGCGATCCCGCCGCGAGCCGGCGCGCGACGGCGCGACACTGCATCGGCGAGAGGTCCTGCGCCTCGTCCACCACGACGTGGCCGTAGCCGGGTGTCCGCTCGAGCAGCCCGGCCACCTCGTCGACGAGCACGGCGTCGGCCTCGGTCCAGGGCGCGGAGCGGACCGAGCGCGGCGGCGAGGGCCACAGCAGCAGCGCCTGCTCGGCGGCGTCGAGGATCCCGCGGGCGGCGCGGGCGAGGAGGGCCGCGTCGGAGTAGATCGCGGCCACCAGCCCGGCGGCGTCCCGCGCCGGCCACACCTCGTCGCAGAAGGCGCGCACCTCGGGGCTGCGCGCCGCCTTGCGGGTCTCGGCGTCGGTCGGGCTGCCGCCGGCCGCCTCCTTCTGCCGGCGGGCGTCCCCGGCCAGCAGCATCGCCAACCGTTCGCGCCCGGCCGCGTAGTGCAGCAGCTGCAGGTCGTCATCGGCCCGCGAGCGGCGGCGCAGGTCGTCGACGTAGCGCTTGAGCCGCTCCACCGGCACGCGGTACCGCCGTCCGGCCAGGGGCACGAGCACGTCGTCGGCGGGCTTGCGGATCTCGCCCCACAGGGCCCGCCGCAGCACCTCGGCCATCCGGACGTCGCCCTTGAGGACGGCGGCCTCGGGGGTGTCGACGGCGCGCACCGGCACCCGGCCGGTGAGGTCGGCGACCGTCGCCTGCGCGACGTCCACCTCGCCGAGCGTGGGCAGGACCTGCTCGATGTAGCGCAGGAACGCCCGGTTGGGCCCGACGACGAGGACGCCGGTTCGGGCCAGCTGCCCGCCGTGCGTGTACAGCAGGTACGCGGCGCGGTGCAGGCCGACGGCGGTCTTGCCGGTGCCCGGAGCGCCCTGCACGCAGATCGACTCGGCCAGCGGTGCGCGCACGATGTCGTCCTGGTCGGGCTGGATGGTGGCCACGATGTCGCGCATGGGGCCGCTGCGCGGGCGCTCGATCTCGGCACGGAGGAACTCCCCCGGGCCGTCGTCGCCGATGTCGAGCCGCTCGTCCTCGTAGCCGGTGAGCTCGGCGCCGGCGAACCCGAACCGCCGCCGGCGGGTCAGGCCCTGGGGATCGGCGGCGCTGGCCTGGTAGAACAGCCGGCTCATCGGGGCACGCCAGTCGATGACCACGGGGTCGCCGGCGTCGTCGCGGACGTGCCGGCGGCCGATGTGGAAGGTCTCGCCGGCGCCGTCGGTCCGCCCGAAGAACGGGGGGACGCCGGGGTCGGCGGCCAGCGCGCGGAGCCGCTCGGCGCGCAGCGCACCGAGCCGCTCGGAGGCCCAGCCGTCGACGCCGGCGTCGGTCACCGCCTCCGTGGCCCGGCGCATGCGGGCGAGGCAGGCGACGGCGTGGGCGAGGTGGGCGCGCTCGGCGGCGAGGACGGGGTCGGCGGAGGTGTCGGTCTGGGGAGCGGCGGCAGACACGGTCGGAGGACGTTACGCCTGGTGGCCGTGTCGGTCGAGGGACTTTCGGCCCGGGCAGCGGTCGGCAAAGGTGGGCGCATGACGCTCCCCGACTCGATGCTGGCCGGTCGCCTCGACGTGCGCACCCGAGAGTTCGCCGTGAAGGAGGTGCCGGTGCCCCGCCCCGGCCCCGGCGAGGTGCTCGTGCGCGTCGAGGCCGCCGGCATCTGCCTGTCCGACGTGCACCTCGTCGACGGCTCGCTCACGCCGCTGTTCCTGGACGGCCCGGAGGTGACGCTCGGCCACGAGGTCGCCGGCACCGTCGCCGAGCTCGGCCCCGGCGTGGCGGCCTGGACCGTGGGCGACCGGGTGCTGCTCCAGGCGGGCGAGCAGCGGAACGAGCTGGTGTACACCCGCGGCGTCGACTACGACGGCGGCTGGGCGCAGTACGCGCTGGCGACCGCGACCACCCTGGTCGCCGTCCCCGACGACCTGCCGCTCGAGCAGGCCTGCATCGTGCCCGACGCCGTCTCCACCCCCTGGGCCTCGATCGTGGAGACCGCCGCGGTCCGGGCCGGGCAGGCGGTCGGCGTGTGGGGCATCGGCGGGCTCGGTGCGCACGCCGTGCAGCTGCTGCGGCTCGCGGGAGCCGCGCCCATCGTGGCCGTGGATCCGGTGCCGGCGGCACGGGAGCGGGCGCTGGCGTTCGGCGCCGACCTCGCGCTGGACCCGGCCGACGACGTCGCCACCCGGGTCCGCGAGTTCACGGGCGGCGCCGGCCTCGCCGTGGCGTTCGACTTCGCCGGGGTGGCGGCGGTCCGCGAGCAGGCGGTCGCGACGCTGGAGCGCGCCGGATCGCTCGTGCTGGTCGGCCTCACCGACCAGCCGCTCGCCATCGAGAGGGGTACGGCGTTCAGCTACCTCGGCCAGCGGATCCTCGGGCACTACGGCTCCGGGCCCGGGCACGTCCAGCAGCTGGTCTCGCTGATCCGGCACGGGCGGCTCGACCTGGCCAGGTCCATTTCAGGAACGCTGCCGCTGACCGAGGCCGCCGAGGGGATCCGCCGCCTCGCGGAAAAGGACGGCGACCCCATTCGACTGGTCATCCGCCCCTAGGGACGACGACGGCGCGAGTTCCGCTGCGTGCAGCGGAACTCGCGCCGGTTGTTCGCGGATCCTCGCCTGTTTCCTGCGGCGAGGATCGGTCGGTCAGGCCCGGGCCCGGAGGATCTGTCCCAGTCGCGCGATGAAGCGGTACCCCTCGGCCGAGGCGCTCCGCGCGGGGGCGCGGGTGGCGTCCAGGTACGACGGGTCGGCGAACATGATCGGCGCGAAGCTGGCGGGCAGGTTCCCCATCTGGCGGGGCCTGTGAGCGGTGTGCGTTCCCATCACTGTCTCCTGACGGATTCCGGTGGTCGCATGTCGCATCGGCCACGATTGGTCGTTCCTTGAGTAAAAGAGGACGAATGGCCTGGTCGCGTCCCTGAAATTGCTGAGATCTCGCTCACCAATGGCGCGCGGAGTGGCGCACACCACGTCATTCCAGTGGCGGCCGACACAATTGTCGCCATTACGTCCGGATGGAGTCCGAATTCGACGACCTCAGGAGCGGTCGGCGGGCTCCACGATCGTGACCTGGACCGCGCGGAACTGCCCGGGCGTCTCGAGCAGGACCGCCTTCGTCGGCTCGCCCACGTCGAGGGCCGGCTCCCGGCGCAGCGCGGCGAGGTCGAGCAGCCGCCGGTCGTCGAGGACGTCGTCGACCAGCCCCCGGTCCCCGCCGGTGAAGAGCGCGACCAGGCCGCCCACGTGCGGCAGCAGCACCCGTGCCGCGGTGTCGGCCGCGGCGGCGACGACGGCGTCGGTCTGGTGCCCCCGCCGCCGGGCGAACCGCTGCTGCGACCACCCGCCGGCGGCCGTCCGTCCCTGTACCTGCCGGCTGTCCACCTTGGACGCCACCAGGTCCGCGCCGTCGAACACCGCGACCGCCCACCGGCCGCGGCGGACCAGCAGCACCGCCGCCCGCCGGTCGGCCCGCGCGGCCGCGGTGAAGGCGGCCAGCAACGGCTGCTCCGGCGTCCAGCCGAACGGCGCCCGCAGGACGACGGTGGTGCTGTCCGCGCAGGTGAGGCGGACGGCACCGTCGTCGTCCACGGTGACCTCGCCGAAGGCGCCGTGCCGCGTCGCGACGCCGTCGAGCCACCGGCCCAACCGCTCGGGTGCGACGCCGAGCCTGCGCCCGCCCCCGGCGGCGGGCCGGGGTCGGCTCACCGGGACCGCAGGGCCAGCAGGCGGTCGAGCACGTCGCCGGTCCGGAGACCGTCGTGCTCGAACTCGTTGGTCACCCAGGTGCGCACGTTGCCGACGGCCGCGGCCGTCTCCAGCGACAGGTCGGCGTCGACGTACATGTCGTCGAAGTAGACGGCCGCGTCGACCGGCACCTCGTTGGCCGCCAGCCGGGCGGGGTCGTAGAGCGGAGGGACCTCCGCCGTCGCGGCCAGCGCGTGCGCCGCCGGCCCGAAGGGCCGCAGCGAGGCGATCTCGTCGAACATCCAGGGGTAGATCATCTCGCCGGTGAACGGCAGCGGCCGCCGGTCGCCGTCGAACTCCGGGCCGCGCTCCGCCTCGGCCGCCCAGCCGACCGGTCCGGCGCCGGAGGCGTAGATGCTCTCGTGCAGGGCGGCGTAGAGCGGGTCGTCCCAGGAGGAGGTCCGGCGGGCGACCTGGTCGAGGAACGTGTCGGACAGGCCGGTGGCCGTCTCGTCGTCGAGCGCCTCCTCGACCAGCCAGTGCAGCTCCTCCGCGCCGGCCTGCGTGCCGAGCACGTGGCCGACAGTCTGCAGCCGGCGCACGGTGAGCCGGTCGCCGTCGGGGAGGGTCACCGGGCCCGCGGCGATCCGGTCGGCGACGGCGCCGAACCGGGCGAGGTCGCCGGGGAACCGCTCGTAGAAGCGCCGGGTCCTGGCGGCCACCCGGGGGTAGGTGCGGCGGTAGAGCTCCCGGGCGTCGGGGCGCAGCGAGGGGAGCCCGCCGGTCACGAGGCAGCGGTCCAGCGCCTGCGGCGCGCGGGACAGGTAGGTGAGGGTGAGGAAGCCGCCGTAGCTCTGGCCGAGGGTGGTCCACCGGCGGCCGCCGTAGAGGGTGGCGCGCACGTGCTCGGCGTCGGCCACGATCGAATCCGCCCGGAAGGCGAGCAGGTGGGCCGCCGCGGCTCGTGGATCGGGGAACCGGGCCATCGTCGCCGCGGTCACCCGGGAGCTCCGGCCGGTGCCGCGCTGGTCGAGCAGCACCACGCGGAACTGCTGCAGCGCGCGGGGGATCCAGCCGCCCCGCGTCGGCCGGGGCGACTTGCCGCCGGGGCCGCCCTGGAGGAAGAGCAGCAGGGGCAGGTCGGCGTCCCGCTGGTCGGGGCGGACCAGCTCGCGGACGAAGACCTCGATCGCCGGGCCGTCGTCGTCGCTCCAGTGCAGGGGCACCGCCACCGTCCGGTCGCGGACGAGCGCACCCGGGATCTCGTAGCGCTCGTCCATCACCGCACCAGCGCCGGGCTGGCGGCGTGCTCGGCCGGGACGCGCAGCACCTGCCGGCCGAGCGCCACCACCAGGGCGGCGGCGCCCGCGGCGAGGGTGACGACGGCGAGGGCGGCGTTGGCTCCCGACACGTCGACGATCTTGCCCGAGACCGACGCGCCGAGGGCGACGCCGACGGCCAGGGCGGTCCCGATCCAGGTGAACGCCTCGGTGACCGCCGCCCGCGGCACGAGCAGCTCGGCCAGGGTGAAGGCGCTGATCAGCGACGGCGACACCGCGACGCCGGTCAGGACGACGAACGGCACCATCACCCCGACGTCCTCGATCAGCACGAGGGGGACGCTGAGGACCGTCAGCAGGACGAGTGCGCCGGCCAGGCGGTGGCGCAGCGGGAGCCGCCAGTGGACGGCGCCCCAGCCGATGCCACTGACCATCGAGCCGACGGCCAGCCCGGCGATCAGCACGCCGGACATCGCCCTGGCGTCGACCTCGTCGGCGAAGGCGACCAGGGCGACCTGCAGCGTGCCCAGGACCGCGCCCACCGCCACGCCCACGGCGAAGAGCACCTTGAGCCCGTCCGACCGCATCGCCGAGGGGCCGTTGCGGTGCTCGTGCGCCAGGGGCGGCGGCTCGGTGCGGCGCTGGGCGGCGAACAGCAGGCCACCCACGGCCGCCAGCGTGAACGCGGTGACCAGCCCCGCCGTCGAGTGCCCGGCGGTGGACAGGAACGTGACCAGCACCGGCCCGACGACGAACACCATCTCGTCCACGACGGACTCCATCGCCAGCGCCGTCGGCAACCGGTGGCTGCCGCGGAGCAGGTGCGTCCACCGGACGCGGATCATCGAGGAGACCGGCGGGAGGCACGCTCCCGCGAGCCCCGCCCCGGCGAAGACGACGAGCAGCGGCCAGTCCTGGCGGACGGCGACGAGGAAGGTGGCCCCGGCGGCCACGAATGCGGCGAGCACCGGCAGCAGCACCCGCCGCTGGCCGTACGCGTCGGACAGCCGGCCCAGGAAGGGCCCCGACAGCGCCGCGGCCACTGCCCCCACGGCGGCCACGGCTCCGCCGAGACCGTAGGAGCCGGTCTCGGCGGCCACGAGGAGCACGCAGCCGAGCCCGACCATGGACAGTGGCAGCCGGCCGATGAAGGCGGCCAGCACCATCGGCAGGGCGTGCGGCGTGCGCAGGACCTGCAGGTAGGGGTTCGCCACGTGGGGAGGAGCCTCCGTCGAGCGGGATGCGGCCCGACCACGCTAACCGAGCCCCGGTGACCTCACCGGTCGAGCGGCCGGACCCGTTCCGCGCGGCTCAGCGCCCGTAGCCAGGGCCCTCCGCGGCCAGGAACGCGTCCCAACCCTCCGGGGCGGCGGGTCCCCCCAACGTCTCGTCGAGCTTGTCCAGGTACCAGTGCCACCCCATCGCAAAGTCGGTGACGTCGGCGTCGGCGCCGAAGACCTGGACGAAGCGGAGCACCGTCCGGCCGCCCTCGGTGGAGAGGTCGAGATCCACCCGCCAGGCGTCGGTGTCCTGCTGCTCCCACTCGACGACGAGCCGCCGCGGCGGATCGCACGCCACGATGCGCATGGGCTCCCCGACGGGCTCGTCCTCGAGCGTCATCGTGAAGGTGCCGAGCGCCCCGACGGCCCGCTCGCCCTCGTAGGTGCCGATCCACCGGGCCAGCCGGTCAGGTTCGGTGAGCGCCGCCCACACGTCCTCGATCGGATCGGGCCACGAGCGGCGGAACTCCAGCCGCTGCCGCCCGTCGTCCAGACGCGTGACGACGCCGCGCCGGCTCCCTGCGTCCTGGGTCATGCCGGGTCTCCGCTCTTCCGCGCCCGCCTGCCGCGGGCGATCTCGGTGTCCAGTGCGTCCAGCCGCTGGGCCCACAGGTCGCGGTAGGGCTCCAGCCACTCGTCCATCTCCCGCAGGGGGCGTGGGTCCAGCGCGTAGAGCCGCCGCCGCCCGTCGGTGCGGGACCTGACCAGTCCGGCCTCGCGGAGCACCCGCAGGTGCCGGCTGACCGCCGGGCGGCTCACGGGGAACCGCTGCGCCAGCTCGCCGGCCGGCACCTCCCCCTGCGCGAGGAGGGCGACCAGCTCCCGGCGCACCGGGTCAGCGAGGGCGGCGAGCGCGTCCACGACCGATGTGTAACACACGAGTTACGCATCGGGCCAGCGGATCTCGCGCGGGACTCGACGGTGTGACGGATCGGTCCCGCGCCATCATGGGCGGATGATCACGACTGCGCTCACCCGCCGGTTCGACCTGACGACGCCGATCGTCGGCGCACCGATGGCCGGTGTCTCCGGCGGTGCGCTGGCCCGCGCCGTCTCCGCGGCCGGGGGCCTCGGCATGATCGGCGTCAGCGGCCGGCACACCCCCGAGTTCGTCACCGAGCAGGCCACGATCGCCGCCGAGGGCGGGCGACCCTTCGGCGTCGGCCTGATGATCTGGACGCTCGCCGGCGCACCCGAGCTGTTCGCGGCGACGATGGCCGCCCGCCCCAGCCTGGTGTCGATGTCGTTCGGGGACCCGGCGCCCTACGTCGGCCCGCTGCACGACGCCGGGATCGCCGTCGTCTCGCAGGTGAACACCGTCGCCGACGCCCGGCGGGCGATCGACGCGGGCGTCGACGTGCTCGTCGCGCAGGGCACCGAGGCTGGTGGGCACACCGGTCAGCGGGCGATGCTGCCGCTGCTGCAGGAGGTGCTGGCGCTCACCGATCGGCCGGTGCTCGCCGCCGGCGGGATCGCCAACGGCGCGGGCATGGCCGCCGCGCTCGTGGCGGGGGCGGCCGGCGTCTGGGTCGGGACGGCGCTGCTCTCCTGCAGCGAGGGGCTGAACGCCGCCACGGCACGTGCGCGCGTGCGCGCAGCCACCGGTGACGAGACGGTGCTGACCCGCGCCTTCGACGTCGCCGAGGGCATCGCCTGGCCCGAGCGCTGGCCGGGCCGGGCGCTGGTCAACGACTTCTCGCGCGTCTGGCACGGGCGCGAGGAGGAGCTCGTCGACGACCCGGCCGCGCGCCAGCTCGTGGTGGAGGGCCGGCGCAGCGGGGATCCCGCGCACGCACCGCTCTACGCGGGCGAGGCGGTCGGCCTGGTGACGACGGAGCGCTCGGCCACCGACGTCGTCAGGGAGCTGGACGCCGACGCCGGGAAGGCGCTGCGCGCAGTTCCCCGACTCCTCGCTTAGACCGCGCAGGTGCCGTCCTCGCAGCCCTCGGCGGCGGGGACGGTGACCAGCGGGTTGGCCTCGGCCCAGGCGCGCTCGAGGATCTGCAGCAGCAGCTCGGCGGGCTGGGCGCCGGCGGCGCCGTACTTGCGGTCGACGACGAAGAAAGGCACGCCGGTCGCGCCGAGCGCCTGGGCGGTCGCGCCGTCCTCGCGCACGGCGGAGAGGTACCGACGGTCGGCGAGCGCCTCGCGGACCTCGGCCTCGTCCAGCCCGACCTCGACGGCGAACGGGACGAGCGAGTCGACGTCGAAGACCGAGCGGCCCTCCTCGAAGTAGGCGTGCAGCAGCCGCTCCTTGAGCTCGTTGCGCTTGCCGTGCTCGGCGGCGAGGTGCAGCAGCTCGTGCGCCTGGAGGGTGTTGCCGCTGATCGTCCCGGCCAGGTCGTACTCCAGCCCCTCGCCGGCCGCGGTCTCCTCGATGCCGCGCATGTTCTCGCGCATCTGCTCCACGTCGACGCCGTACTTGGCCGCCAGGGCCGGCAGCGTGGGGTGCGTCGCCCCCTCGGGGACCGACGGGTCGAGCTGGAAGGAGCGCCAGACGACCTCGACCTGGTCACGGTGCGGGAACCGCTCCAGGGCGGTCTCCAGCCGGCGCTTGCCGATGTAGCACCACGGACACACGACGTCGGACCAGACTTCGACCTTCATGCCCGGCCCAACGACGTTGACGGCTCAACCATTCCGGCAGGTCACCGCCCCACCGTGCCGGTGAGTTCCGCACGCTGCCGGCACGATCGCACCCGCAACGTCCGGAGAACGCCGGCAAGGCGGCGAGTTCCTACCGGACGCCCACGAGGTCGACGACGAAGACCAGGGTGGCGCCGGGCTTGATGACGCCGCCTGCGCCGCGCTCGCCGTATGCCTTGTGCGCCGGGATGGTCAGCCGGCGGCGGCCGCCGACCTTCATGCCGACGATGCCCTCGTCCCAGCCCTGGATGACCATGCCCACGCCGACGCGGAACTCCAGCGGGTCGCCCCGGTCCCAGGACGCGTCGAACTGCTCGCCACCGTCGTGGGTCACGCCGACGTAGTGCGCGCTGACCAGGTCACCGGCCGTGGCCTCCGGCCCGTCGCCGACGACGAGGTCCTCGATCACGAGGTCGTCGGGGGCCGGTCCGGTCGGTGGCTCGACGTCCGGACGGGTCAGCTCGGCCATGGTGCTCCCTCCCGCGCCGAGGCTCTCCCGACGCCGCACCCATCCAAGCAGCGGCTCGACGGCTCGGCGCGCTCGGAAGGGTCGAGACGGTCGGTGGGGGTCGCTACCTTCCCGGCATGATCGACCACCTGGGTCTGCAGACGGCCGACAGCGAGGCGGCCGCCGCCTTCTACCAGCAGGTGTTCGCCGCCTGCGGCCTGCGCGAGGCCATGCGCTACCACACCCCGCACGGGCCGGTCATCGGCCTGTGCGGCCCCGACGGGCACCCGCAGCTGTGGGTCAGCCCGATGGAGGACACCGGCCACCGTCCGGTCCACCTGGCGCTGCGCGCGCCCTCCCGCGAGGCTGTCGACGAGGTGTTCGCCGCTGCCCGGGCGACGGGCACGGAGATCCTGCACGAGCCGCGGGTCTGGCCGGAGTACCACCCCGGGTACTACGGGGTCTTCTTCCGGGATCCCGACGGCAACAACGTCGAGGCGGTGCACCACTCGCCGCCGTCCTGATCGAGGGGGCCGATCGTGTCCGAGCGCGATGCACCGTGGTGGACACGGGCCGTCGTCTACCAGGTCTACCCGCGCTCGTTCCAGGACTCCGACGGCGACGGCATCGGTGACCTCGGCGGCGTCCTCCAGCGGCTGGACCACCTCGCCGACCTGGGCGTCGACGTCCTGTGGCTCTCGCCGATCTACGCCTCGCCGCAGGCCGACAACGGCTACGACATCAGCGACTACCAGGCGATCGACCCGATGTTCGGCACGCTCGAGCAGCTCGACGAGCTCATCGCGGCGCTGCACGCGCGCGGCATGAAGCTGCTGATGGACCTCGTGGTCAACCACACCAGCGACGAGCACCCGTGGTTCGTCGAATCACGGTCGTCGCCGGACTCGCCGAAACGGGACTGGTACTGGTGGCGCCCGCCGCGGCCCGGCATGGCCGCCGGCGACCCGGGCGCGGAGCCGACCAACTGGCAGTCGTTCTTCTCCGGCTCGACCTGGGAGCTCGACGAGGCCAGCGGCGAGTACTACCTGCACCTGTTCGACCGCAAGCAGCCCGACCTGAACTGGGAGAACCCGGAGGTCCGGGAGGCGGTGTACGCGATGATGCGGTGGTGGCTCGACCGCGGGGTCGACGGCTTCCGCATGGATGTCATCAACATGATCAGCAAGGACGTCGCGCCCGACGGTCACCTGCACGACGGACCGCCCATCCCCGGGACGGCGTTCGGTGACGGGACGGGGTCCTACCTCTACGGGCCGCGGATCCACGAGTTCCTGCAGGAGATGCACCGCGAGGTCTTCGCCGGCCGGCCTGAGCCGCTGCTCACCGTCGGCGAGATGCCGGGCGTGACGGTCGAGCAGGCGCGGCGGTTCACCGATCCGGCGCGGGCCGAGGTGGACATGGTGTTCCAGTTCGAGCACGTCTCGCTGGACCGCGGGCGGTCCAAGTGGGACGTCCGGCCGCTGCGGATGCGCGACCTGAAGACCTCCCTCGGCCGCTGGCAGGCCGGGCTGGCCGACGTCGGCTGGAACTCCCTCTACTGGGACAACCACGACCAGCCGCGCGCCGTCTCCCGGTTCGGCGACGACTCCTCCGGGTTCCGGCGCGACTCGGCCACCTGCCTGGCCACGCTGCTGCACCTGCACCGGGGGACGCCGTACGTCTACCAGGGCCAGGAAATCGGGATGGCGAACTTCCCGTTCACCTCGCTCGACGAGTTCGCCGACGTCGAGTCGCTCAACCACTACGTGCACGCGGTCTCCACGGGCGCCGACGCCGCCGCCGTGCTGTCCGCGCTGCGCCGGATGAGCCGGGACAACGCCCGGACCCCGGTGCAGTGGGACGCCTCGCCGTCCGCCGGGTTCACCACCGGGACGCCGTGGCTGGCGGTCAACCCCGACCACGTCGAGTGGAACGCCGCCGCGCAGCGGGACGACGCCACCTCCGTGCTCGCCCACTACCGGCGGCTGATCGCGCTGCGGCACGACCTGCCGGTCGTGGCCCTGGGCGACTTCGCGATGCTGCTGCCCGAGCACGACGAGGTGTACGCGTTCACCCGTTCGCTGGACGCCGAGACGCTGCTCGTCGTCTGCAACCTCTCGCGGACGACGTACGACCTGACGTCGCTGCTCCCCGGGGCGGCCGGGGCTGAGCTGGTGCTGGGGAACCTCCCGGGCACGCCCGCCGAGCTGCGCCCCTGGGAGGCCCGCGTCCTCCGGCTGTGAGGCAGTTCCGCTGACCTAGGCTGCTCCGTCGTGCGGCGCGTGACGGAGGCGGTCTTCCCCGCCCGGATGGGGACGCCGTTCCGGTGGCTGGTCGGCTCGGCCTGGGCGACGAATCTCGGCGACGGCATCGCGCTGGCCGCGGGCCCGCTGCTGGTGGCCTCGCAGACCTCCGACCCGCTGCTCGTCGCGCTCGCCGCCCTCCTGCAGCGCCTCCCCTGGCTGCTGTTCGGGCTCTACGCGGGCGTGGTCGCCGACCGGATCGATCGCCGGGCGCTGGTGATGGCGGTGAACCTGGTCCGCACGGTCGTCCTCGTCGTCCTCGTGCTCGCCCTGGTCACGGGCACGGTGAACGTCTGGGTCGTGCTGGCCGCGATGTTCCTCCTGGGCACAGCGGAGGTCTTCGCCGACATCACCACCGGCACCCTGCTGCCGATGGTCGTGGCCAAGGCCGACCTCGGCGTCGGCAACGCGCGCATCCAGGCCGGCTTCCTGACGATGAACAACCTCGCCGGTCCCGCCGTCGGCGCCTTCCTCTTCGCCGCCGGCGCGGCCTGGCCGTTCCTGGTGCAGGCGCTGTGCCTGGCGCTCGGGGTCGTGCTGCTCTCCCGCATGGCGGTGCCGGCGCTCCCCCGGCCCGAGACGCCGAGCCACGTGCGCCGCGACGTGGCCGAGGGCTGGCAGTGGACGTGGGGGAACGCCGCCGTCCGCACCCTCACCATCACGATCTTCACGTTCAACGTCACGTACGGCGCCGCGTGGTCGGTGCTGGTCCTCTACGCCACCGACACCCTCGACATGGGCCCGGTCGGCTTCGGGCTGCTCACCACCGTCAGCGCCGTCGGCGGACTGCTGGGGACGGCGACGTACGACTGGCTGGAGCGGCACGTCAGCCTGGCGAACCTCATGCGGGTCGGGCTGATCATCGAGACCTTCACCCACCTCGGCTTCGCGCTCACCACCGTGCCCTGGGTGGCGATGGTGATCATGTTCGTGTTCGGGGCCCACGCGTTCGTGTGGGGGACGACGTCGCGCACGGTGCGCATGCGGGCGGTGCCGATGGAGCTGCAGGGGCGGGTCGGCAGCCTGTACATGGTCGGCGTCTTCGGCGGGATCGTCGCCGGCCAGGCCCTGGGCGGGGGAATCGCGAAGGTCTGGGGCATCACCGGGCCGTTCTGGTTCGCGTTCGTCGGCTCCGCGGTCATCCTGGTGCTCATCTGGCAGCAACTGACCCACATCGCGCACGCCGACGAGGAGGCCCTCGCCGCGGCCTGAGGCGCGGGAACGGCTGTACGGGTCGGCCCGTCTCGGCCAGCATGGCCGGACCTGTGCCGCCGATCCCGGGAGGACCCTTGGCCGACGACGTGCAACCACCCCCGCTGACCGTCGTCCAACCGGGCGAGGGCCGGCTCGCCGACCTCGGCGACGGCGTCGGCGTCGCCTTCAAGCTGTGGGGGCACGACACCGGCGGCGCGGTGTCGGTCGTCGAGCACCCGTTCGCGGTCGGCGCCTACGTCTCCGCCCACCTGCACACCCGCGAGGACGAGTACTCGATCGTCCTCGACGGCGAGATCGGCTTCCGGTCCGGCGACCGCGAGGTCGTCCTCGGGCCCGGCGGCTACATCACCAAGCCGCGCGGCGAGATGCACGCGATGTGGAACGCCGGCTCCACGCCCGCCCGGATGATCGAGATCATCAGCCCGGCGGGCTTCGAGGGCTTCTTCCGCGACGTCGCCGACCTCACCGAGGCGGGCACGACCGACCCCGAGGCGTTCCTGGCGGTCGCCGAGGCGTACGGCCTCGAGTTCGGCGAGCCGGAGTGGCAGGCCGACGTCCTCCACCGGTACGGGCTGAGCACGCCCACCTGGTGAGCCCGCCGGGTCAGGTGAGCGGGCTGCGGGGCAGCAGGCGGTCGCTGATGATCCGCTTCTGGATCTCGCTGGTGCCTTCGAAGATCGTGGTCAGCCGGGCGTCGCGCCAGTGCCGCTCGACCTGGCGCTCGGTGGTGTAGCCGTTGCCGCCGTGCAGCTGCATGGCCTGGTTGGTCACCCGCACCGACATCTCGGTCGCCTCGAGCTTGACCATCGAGGCCTCCTTCTCGCAGCGGATGCCCAGGTCGATGAGGTGCGCGACCTGCCGGTAGAAGGCTCGGGACTGCTCGATCTGCGCGGCCATCTCGGCGACGGCGAACCGCAGCGCCTGGAAGTCGCCGATCGGGTGGCCGAACTGCTCGCGCTCCTGCAGGTAGAGGATCGAGTCCTCCAGCGCGGCGCGGGCCAGGCCGACGGCGCGGGCGGCGGTGTGCACGCGCGCGGTGTTGAGGAACTTCTGCGCCTCGGCGAACCCGGCCTGCGTGGCGGCATCGCCCTGCTCGTCGCTGTCCTCGCTGGCGGCGCGCGCCTCGTCGATGACGTTGTCCTGGGGGATGCGCACGCCGTCGAAGGTGAGGTCCCAGGTCAGGAAGCCGTGGTAGCCGATCTTGTCGATCGGGGAGCCGGTGAGCCCCTCGGGGAACTCGCCCCGCTCCTTCTCCAGCAGCAGGTTGATCAGCCCCGCGGAACGGGACTCGCCCTCCTCCGGGTCGCGCTCGCGCACCAGCACCTGGATGAAGTCGGCTGCCTCGGCGTTCCCGCACCAGCGCTTGCGCCCGGTCACCACCCACTCGTGGCCGTCGAGGACGGCGCGGGTGGAGACGCCGGCGAGGTCGGAGCCGGCGTCAGGCTCGGACAGCGCGATCGCCCCGATCCACTCGCCGCGGGCACTGCGCCGCTGCAGCTCGTCGCGGCGGTCGGCGTCGGGGACCGCCGTCCCGAGGCCTTGGGAGCGGGCCAGGATGCTCGCCGTCGACATCCAGGCCCGGGCCAGCTCCTCGCTGACCATGCAGTACTCGAAGACGCCGAGACCCATCCCGCCCTGCTCGGCCGGGACGGTGATGCCGAAGTAGCCGAGCTCGGCCAGCCGGGCCAGCAGCGACGCCGGGATCGTGCCCTTCTGCGGATCGAGCTCGTTGGCGACCGGGAGCACCTCGTCCATCGCGAACCGGCGGGCCTGGAGCTGGAGTTCCTCGCGCTCGGGCGTGTGCCACGGCGGCAGGAGTGCCGGGGGCGGCGGCAGCAGGGTCTCGGTCTCGCTCGACGTCATCGACGGCTCTCCACTCGATGCTGGCGGATGATCACGTTCACCTTGGCCGCTGATCACTTCCCCCGCACGCCGCCGTCATCCGCCCGCGTGACCACCCTCACCCGCTTTTCCGCGGAAAAGCAGGCTGCTTTACCGCGGTAAAGCAGGTCAGGGGGTGGAGCGGGCGCGGGCGAGGGCGATGTAGTGCTCGATGAGCGAGGCGTCGTCGACCGTGCCGCGGTTGACCGCCTTGTCCGGGTCGGCACCCTGGAACAGCCGCTTGAGCGGGACCTCCAGGCGCTTGCCGGTGCGGGTGTGCGGCACCCCCGGGACGGCGATGATCTCGTCGGGCACGTGCCGCGGCGAGGCCTGCTCCCGGATCAGCGCACGGATCCGGCCGGCCAGCTCCTCGGTCAGCTCCTCACCCGGCGCGAGCTGCACGAACAGCGGCATCCAGTAGCCGCCGTCGGGCTGCTCCACCCCGAGGACGACGCAGTCGAGCACCTCCGGCACCGACTCCACCGCCGCGTAGATGTCGGCGGTCCCCATCCGCACGCCGCCGCGGTTGAGCGTGGAGTCCGAGCGGCCGGTGATCACGCAGGTCCCGCGCGAGGTGATCTCCAGCCAGTCGCCGTGCCGCCACACGCCCGGCCACGGCTCGAAGTACGTCGAGCGGTAGCGCTCGCCGTCGGGGTCGTTCCAGAAGCACAGCGGCATCGAGGGCATCGGCTCGGTGATCACCATCTCGCCCAGCTCCCCGGTCACCGGCTGCCCCGCCTCGTCCCACGCGGCGGCGGCGACGCCGAGCAGCGGGCGCTGCAGCTCTCCCGCGGTGACCGGCAGCAGCGGGGAGCTGCCGATGAAGGCGGTGCAGACGTCGGTGCCACCGGACGCCGAGCTGAGCACCACATCGGCCTTCACGGCGTCGTACACCCACCGGAACGCGGCCGTGGGCAGCGGCGAGCCGGTCGAGCCCACGACGCGCAGCGCCGAGAGGTCGTGGACGTCGCCGGGCCGGATGCCGGCCTTCGTGCACGCCGTCAGGTAGCCCGCGCTCGTGCCGAGGTGCGTGAACCCCAAGCGCCCGGCCAGCGCGAACTGCGCGTCGAGCGAGGGGTGGTTCGGAGCGCCGTCGTAGAGCACGGCCGTGGCCCCGGACAGCAACGCCGAGACGACGACGTTCCACATCATCCAGGCGGTGGAGGTGTACCAGAAGAAGCGGTCGCCGGGTCCGAGGTCGAAGTGCAGCACCCCCCACTTGAGCTGCTCGAGCAAGATGCCGCCGTGCCCGTGCACGATCCCCTTGGGCAGCCCGGTCGTGCCCGAGGAGTAGAGGATCCACAGCGGGTGGTCGAAGGGCACCGGCTCGAACGCGGGCTCCTGCTCGTCGGCGACGACGTCCGCCCAGGCCAGCGCGTTGTCGGGGGTCTCGTCCGGGTGCAGCCGCGGCACGGAGATCGTCGTCCGCACCGTGGGCAGGCCCGCCCGCAGCTCGGTGACGACGTCGCGGCGGTCGAACTCCTTGCCCGCGAACCGGTACCCGTCGACGGCGACCAGCACGGTGGGCTCGATCTGCGCGAAGCGGTCCAGCACGGCGCGGGTGCCGAAGTCGGGGGCGCACGCGGACCACACCGCGCCGACCGCCGCGGCACCGAGGAAGGCCACGATCGCCTCGGGGACGTTGGGCAGGTAGGCGGCGACGCGGTCTCCCCGCTGCACGCCGAGCCTGCGCAGGGTGGCGGCGAACGCTCCGACCTGCCGGCGCAGGGTCGTCCAGGAGATCTCCTGCGGCTCGCCGTCCTCGCCGACCACGATCAACGCGGGGAGGTCCGGCCGGTGCCGGAGCGCCTGTTCCGCGTAGTTGACAGTCGTCCCGGGGAACCACCGGGCGCCGGGCATCTCCGGGCGGGTCAGCACCTTCTCGTCCGGGACGTCGAGGACGCCGGTCCAGCGCGCCAGGTCACCCCAGAACTGGTCCAGGTGCTCGACCGACCAGAGCCAGAGGGCGTCGTAGTCGACGGGGTCACCGAACGAGAGCCCGCGCCGCTCGGCCACCCACGCGGCGAAGGCGGCGATCCGGGTGTCGCGCATGCTCTCCGGAGACGGCTGCCACAGGACATCGTTCACGCCCGCACGATGGCACCCCGGCCGGGGCCGGCGCCACGCCGCTCACGGCAACTAGTTTGTGTCGTTGACTAGTTTGCGCTACCTTCTTGTCGTGCCCGACAGCGCCTGGCCCTCGGAGTGGCTCCGTGCCGCCTTGCCGCTGTGCGTGCTCGCCGTCGTGGCCGAGGAAGAGACCTACGGCTACGCGATCGCCCAGCGGCTGCGCGCGGCCGGGCTGGGCACGGTGAAGGGCGGCACGCTCTACCCGATGCTCAACCGCCTGGAGCAGGAGGGGTTGCTGCGCTCGTCCTGGCGGGAGGGAGCCGGCGGCCCGGGGCGGAAGTTCTTCGCGGTGACCGCCGCAGGCCGGGCGGAACTGCCCGGCCGCACCGCCGCCTGGCGGGAGTTCACCGAGCGCGCCATCGCCCTGCTCCCGTCACTGGAGGACGCCCGATGAGCTCGGACCTCACGACCTACCGGAGCGAGCTGATCCTGGCCCTGCGGCTGCGAGACGTGTCGGGCGACCGGATCGGCGAGATCGTCGCGGAGGTGGAGAGCCACGTCGCGGACAGCGGCGAGGACCCCACGGAGGCCTTCGGGACGCCGGAGGAGTACGCCGCCGGCTTCACCGGGCGGGACCGAGTGCCGTGGAGCCGGGCCGACGTCCTCGTCGGCGTCGCCGCCCTGCTCGGCGGCTGGGGTCTCGCCGGCGGACTGCTGGGCCTGCTCAGCGGCGAGACGGTCGGCCCCGTGCCCGCGTGGGCCCTGCTCGCCGTCGGGGTCGCGATCGCCGTCCCGCTCGTCCTGCACCTGCGCCGCTCGGCGTCGATCGCCCGCGACCCGCGCACCGGCCGGGACCTGGCGCCGCTCCCGCGGTGGGCGCCGTGGGCGATGACCGCGTCGCTCGCGCTGCCGGTCGTGCTCGGCGCGGCGGTCATCCTCGCGTCATCCTGATCGGGCGGGCGCCCCGCCGGGGCTGCCATCCTGGACGTCGCGCCCACCGGAGATCAGGAGCCGCCGTGCCCCACGACGAACGGAACGTGCTCGGCGGTCCGCTGGAGCCGTGCGGGACCGACCCGGTCACCGGCTTCTACCGGGACGGCTGCTGCAGCACCGGGCCCGAGGACCTGGGGTCGCACACCGTGTGCGCCGTCGTCTCGACCGAGTTCCTCGCCTTGCAACGCGCGCTCGGCAACGACCTGACCACCCCGCGGCCCGAGTACGGGTTCCCCGGTCTGCGGCCCGGCGACCGCTGGTGTGTCGTGGCCGTCCGCTGGCTCCATGCCTATCAGGCCGGGGCCGCGGCCGGCGTGGTGCTGGCGGCCACCAACGAGCGAGCCCTGGAGGTCGTCCCGCTCCGGGCCCTGCGCCAGCACGCCGTTGACGTGCCGGACGACGCCAGCACGCTGGAATGAACACCGGCGCGCGGGTGCTGCGGCGACCATGACCCTCCTCGACGTGCCGGTGACCACCCTCCAGGGCGACGCGACGACGCTGCGCGAGCTGACCGGCGGCGGGCCGGCACTCGTGGTCAACGTGGCCAGCAAGTGCGGCCTGACACCCCAGTACGCCCAGCTCGAGGCGCTGCACGAGGAGTTCTCGCACCGGGGCTTCACCGTCGTCGGCGTCCCGTGCAACCAGTTCATGGGCCAGGAGCCGGGCACGGCCGAGGAGATCGCCGAGTTCTGCTCGGCCACCTACGGCGTCACCTTCCCGATGACCGAGAAGGTGGAGGTCAACGGCGAGGGTGCGCACCCGCTGTTCCGGAGCCTGACCGCCGTGCCCGATGCCGACGGCAAGGCCGGGGACGTCTCGTGGAACTTCGAGAAGTGGGTCCTGTCGGGCAGTGGCGACGTCGTCGCCCGCTTCCGCCCGCAGGTACAGCCGGACGCCCCGGAAGTACGCTCGGCCATCGAAGCCCTGCTGCGAGCCGAAGGCCGCTAGACGCCCAGGCCTTCAGGCGGAACCGGGCGAGCGGACGGGCCGCCTTTCGGCGGCCCGTTCCATGAATGCCCGAGCAAGCACCGACTAGTAGTTGGTCGACTGCAGGGACTGCTCCAGCCCTGGGACCGTCGTGTGCCAGCTTCCTGCGGCTCCCGCCGGCCGAGACCAAGTAACCGACGACATCCAAGTCGTCGCCACAGCAGGCGTCATGCAGGCGAGCGCCTGCTGGCGCATGAACGTGCCAAGAGGCATGCCCAAACTGCTGGCGTGCTTCTCGACCAGTTCGAACTCTTCGGGCGACAGCCGAACACTGACGACGATGCCGCGCTGACGCTTCTCCGACTTGCGCGGACGAGCGGGCTCCGGATCACCCCACTCGCTGGCATCTTCGAGCGAGGTCAACACCTCATCTGGGTTCATCTTCACTGGAACCTCCTCACGTCAACCATCGCTTGACTTCCTGTGGTGTACACGTCCGAGCTGTGATCGGACAGATCATCGAGCGTTCCGCATCCACCAGGATCGCCGCGACGAGCGGGCGCCCGCCGTCCGTCCTCCCCACCATCAACCAGGTCCCGGTACGCCCCTTCTTGTTCGGCACCCACACGTCGACGTTGACCCAATCCTGTCGGGCAGTGAGTGGCGTCCACCAAGGTGGTGTGCGACGGCCCCGGTGACCAGCGGGGCCCTCCACGTAAAGGCGGCCACCGCGTGATCTTCTGGATGACCTCTCACAGTCCTTCAGGAGTACGACGCGATGACCGCTCCGAGCAGTATCGACCCTGCCCACTTCCTGCACGAGCAGCTGGCCCAGGCGAGCCCTGACCTGCTGCGCCAGATGCTGACCACGTTCATCAACACGCTGATGTCGGCCGAGGCCGACGCGGTCTGCGGCGCCGGCTACGGCGAGCGCAGCGCCGAGCGCACCAACACCCGCAACGGCTACCGGCACCGGGACTTCGACACCCGCGCCGGCACCCTGGACGTGGCGATTCCCAAGCTGCGCTCGGGGTCCTACTTCCCGGACTGGCTGCTCGAGCGCCGCCGGCGGGCGGAGCGGGCACTGACCACCGTGGTCGCCACCTGCTACCTGCTCGGCGTGAGCACCCGGCGGATGGAGAAGCTCGTCGAGTCCCTGGGCATCACCCGGCTCTCGAAGTCCCAGGTCTCGGAGATGGCCAAGGACCTCGACGCCCAGGTGGCCGACTTCCGCCACCGGCCGCTCGATGCCGGCCCTTACACCTTCGTGGCCGCCGACGCCCTCGTCCTGAAGGTCCGTGAGGGCGGGCGGGTGGTCAACGTGCACGCCCTAGTGGCCACCGGGGTCAACGCCGACGGGCACCGGGAGATCCTCGGCCTGCAGGTCACCAGCGCTGAGGACGGCGCCGGCTGGCTGGCGTTCTTCCGTGACTTGACCGCCCGCGGCCTCGCCGGAGTCGCCCTGGTGACCTCCGATGCGCACGCCGGCCTGGTGACCGCGATCGGCGCGACCCTGCCCGGCGCCTCGTGGCAGAGGTGTCGCACCCACTACGCGGCGAACCTGATGGCGGCGACTCCCAAGGCGTCCTGGCCGTGGGTGCGGGCGCTGCTGCACTCGGTCTACGACCAGCCCGACGCCGCCTCGGTGCACGCCCAGTTCGACCGGGTGCTCGACGCGCTGGCCGACAAGCTGCCGCGGGTGGCCGAGCACCTCGAGCAGGCGCGGGTCGACGTGCTGGCGTTCACCGCGTTCCCCAAGGAGATCTGGCGCCAGATCTGGTCGAACAACCCCTCCGTTATCTTGAGCCGCGCCGA
>NZ_LWUA01000263.1 GCF_005222955.1 Blastococcus sp. CCUG 61487 | reverse complement strand
CCGCGGCCGGCAGCGGGGGAGGCGTGGTGGCGGCCGCCCGGGGCCGGGGTGTCGTCCGCGCGGCCGGTCGTGCCGTCGACCGGGGAGCCGGTCGTGCCGTCGACCGGACGGGGGTGGCGACGGCGGGCGGCGGCGCCGCCTCGGCCAGCGGCGCGACGACGGGAGCGGGCGGGGGAGCGGTCCGCGGCGGGGTCGTCGGGGCGGCAGGTGCGAACGGACCCATGACCAGGTCGTCGGACGCGGCCGGCCCCCGGTCCGCGGCGACGGTCTCCCGCGCCTGGCCGGCGGCGGCCTCCCCGCTGGTGGCCGCGGGGATCGCCACCAGGGTCAGCCAGCCGATCGAGGCGGTGACCACGAGGCCCATCAGCACGTCGATCGGTCTGCGCCAGTGCGGCAGTTCCAGCCACTGGACAGGTGTCGGCTGCCGCAGTCGTCCTCTCCGGTGGGTCATGGCGCCTCCCCGTGGGGCCGCTGGTCGCTGTCGCGGGCACCCTGTCCGAGCAGGTCACGAGGCGGGGAGTTCCCTGCGCGGCAGCTCCTGGAGAGGCTCGGGCCACGGCGGGGCGCCACCCAGCGGAACGGGAACTGTGCGCCGGGTGGCGCGGATCAGGCCTGCGCCGCCCGGCGGATCGCGGCGACGTAGCGCCTGGTCGCCAGCCGTTGCAGCACCAGGCTCAGCGGCCCGGCCAGCCGGGCGGCCGTCGAGGCGAGCCGGAAGAAGACGCGGATCTCGTACACCACGTCGTCGTCCGGGGTGAGCCGCACGGTGAACCGCTCCTCGCCGCTCTCCGGGTGGCCGGGCAGCGTGCCGTAGGCGGACCCGCGCTCGTCGCCGTCCGTCGAGGCCCACACCACCCGGCAGGGGATGTCGTAGCCCAGGCGGGGCAGCCCGGCGGTGAGGACGACGACGGTGCCCGGGCGCCCGGCCGGACCCGTCGCCCGCACGCGGAGGCCGGTGCCCCGCTGCTGTCCCCAGTCGAGGACGGCGTCCGCCGCGCGCTCGAAGGCGTCCTGTCCGGATCCGACGACGGCCGAGTGGACGGCGTGGTGGTACCCGGCGGGCAACTCGGCCGCCCCGGTGCCACCCACCTCGGCGTAGGTGAGCGGGGCGTCGGCCAGCGCCGCCGGATCGGTCCTGCGCAGGATGCCCACGGCAGCCAGTCTCGCCCACCGCGGCGTGCCAGGCTGCCGCCATGGACGTCACCCCGATCGGCTGGGTCACCGCCGCGCGGACCGAGCCCCTGGACGACGACTGGGGATCGGTGACCTCGACGATCACCCTGGACGCCGACCGTTTCGGCCCCGAGGCGCTGCTCGGCCTGGAGGAGTTCTCCCACGTCGAGGTGGTCTACGTCTTCGACCGGGTCGATGCCGCCACGGTGCAGACCGGAGCCCGCCATCCGCGGGGCAACCCCGCCTGGCCGCGGGTCGGCATCTTCGCCCAGCGGGGCAAGGCCCGACCGAACCGGATCGGGGTGACCGTGTGCCGGCTGCTCGCCGTCGACGGGCTGACCTTCACCGTGCAGGCGCTGGACGCCATCGACGGGACACCGGTGCTCGACGTCAAGCCGTACCTGGCGGAGTTCGGGCCACGGGGCGAGGTCCGGCAACCTGCCTGGTCGCACGAGCTGATGTCCGGCTACTGGGGCGACCCGCCCCGGTAGGGTCGCCGCACTGTGCTCGCCTCCGTCACCGCCACCCGCTACGTCACCCCGCTGCGCGAAGGTGGCTCGCTGCCGGGGCTCATGGAGGCCGACGACCTGGGCACCTACGTCGTCAAGTGGCGGGCCGCCGGGCAGGGCGTGAACGTGCTGGTCGCCGAGGTGATCTGCGGCGAGCTGGCGCGGGCGCTGGAGCTGCCGGTGCCCACGCTGGTCACCGTCCACGTCGCCCCCGAGCTCGCGGTGGGGGAGCCGGACTTCGAGGTGCAGGACCTGCTGCAGCGCTCGGCCGGCCTGAACCTCGGCATGGACTACCTGCCGGGCGCGCTGGACTTCGAGGCCGGTGCCGACGGCGTCGACGGCGGGCTGGCCGGTCGCGTGCTGTGGTTCGACGCGCTGATCGGGAACGTCGACCGGTCGTGGCGCAACCCGAACATGCTGTTCTGGCACGGCCGGCTGCAGCTGATCGACCACGGCGCCGCGCTGACCTTCCACCACCACTGGCCGGGCGCGGCCGCGGCGGTGGCCCGGCCCTACGACGCGTCCACGCACGCGCTGGTCGAGTGCGGGCCCGACGTGCCGGCCGCGGACGCCGCACTGGCGCCGCTGGTCACCCGGGAGCTGCTCGACCGGGTGCTGACGCTGGTGCCGGACGAGTGGCTGGAGGGCGAGCCGCCCGACGAGCTGCGCGCCCGGTACGTCGAGCAGCTGCTGGCTCGGCTCGACGCGCGGGACGCCTGGGTGCCCGGCCTGGTCGCCGCGGCGGAGGCCGGGGGAGCGGGCCGCCGCCGCGCGCCGCGGGGCGAGAACCGGCCGTCCTGGCTGGGCCCGCCACCGCCCGAGGGGATGACGCAGCGATGAGCCGGGACACGTTCGAGTACGCCGTCCTGCGGGTCGTGCCGCGCGTCGAGCGCGGGGAGTTCCTCAACGCCGGCGTCCTGCTCTACTGCCGCCAGCGCGACTACCTCGGGTCGCGGATCCACCTCGATCCCGAGCGGCTGCGGGCGCTCGACCCCACCGCCGACGCAGCCGCGATCGAGCGGGCGCTGCAGGCGGCCGCCGACGTGTCCGCCGCCGAGCCGGGCGCCGGTGCGGCGGGTCGCGAGGCGCTGGGATCGCGGTTCCGGTGGCTGACCGCGCCGCGCAGCACCGTCGTCCAGCCGGGGCCCGTGCACACCGGGCTGACCGAGGACCCCGACGCCGAGACCGACCGCCTCTTCCGCCTCCTCGTCCTCCCCGTCTCCGCCTGACCTCTGCTTTTCCGCGGTAAAGCGGGCTGCTTTTCCGCGGAAAAGCAGGGGTCAGGTGGGGAGGAGGGCGTCGATGCGGCGGGCCAGCTCGAGGTCGAGCTCGGTCACGCCGCCCTCGGAGTGGCTCACCAGCGCCAGGTGCAGCGTCCGGTACCTGAGGTCGACGTCGGGGTGGTGGTCCAGCTCCTCGGCGACGTCGGCGATCGCCACGATCGCGGCGACGGCGTCGCGGAAGCCGGGCAGCTCCACGGTGCGCCGGAGCCCGTCCGCACCGCCGGACCACAGCGGCAGGCCGGTCAGGGCATCGGCGACGGCGTCAGGCGAGAGGCGCGGAGGGCGAGGCACGGCCTCAGTGTGGCTCAGGTGTGCAGGCCGCACTCGGTCTTGGTCGAGCCGGCCCAGCGGCCGGCGCGCGGGTCCTCGCCCGGGGCGACCGGCCGCGTGCACGGCGCGCAGCCGATCGAGCCGTAGCCGAGCTCGAACAGCGGGTTCACCGGGATCCGGTGCTCGGCGAGGTACCCGTCGACGACGTCCTGGGTCCAGGCCGCCAGCGGGTTGACCTTGACCATGCCCCGCTTGGCGTCCCAGTCGACCAGCTTCGTGTCCGCGCGGGTCGGCGACTCGTCGCGGCGCACCCCGGACCCCCACGCGGTGAACCCGGCGAGGGCCTCGGCCAGCGGCTTCACCTTGCGCAGCTCGCAGCACAGGTCGGGGTCGCGGTCGTGCAGCTTCGCGCCGAAGGACAGGTCCTGCTCGGCGACGGTCTGGGGCGGGGTGACGTTGTGCAGCGTGATCGGCAGGACGCTGCTGATCCAGTCGCGGGTGCCGATCGTCTCGGCGAAGTGGTAGCCGGTGTCGAGGAAGACCACGTTGACGCCGGGGATGACCCGCGAGGCCAGGTGGGACAGCAGGCCGTCGGCCATGGACGACGTGATGGCGAACTGCGCGCCGAACGTCTCGCCGGCCCAGCGCAGGACGGCGAGCGCCTGCTCCACCGGGTCGGCGATCGAGCCGAAGCGGGCGTCGGCCTCGGCGGCGAGCTCGGGGGTCGCGCCGACCGCCGTCGTCACCGCTGCACCCCCGTGGCGATCAGCCGGACGGCGAACGCCCGCAGGCAGGCGCTGCAGCGCCAGCCGCCGTCGTCGTGCGGGGTCAGGTCCTCGTCCCCGCAGTACGGGCAGTGGAACACCGGCAGCTGCCGGGTCCGGCCCGCGCCGGTCTCCTCGGTCACAGCAGCCAGGCCTCCTCGGCGCGGGAGACGTAGTGGGCGAAGGACTCGCCCGGCGTCCGCCGCTCCAGGAAACCGCGGAGCACCCGCTCGCAGTAGTCGGCGGTCTCGGCCTTGGTCACCTTGTGCCCGCGGAACTTGCGGCCGAAGGTCGCCTCCACGCCGAGGTGGCCGCCGAGGTGCACCTGGAAGCCCTCGACCATCTCGCCGTCGGCGTCCTTGACCATCGAGCCCTTGAACCCGATGTCGGCGGTCTGGAAGCGGGCGCAGCTGTTCGGGCAGCCGTTGACGTTGATGCCGATCGGGGTGTCGAACTCCGGCAGCCGCTTCTCCAGCTCCGCGTAGAGGTCCTGCGCGTGCTGCTTGGTCTCGACGATCGCCAGCTTGCAGAACTCCAGGCCGGTGCAGGCCATGGTGCCGCGACGGAAGGCGCTGGGGCGCACCTGCAGGTCGTGCGCGGCGAGCGCCTCGACGAGCGCCTCGACCTTCTCGTCCGGGACGTCGAGGATGATCAGCTTCTGCTGCGTCGTCGTCCTGATCCGGCCCTGCCCGTACTCGTCGGCGAGGTCGGCGATCGTGGTGAGCAGCGAGCCGCTGATCCGGCCGGTGCGCAGCGCGAACCCGACGGCGTTGGCGCCGTCCTTCTGCCGGCTGACGCCGACGTGGTCGCGCTGGTCGTGCTTGGCGGGCGCCGGCGCCGGGCCGTCGGGGAGCTGCTCGTGCAGGTACTCGTCCTGCAGCACCTGGCGGAACTTCTCCGGACCCCAGTCGGCCATGAGGAACTTGATGCGGGCGCGGTTGCGCTGCCTGCGGTAGCCGTAGTCGCGGAAGACGGCCGTCGTCGCCGCCCAGACGTCGGTCACCTGGTCGGGGCGGACGAAGACGCCGAGCCGCTCGGCGAACCGCGGGTTGGTGGACAGCCCGCCGCCGACCCACAGGTCGTAGCCGGCCTCGCCCGCCTCGTTCACGACGCCGACGAACGAGACGTCGTCGATCTCGGGCTCGGTGCAGTGGTCGACGCACCCGGACATCGACGACTTCCACTTGCGGGGCAGGTTGCTGAACTCGGGGTTGCCGACGTACTTGGCGACGGTCTCGGCGATGACGTCGGTCGCGTCGATGACCTCGTCCTCGAGGACGCCGGCCAGCGGGCAGCCCAGCATCACGCGCGGCACGTCGCCGCAGGCCTCCATCGTGGACAGGTCCACCGACTCGAGGCGCCGCCAGATCTCCGGGACGTCCTCGATGCGGATCCAGTGGTACTGGACGTTCTGCCGGTCGGTGACGTCGGCGATGTCCCGGCCGAACTCGGTGCTGATGCCGCCGATGATCCGCAGCGCGTCGCTGGAGAGCTGACCGCCGTCGATGCGGACGCGCATCATGAAGTAGGAGTCCTCGAGCTCCTCGGGCTCCAGCACGGCGGTCTTGCCGCCGGGGATGCCCTGGGCGCGCTGGGTGTAGAGGCCCATCCAGCGCATCCGGCCGCGCAGGTCACCGGGGTCGATGCCGTCGAAGCCGGTCTTCGAGTAGATGTCGAGGATCCGCTGCTGCACCTCCAGCCCGTCGGAGTCCTTCTTCATCCGCTCGTTGGGGTTGAGCGGCTCCCGGTAGCCCAGGGCCCACTGGCCCTCGCCGCGCTTGGGGCGGTTGCTCGTACGGGTGGGGGTGGTCACGTCTCGGTACTTCTTCCTGCGCCTGCACCCGTCACGGCAGCCGGCCGCGGATCGGGAGGGCGCTGCCGGTTCGATGCGCAGGTGTGCGCGGGAGGGACCTGGGTCAGCGCGAGGCGGAACAGGTGGCGCTGGAGACGCGCGCGAGATCGATGTGCAGGCGCGCGACGAGGAGCACGCCACGGCTGGTCATGGCGACGATGGTGCCATATCCCGATCGGCTTGGTGGTGTGATGCGGGTAACCGCTCAGGCCGCCATGGCGGCGCGGATGCGGGCGACCGACTCCGCCAGCGGCGTGACCGAGGTGTCGATGACCAGCTCGGGGGCGACCGGCGGCTCGTAGGGGTCGCTCACGCCGGTGAACTCGGGGATCTCCCCGGCCCTGGCCTTCGCGTAGAGCCCCTTGACGTCCCGCTCCTCGCAGACCGCCAACGGGGTGGAGAGGTGGACGAGCACGAACCGGCCGTGCTGCTCGACCAGCTTCCGCGCCTGCTCGCGCGCCTCCTCGTACGGGGCGATCGCGGCGACGACGACGGTGCCGCCGTGCTTCACCACCTCGCCGGCGACCCACCCGATGCGGCGGATGTTGAGGTCGCGGTGCTCGCGGGAGAACGTCAGCTCGCTGGACAGGTGGGTGCGGACGACGTCGCCGTCCAGGACCGTGACCGGCCGCCCCTCGGCCTCCAGGTCGGCGACGAGCGCGTCGGCGATCGTGGACTTCCCGGCGCCGGACAGGCCGGTGAGGAAGACGGTGACACCGGGGCGCGGAGCTGCGGACATGGCGGCCAGTGTCGCGCACCCGTTCCGAGGGTCAGCCGTCGGAGGAGTCGCTGAACGAGCGCCACGCCTCGTCGATGGCCACGAGCTCGGCTGCGTGCGGCGGCAGGTCGCCGCTGACCACGTCCGCGACGGTGACGCCCTCGAGCACCCGCCGGTAGGCCTCGCGCGCGGCCACCCACACCTTCGCGAGGTCGGCGGCGGCGCCGGGGTAGGAGACCTCCTCGGGCCGCTGGCCGTGGACCTCGGCGAGGAAGCCCTGCTCCACCCGCATGACCCGTGCGATCGAGATCTCCGAGGCCGGCAGCGCCAGGCGGTAGCCGCCGTCCCGGCCGCGCTGGCTGGTGACCAGTCGGGCGCGCTGGAGGTCGGTGAGGATCGCCTGGAGGAACCGGGCAGGAATGCCCTGGGCGGTGGCGATCGCGTCGGCGGTCCTCGAGTCCGGCGCGGCCGCGGCGAGCTCGAGAACGGCTCGGACGGCGTAGTCGACCCGGGCATTGATGCGCACGACGGCCATCCTGCCGTGGTCTGCGACAGTGGTCGGCGTGATCCGGTTGCGTTTCACCACGACGGTGGAGGCGCCGCTCACCGTGGCGTTCGACGTCGGCCGGGCCCTGGGCCGCCCGTGGCCGCGGCCGACGCGGGAGATCGAGTCGGTGCGGCCGTGGTCCGACGTCCATTCGGTCGAGGGCCTGCGGGGCCGCGGGCGGGTCACGCACACCCGCTGGTTCACCGCGACCGCCGAGGGCACGCGGGTCGAGGAGCTGATCGAGGGGAGCACCGGTCTGCCGGGGCCGCTCGGGGTGCTGGCCGACCTGGCGGTGCGGCGCCGGCTGGCGCGGGCGATGCGGGCGCACCTGGACGTCTACGCGGCGGCGGCGCAGGCCCGGGCGCGGGGCGTCGTGCGGGTGGTGGGTGCGGCGCTGGTCGAGGGGGACCGGGTGCTGGTGGCGCAACGGTCCGGTGGCTCCTACGACGGGTGCTGGGAGTTTCCGGGCGGCAAGGTCGAGCCGGGGGAGTCGGAGCTGGAAGCGCTGGTCCGCGAGTGCGCCGAGGAGCTGGGCGTCGTCGTCGTCCCGGAGGAGTTCCTGGGCGAGGTCGTGCTCGACGGGCCGGTCGGGGGTGGGGCTCCCGGGGCCTCCACGATGCGGGTGTGGGTGGGCCGGGTCGAGTCCGGCACGCCCGTGGCGCACGAGCACGCCGCGTTGCGGTGGGTGGGCCGCGACGAGCTCGACGACCTCGACTGGATCGCCGCCGACCGCCCCCTGCTCCCCGCCCTCCGCACCCACCTCACCCCGCCCTGACTGCTTTGCCGCGGAAAAGCAGCCCGCTTTTCCGCGGAAAAGCAGGGGCTGTGGACGACGGGAGCGGCGGGGCGCCCCCGGCCGCGATCATGCGCGGATGTATCTCCGGTCCCAGGGGCTCCACGGGGTGTTCATCGGCTCCCACGCCGTTTCCGAGGGAGTGCTGACCCGCCATCAGCTGCAGAACGGCCCGTACGTCCGCGTGCTCCACGGGGTGTACGCGGACTCGTCGCTGGACCGAGACCATCTGTTGCGCTGTCGGGCGGCGGCGCTGCTCATGCCGAGCGAAGCAGTACTCGGTGGACGCTCGGCCGCGGCGCTACTGGGTGCCCCAGCACCGAGCTACGGGGATCCGGTCACGGTGCTCGTTCCGCCCGGCACGAAGTGGACGGGCCCGGTCGGGGTCCGGGTGCACACGACGGATTTCTCGCCGGCCGACGTCGCGCTGGACGAGTGGGGCATCCGACACGCGACCGCGGCGCGGACGGCATGGGACGTCGCCACGCTCGAGACCACGGCCACCGCCGTCGGGGTGCTGGATGCCATGGTCCGGGCCGGGCTGATCGACGCCGGCCGACTGCAGGCGATGATCGAGCGACCACTCGCGTCGTGGCGTTCGGCGCGGGCGCGACGGGCTCTCGGAATGGTGGACGGCCGGAGCGAGTCGCCACCGGAGTCGTGGGTGCGGGTCGCCTGCGCTCTCGCTGGGCTGCCGGCACCGATCCCGCAGTACCAGGTGCACGACGGCGGACGCTGGTTGGCGCGGGTCGATCTGGCCTGGCCCGAGCAGCGGCTGATCGTCGAGTACGAGGGAGAGCACCACTTCGACGAGTTGCAGATCGTGAAGGACGACGCCCGGCTGGACGCGGTCGTCGCAGCGGGCTGGCGCGTCATCCGGCTCTCGGCTGCGGACCTGCGGAATCTGACCGAGGTCGTCGCCCGTATCGCTGAGGCGCTCCGTGAGTCCGCTGTCGCGAACTGAGCCACCCTGCTTTTCCGCGGAGAAGCAGACGGCTTTTCCGCGGAAAAGCAGCGGGGGGCCGCACCCGGTGGGTGCGGCCCCCCGCGGTCGAGGGGTGGGAGCGCCTACTTGAAGGCGTCCTTGACCTTCTCGCCGGCCTGCTTCAGGTTGCTCTTGGTCTGGTCCTTCTGACCGGCCGCCTGCAGGTCCTTGTCGTTCGTCGCGTTGCCCAGCGCTTCCTTGGCCTTGCCGCCGAGCTCTTCCAGCTTGTTGTTCGTCTTGTCCTCGCCGCTCATCTGAGCTCCTTTCGTCCCGACCCGCACTACCCCGGGGCCGGCGGGATGACACACCTGAGCGAGCGCTGCGCTGCGCGGCGGCCGGCCGGTCCTAGGGTCTGCGCCGGACGCGAGGGCGAGGGCCGGAACCGGTCCGGGGTGCGAGAGGTGGTCGGGTGGAGCCCAGGAGCGACCCGAGCACCACCGCCTCGGAGGGCCCCACCTCGGAAGGCATGGCCGCCCGCTGCGTCGACGTGGTGAAGACCTACCGCACGGCCACCGAGTCGGTGACCGCTCTGGGCCGGGTCACCCTCGGCATCCCCCGCGGCCGGGTGACGGTGGTGGTGGGGCCGTCGGGGGCGGGCAAGTCCTCGCTGCTGCGGTTGCTCGGCTGCGTCGACCGGCCCGACTCGGGAGCCGTGCACGTCGGGGACCAGCGGGTGGACGGGTTGCGCGCCCGGGCCCGGCGGGGGTTGCGACGGCGACACGTCTCGTACCTCTTCCAGCGGCCGGGCGACAACCTGCTGCCCTACCTGGGCGCCACCGAGCAGGTGCGGCTGGCCGCGGCCATGCGCGGTGCGCCGGTGGACGACGCGCAGATCGAGGACCTGCTGACCCGGCTGGGCCTGGGCCACCGCGGCGCGCACCGCCCCGCCGAGCTCTCCGGCGGCGAGCAGCAGCGCCTCGCCGTGGCCTGCAGCGTCATCGGCTCCCCGACGCTGGTCGTCGCCGACGAGCCCACCGCCGAGCTCGACACCGCCGCCGCCGAGCGCGTGCTCGCCGCGATGGCGGATCTGGCCGCCACCGGCGTCGCCTTCGTCGTCTCTTCCCACGACCCGCGGGTCATGGCCGTCGCCGACGGGACAGTGCACCTCGACCACGGCCGGGTGGTGGCGTGACCGGCGCCGACACCCGGCCCGGCTTCGTCGCGCGCGGGCTGGTCCGGACGTTCACCCGCGGCGCCGAGACCGTCCCGGCGCTGGCCGGCGCGGACCTCGCCGTCGGCGGCGGGGAGGTGGTGGCGCTCGCCGGGCCGTCGGGCTCGGGCAAGAGCACGCTGCTGGCGGTGCTGTGCGGCTGGGACACCGCCGACTCGGGCACGCTGACCTACACCGGTCCGCTGGCCGGCCGGGCGCCCGCGGAGCTGTCGTGGCCGGAGCTCGCGCTGGTGCCGCAGGCGCTCGGGCTGGTCGCCGATCTGTCGCTGGCCGACAACGTGCTGCTGCCCGCCCGCCTCGCCAGGGACCTCGCCGGGGCCGAACCCCGCGGCCGGCAGCTGCTCGAGGAGCTCGGCCTGGCCCGGATCGCCGAGCGCTACCCGCACCAGACCTCCCTCGGCGAGCAGCAGCGCGCCGCCGTCGCCCGCGCGCTCGTGCTCGATCCCGCCGTCCTGCTGGCCGACGAGCCGACCGCCCACCAGGACCGCGGGCACGCCGACGCGCTGCTCGAGGCGATCGCCGCCCAGGCCGGACGCGGCTCGGCGGTGCTGCTGGCCACCCACGACGAGCAGGCCTGGCACCGGGCCGACCGCGTGCTGTCGATGCGCGACGGCCGTCTCGGCGAGGGGGCGCCGGCATGAGGACGTGGCGGCTCGCCCCCTGGCGCCGCGCGCCGCTGCTGGCGTTCGGCTCCCCGATCACCGTCGTGGCGGTCCTGGTGACGACGGCGGTGCTGGCCTGCGCCCTGGCCTCGGCGCCGCTGCTGCTGTCCTCGGCCCGCTCGGCCGCCTTGCAGGCGCAGCTGGCCCCGCAGTGCGCCGAGGCCGCGCAGCCGGCGACCGCCGCCACCGTGCGCTTCGAACCCGGGACGGCGCCCGAGCGGCTCGCCGAGCAGGCGGACGCCAACCGGAAGGTCTGGACCGACCGCGGCCGCGACCCCGAGCGGGCGCTGCTCGTGCTGAGCTCGATCGGCCCGGCCGGCAACCCGCAGGCGGCGGTGCCGGTCCGCGACACCACCGGGACGCCGATGTCGCAGCCGGCCACCCTGGTGTGGCGGCCAGGGGCCACCGACCACGTGGAGGTCGTCGACTCCGCCCCCGGGCCGGGGGTGTGGCTGCCCGCGTCCTACGCGGAGGCCGCGAACGCCACCGTCGGGGACGCGATCACGATCGCGGACACGAGCGTCCCGGTGGCCGGCGTCTACACCGACCTGTTCGACACCGACCCCGGCCCGTACTGGTGCGACTACGGCGACCTCTACCTGAACGAGACCTCCGCGAACGTCCCCCCGCCGGCCCTGCTGCTCGCGGCCGACCAGGAGACGCTCCTCGTCCTCAGCAGCGCGGCCGGCCTGCTGCAGACGACCGAGCAGGTGCCCACCCGACTCGACGAGCTCTCCGTCGACGAGGCGCGGGACCTGGTCGCCGAGCAACGCGCGGCGGCCGGCGAGCTCACCGACGGCGAGGGCACGGCCCTGGTCGGCAGCGGCTGGAACGAGCGGCTGGACCGGGCGGTGGAGCGGGCCGAGCTGATCGAGGCGGGGTTGCGCGGGCCGGTGGTGGCCGTGGCCGCGGCGGCCGGCGTGCTGGCGCTGCTGCTCGTGGCCGCGTCCGGCGGCTTCTGGGCCGACCGGCGCAGCGCCGAGGTGCGGCTGCTCGCCGCCCGCGGCGCCGGTCCGGCGGCGCTGGGCGGCAAGGCGGCCCTCGAGCTGTTCCTGCCGGCCCTGCTCGGTGCAGCAGCCGGCTGGCTGACCGCGCGGGTGCTGGTGGGCGCCCTGGGCCCGGCCGACGACCTCGACCGCGCGGCCGTCGTCGTGGCGGTGCTGGCCGGGGCCGGCGCCTTCCTGGCGGGGCTGGGAGGCGCCGCCGTGGCGGCCGGGCTGCGCGCCCGGGGAACCGTCGAGCGCCCGCTCGGGTCGGCGCGCGTCGCCTCGCCACCGTCCCGTGGGAGCTGGCGTTGGTCGTCGCCGCGGGGCTGTGCTGGCTGCTGCTGGAGAGCCGCGACGCGATCGTGCTGGAGGGCGGGGTCGCGCAGGTCAACGGCCTGCTCGTCGCGTTCCCGATCCTGGGGATCGTCGGGACGGCGCTGCTGGCGGCCCGGCTCGGCACGAGGGTGCTGCCGCCGCTGCGCAGGTGGGCCGGCCGGCGTCGACCGTCGGTGTTCCTGGCGGTCAACCGGCTGGCCGCCGCGCCGGGAGCGGCGGCCGCCCTGCTCGTCGCGGTGACGGTGCCGGTCGCCGTCCTCGGCTACACGGCGACCCTGGCCGCCTCGTCGGAGACCACGCTCGCGGCGAAGGTCGGCGTCCAGATCGGGGCCGAGCGCGCCCTCGTCTCGATCGACCGGGTGACGCCGACCGCGGGCACGGACGCCGTCGGCACGGTGCTGGACAGGTACGAAGGCACCGTCGAGCTCGACGACTCCCGCACCGACGTCCAGGTGCTGGCCGTCGACCCGGCCACGTTCGCCGGCACCGCCTTCTGGGACGACAGCTTCGCCGACGTCCCGCTCGACGACCTGGTCACCCGGCTGACCGGCCCGGCCGACGGCGGCCGGCTCCCCGTGGTCGCGACCGGCCTGCCCCGAGGTCCGGTCGACCTGCGGCTGGGCACCCTGCCGGTCGAGGCGGAGGTGGCCGGCACCGCGCGGGTCCTGCCCGGCCGCCGCCTGGCGCAGCCGGTGGTGCTGGTCGCGGCCGACCGGCTGCCCGACGTCCCGTCGTCGGCCGGCGCGGACCGGCGCTCCGAGCTGTGGACCGACGGGCCGGCCGGCCCCGCCGTCGAGGCGCTCACCGAGGCCGGCGGGCGGCTCGCCCGCACGCTGGAGCCCGCCGACGTCCTCACCACGGCGAACTTCCTCGGGATCTCCTGGACCTTCGGGTACCTCTCCGCGCTGGCCGTCTTCGTCGGGGTGATCGCCGCGGCGGGGCTGCTGCTGCACCTGGAGAGCCGCAGCCGCAGCCGGGTCGCGGGCTACGTCATGGCGCGCCGGCTCGGGCTCTCCCGGCGGTCGCACCTGGCCTCGCTCGTCGTCGAGCTCGGCGCGGTGGCCGGCGCGGGCCTGGTGCTCGGCGCGCTGCTGGCCGTCGGCGCCGTGGCGCTCGTGTACCGGAGGCTCGACGTCGACCTGCTGCGCCCGCCGACGCCGTTGCTCGACGTGCCGTGGACGGCGATCGGGCTCACCGTGGCGGTGGCGCTGCTGGTCGCCGTGCTGACCGCGCGCTACGCCCAGGCGGCGGCCGACCGCGCGGATCCCTCCGCGGTGCTGCGCGAGGAGGCCTGAGCAGGCGGGCCTGAGCTCACCCGCGGGCGGGCGCCTCCGGGTCGGACCCGAGCCGCTGGAAGAACCAGAACACCCCGGCGGCGCTCAACGCCGTCCCGCCCGCGAAGCTCGCCAGCCCACCCTCGTCGAGGTAGGCCCACACCAGCCCGAGCAGGGGAGCGACGAAGACCGCCACCAGGTCGACGCGGACCTGGCGCGCCAGGCCGGCCGGCGGGGCGACGTCCGTCGGGCGGGGCGCGCGCTGCTCGCCGCGGGGCGCCTGGTCCCGGAGCCGCCCCGACGGCCAGACCTCCGCGCCGGCGACGACGGGCAGGACCAGCCGGTCGGTGACCGGGTTCCCGCGGAGCTCCACCCGCTCCCCGGGTGCCAGCCCCGGCAGCTCCGGGGCCCAGAACACCGGCAGCCAGCGGGATCCGCGGTCGGTCTCCAGCTCCAGCCAGCTGCGCACGAGCAGGCCGCGTCGCACGACCAGCCGCGTGGCGGCGAGGGCGCGCACCGGTCGCTGGCGCAGCCGCCGCCGGGTGAGCACGACCAGCGCCGTCGAGACGGCCGCGACGAGCAGCACGACGGCGACGACGACGACGCCCGCGACGAGGTCCTGGACCTCGCGGGTGGTCGCGTCGCCGTCGGCGTACACCGTCGTGGACGGGCCGCCCGCCACGGTCGGGTCGTACCGCACGGTGACCTCCGCGCCCGGTTCCACGGCCACCGGTTCGGCCAGGACGATGCGGCCGGTCCTGGCCTCGCCGTCCTCCCCGTCGAAGGTCACGAGGACGCCGCGGTCGTCGGGCGGTTGACCGACGTCGACGACGCGGGCGACGGCGGTGGCGGTCGCGTCGGCGAGCGGGGCCCGCGCCCCGGGCAGCTGCGCGGCGAGCAGCCCCACCAGCACCGCGCCGACCGCGACGAGCGGGAGCAGCCCCAGCAACAGCTGGGACACGGCGCGCCGGTGCGGACGGGGCGTTGCGGGCGGGGACATCGGGGTCATCGTCTCAACTCCGCAGGTGAGAGCCACGCCCGCCGTCCGGGCGGCCGGGACACCCCTCCGAAGGGGTGCTGCGGCGAGGTCACAGAAGGGTGACGGTCGTGGACGACCCCGCCGGGCGAACTTAGGGTTTCCCCCGCATACACCCGGTGGTCCGTTCCGTGTCGAACGGACGCAAGCCCCCCGAGCCCGCACTCCCGCGTTCTCGGCCGCGGCCCGCCGGACATCGGACATCCATTCCTCTGCTGACAGCGGGGGAAGAGGGAGGCACGCACGTGAACTTCAGTAGGCGCGGTACAGCGCTCGTGGCGACCGGCCTGGCCGGTGCACTGGTGCTCTCCGCCTGTGGCGGCGGCGACGACGACGAGGGCTCCGGCGGCGGCAGCGCCTCGGACCGCTCCGGTCAGGTCGTCTTCGGTGAGTCCACCGACTTCCCGGAGAACCTCTTCCCGAACATCGCCGCGGGCAACGCGACGTCGACGGCCAACATCATCAACGGCATCCTCCCGGGCGCCTTCAACGTGCTGCCCGACTTCAGCATCGTGCACAACGAGAACCTGCTGGCCGAGGAGCCGACCCTCGAGACCGAGGGCGACAAGCAGGTCAACACCTACGTCCTCAACGACGACGCGGTGTGGAGCGACGGCACGCCCATCACGGCCGACGACTTCGAGTTCACCTGGCGGTCCAACCGCAGCACCGACCCGGCCGACGGCGGCTGCCCGTCGTTGCTCTCGACCACCGGCTACGAGCAGATCGAGTCCGTCGAGGGCAGCGGTGACGACAACAAGACCGTCACCGTCACCTACACCTCGCCCTTCGCCGACTGGCAGTCGCTGTTCAGCAGTGACTTCGGCGGCGGCATCCTGCCGGCGCACATCATGGACAACGACGACCCGGCCGCGCTCTGCGAGACGATCACCGAGGGCTGGCCGATCGCCGAGGGTCTCCCGGACGACATCTCCGGTGGCCCCTGGCAGCTCAAGGCCGAGAGCATCGACGTCGGCACGCAGACCGTCGTGCTGACCCCCAACCCCGAGTGGTGGGGCGAGGGCCCGAACATCGAGCGGCTGATCATCCAGAACATCGGCAACGACCCGACGACCGCGGTCCAGGGTCTGCAGAACGGTGAGATCGACCTGATCTACCCGCAGCCGCAGCTGGACCTGGTCGACCAGGTCGAGGGGCTGGCCCCGAACGTCGAGAGCGACATCACCTTCGGTCTCTCCTTCGAGCACCTCGACTTCAACGCCGAGGACCAGCACCTGGCCAGCCTGCCCGTCCGGCAGGCGATCACCATGGCGCTGGACCGCGAGGAGATCGTGGCCCAGACCGTCGGGCAGTTCTCCTCCGACGCCGAGGTGCTGCAGAACCGCATCTTCTTCAACAACCAGCCGCAGTACGAGGACACCGCTCCCGAGGAGTACAAGGAGCAGAACGTCGAGCAGGCTCGGCAGCTCCTCGAGGGTGACGGCTACACGCAGGGTCCGGACGGGATCTACACCCACCCGCAGCGCGGGCGGCTGGCGATCCAGATCGACACGACCGCGAACAACCCGCTGCGTCAGACCACCATCGAGGTCATGATCCCGCAGCTGCGCGAGGCCGGTATCGAGGCGAGCTTCAACGCCAACCCCGACATCTTCGCGGGCGCGGAGAAGCCGACCTCGCTGGAGGCCGGTGGCTTCCAGGCCGCCGTCTTCGCCTGGGTCGGTTCGCCGTTCCGGTCGGCCACGCAGTCGATCTACTGGTCGCCGGCCAACGGCCTGGGCCAGAACTACTCGCGCCAGGGCACCGAGGAGATCGACGCCCTGTACGAGCAGTTCGTGCAGGAGCCCGACGCTGACGAGCAGGCCCGCCTGGGCAACGAGATCGACGCGCTGCTCTGGGAGCAGGTGGCCACCGTGCCGCTGTACCAGAAGCCGACGTTCATCGCGTACAACAGCCGCATCAGCGGTGTGGAGGACAACTCCACGCAGGCCGGTCCGCTCTGGAACTCGGAGACCTGGACCGTCGAGTGATCCACCGGTCATGGGCTCCCGGCTCGCGCCGGGAGCCCATGACCACCCGGCCGCCCGTGCGGCCACGCCACACCGCGGCCCTCGGCGCACTGCTCCGAGGGCCGCGGTGTGCCTGCGCCGGCACGACCGGCACGACCACCGCCTCCTCCGCCCGTCACGGCCGACGGCCCCCGGTCCCCGGACCGCGCCCGTCCGGCACCGGAACGCGCCGAACCTGGACGTAAGGTTTCGCCCATGCTGTTCTTCGCGGTGAGACGGATCCTCGGGTCCGTCCTCGTGCTGCTGGGGAGCTCCTTCCTGGTCTTCGCGCTCTGCGCGGCCAGCTTCGACCCGCTCTCGCGGTACTACACGCTCCAGCCGCGACCGCCGGAGGCGTTCTTCGAGAACATGCGCGAAGAGCTGGGGCTGAACGACAACTTCTTCGTCCGGTACTGGAACTGGCTCACCGGGGTGCTGACCGGTGACTTCGGCGAGACGATCAACGGGACGCCGGTGGCCGACCAGCTGTTCCAGCGGCTCGGTGTCACCGCCCGCCTGATCGGCGCCGCGGTGATCATCGCGGTGATCCTGGCGATCGTCGTCGGAGTCATCGGAGCCGTGCGGCAGTACAAGCCGATCGACTACTTCTTCACGTTCGTCGCCTACCTCCTGATCGCGCTGCCCACCTTCTGGTTCGCCGCGCTGCTCAAGGAGTTCGTCGCCGTCGGCATCAACGACGCGCTGGGGCGCCAGGTGCTGTTCACCCTGGGAGAGGAGACGGCGGCACTGGGCCTCTACGCCGACGGGTGGGAGCTCTGGTCGGACAGGTTGGCGCACCTGGTGCTGCCGACGATCAGCCTCGCGCTGCTCTCCTTCGCGGCGTGGAGCCGGTTTCAGCGGGCGGCGATGCTCGACGTCCTCGGGTCGGACTACATGCGCCTGGCCCGCGCGAAGGGCCTCACCTACCGCCGCACAGTCGTCAAGCACGGGCTGCGCAACGCGCTCATCCCGCTCACCACGGTCGTCGCCCTCGGCATCGGCACGCTGTTCGGCGGCGCGATCATCACCGAGCAGGTGTTCGTGTGGAACGGCATGGGGCGCTACCTGCTGGAGAACGGCATCGGCGCCAACGACATCAACGTCGTGCTCGGCTGGCTGCTGGTCAGCGCCGTCTTCGTCGTCCTCTTCAACCTGATCGCCGATCTGCTGTACGCGGTGCTCGATCCGCGGATCCGGCTGTCGTGACGGCCCTCGGCCGATAGGGAACCGAACATGTCATCCACACAGGCCCAGCCGGGGGCGGGAGCCGTCATCCCGGCGGAGCCGGGCACCCCGGTCGAGTCCGGCGTCGACCACGAGTTCGGCGTCCGGTCCCGCAGCCAGCGCCAGCAGATCGTCCGCCGCTTCCTGCACAACAAGGTCGGCATGTCCGGCCTGGTGCTGCTGGTCGTCATGCTGCTGTTCGGCTTCGTCGGCCCCCTGTTCTACGGCACCGAGTACGCCACCCAGAACCGGAACGCGCAGTCGGTCCCGCCCGGCTCGGACGGCTATCCGCTGGGCAGCGACGCGATCGGCCGCGACCTGCTCGCCGGGCTGATGCAGGGCGTCCAGCGCACGCTGTTCATCGTCGTCGTCTTCCTGGTCATCGCCCTGCCGCTCGGCCTGCTCATCGGTGCGCTGGCCGGCTACTTCGGCCGGTGGGTGGACAGCACGCTGATGCGGCTGGTCGACCTGATCCTCACGGTGCCGCTGCTGGTCGTGCTCATCGTGGTGGCGAGCAACTTCCCCGAGCTGCGCACGCCGTTCGGCGTCGGCCTCATCCTGGGGCTGTTCGGCTGGCTCGATCTCGCCCGCATCGTCCGAGGGCAGTTCCTGACGCTGCGCGAGAAGGAGTACGTGGAGGCGGCGCACGCCCTGGGTGCCTCGGACAAGCGGATCATCTTCAAGCACCTGGTCCCCAACGCGCTGGGCTCGATCATCGTGTGGGTGACCCTGGCCGCGGCGACGGCGATCATCCTCGAAGCCTCGCTCACCTATCTCGGCTTCGGTGTGAACCAGGCGAACGCGACCTCGCTGGGCCGGCTCGTGTCCGACGGGGTGCAGGCCGCCAGCACGCGCCCCTGGCTCTTCTACTTCCCCGGCATCGCGCTACTGCTCATCGTGCTGGCGATCAACCTGATCGGTGACGGCATCCGCGACGCCTTCGATCCCAGCCAGCGCCGCGTGCGGGCCTGAGGGGAGCGGCATGACCACCAACGACCCCAGCGGCTCGGGGCTGCCCGCCGGCGCCACGTCCTACGAGGTGCTCTCCTCGACCCGGACCGACGCCGCCGCACCCCCGCGGCCGGCGTCGGACGCGCTGCTCGAGGTCCGCGACCTCAACGTCCGGTTCCCGACCGAGGACGGGCTGGTCCACGCCGTCCGCGGGGTGGACTACGCGCTGCGCCCGCGGGAGGTGCTCGGCATCGTCGGCGAGTCCGGCTCGGGCAAGTCGGTGACCTCGCTGGCCGTGATGGGCCTGCTGCCGTCCTCGGCGCGGGTGACCGGCTCGGTGCTCTTCCGCGGTGAGGAGCTGCTCGGCATGCGCGACAAGGAGATGTCGCGGCTGCGCGGCTCGGGCATCTCCATGATCTTCCAGGACCCGATGACCTCGCTGGACCCGGTCTACCGCGTGGGCCACCAGATCGAGGAGACCCTGCGGATCCACGACCGCAACCTCTCGGGCAAGGCGGCCACCGCGAGGGCGGTCGAGCTGCTGGAGATGGTCGGCATCCCGCAGGCCGCGGACCGGGTCCGGTCGTATCCGCACGAGTTCTCCGGGGGCATGCGGCAGCGGGTCGTCATCGCGATCGCCATGGCCAACCAGCCCGACGTCATCATCGCCGACGAGCCGACGACGGCCCTCGACGTGACGGTGCAGGCGCAGATCCTCGAGGTGCTGGGGACGGCGCTCGAGGAGACCGGCGCCGCCATGGTGCTGATCACCCACGACCTCGGTGTGGTGGCCGGCATGGCCGACCGCGTCCTGGTCATGTACGCCGGGCGGCCGATCGAGGTCGGCGGCGTGGAGGACATCTACTACCAGCCGCGGATGCCCTACACGCTCGGCCTGCTCGGCTCCCTGCCCCGGCTGGACAGCACCACCCGCGAGCAGCTGACGCCGATCGTCGGCGCCCCGCCCTCGATGCTCAACATGCCGCCGGGGTGCCCGTTCGCACCCCGCTGCCCGCTGCACATCCCGGAGTGCGACGCCGACGAGCCGCCGTTGATCCCCGTGGGGCCGGGCCACACCGCCGCGTGCATCCGCACCGAGGTGGTCGCCGCGGCCGGCGGTCACGCCACCGAGGTCTTCGAGGCCGGGGTGACCGACACGCTGCTGGTCGAGCAGCCGTCGGGCGGCCAGGCGGCGGTGGCCCGCGACGACGAGCCGGCGGGTCCGCCACCGGGCGACCAGACCGAGCCGGCCGCGCAGCGGGGCGGCGAGACCGGAACCGTGACGACTCCCCGAGGAGACCACCCGTGACCGCCCCCGCGGACGACCGTCCCCGCACCGCCGGCGAGCGCGGCGAGCCGATCCTCTCCGTGCGCGGCCTGGTCAAGCACTTCCCGATCACTGGCGGCCTCCTGCGGCGGAAGGTCGGTGCGGTGCGCGCCGTCGACGGCGTCGACCTCGACCTCTACCCCGGCGAGGTGCTCGGTCTGGTCGGCGAGTCCGGCTGCGGCAAGTCCACGACCGGACGCGCGATCCTCAACCTGCAGCCGGCCACCAGCGGGTCGGTCCGGTTCCAGGGCCGGGAGCTGACCGGCCTGGGCCGCAAGCAGATGCGGCCGCTGCGCCGGGACATCCAGATCGTCTTCCAGGACCCCTACGCCTCGCTGAGCCCCCGCCTGCCGGTCTTCGACATCATCGCCGAGCCGCTGCTGATCCACGGCGTGGTCAAGGGCGAGGCGGCGATCCGCGAGCGGGTCGAGGAGCTCGTGCGGCTCGTCGGGCTCAACCCCGAGCACACCAACAGGTACCCCTCGGAGTTCTCCGGCGGGCAGCGGCAGCGCATCGGGATCGCCCGGGCGCTGGCGCTGGAGCCCAAGGTGCTGGTGCTCGACGAGCCGGTGTCGGCGCTGGACGTGTCCATCCAGGCCGGCGTCATCAACCTGCTCGAGGAGCTGAAGGACCGGCTGCAGCTGTCCTACCTCTTCATCGCGCACGACCTCTCGGTCGTCCGGCACATCTCCGACCGCGTGGCCGTCATGTACCTCGGCCGGATCGTGGAGGTGGCCGATCGCGACGAGCTCTTCGAGCGGCCCGTGCACCCGTACACCCAGGCGCTGCTGTCGGCGATCCCGCTGCCCGACCCCCGCCGCGAGCGGGCGCGGCAGCGGATCATCATCACCGGCGACGTGCCCAGCCCGGCCAACCCGCCCTCGGGCTGCCACTTCCGCACGCGGTGCCAGAAGTTCGCGAACGAGCTGTCGGACACGCAGCGGCGGAAGTGCATCGACGTCGACCCGGAGCTCGCCGACCGCGGTGCCGGGCACCTCAACGCCTGCCACTACGCGGAGCCCCGCCCGGTGCTCTGACCTCGTCGGCCACGATCAGGTGACCTGATCGTGGCGCGTCCTCCCTCGCGGTGGGCGGTGGGGGAGGACGACGCGCGGTGAGGGAGGACGTCGTCGTGGGACCACCGACCCCAGGAAGGATGCGCACCGTGACAGCTGATCGGCGCCTGCTGCTCGTCCACGCGCACCCGGACGACGAGACGATCAACAACGGCGCCACCATGGCCCGCTACGTCGCCGAGGGGGCTGCGGTCACCCTGCTCACCTGCACGCTGGGGGAGGAGGGCGAGATCCTCGTTCCCGAGCTCGCCCAGCTCGCCGCGGACCAGGCCGACCAGCTCGGCGGCTACCGGATCGGTGAGCTGCGGGCGGCGATGGCGGCCCTCGGCGTCACCGACTGGCGGTTCCTCGGCGGCGCCGGCCGCTACCGCGACTCCGGGATGATGGGGACGCCGGCCAACGAGCACCCGCGGGCGTTCTGGAACGCCAACCTCGACGAGGCGACGGCGCACGCGGTCGCCGTCGTGCGCGAGGTGCGACCCCAGGTGCTGGTCACCTACGACGAGTTCGGCGGGTACGGGCACCCCGATCACATCCAGGCGCACCGGGTCGCGATGCGCGCCGTCGACGCCGCGGCCGACCCCGCCTACCGGCCGGACCTCGGCGCTCCGTGGGAGGTCGCCAAGGTCTACTGGAACGCGATGCCGCGCTCGGTGGTGCAGGCCGGCATCGAGGCGATGGAGGCGCTCGGGGAGGCCTCGCCGTTCGAGGGGCTCGGCGACCTCGACCAGGTGCCGTTCGTCGTCCCCGACGACGTCGTCACCACCGTGGTCGACGGGCGTGAGTACGCCGACCGGAAGGACGCCGCGATGCGGTCGCACCCCTCCCAGATCACCGTGGACGGACCGTTCTTCGCGCTGTCGAACAACCTCGGCCAGGAGGTGCTCGCGACCGAGCACTACCGCCTCGTCCGCGGTCGGCGCGGTCCGGGCGCGGGACCGCACGGCTGGGAGGACGACCTGTTCGCCGGCCTCGACCGGTGACCTCCCGCATCATCGCCAGGGTCGGCTGGGCACTGGCCGCCGTCGTCGTCGCCACCTGGCTGGCCCTGGTGCAGGTGTTCTGGCTGCCCCTGCGCGTCGGTGGCGTGCCGGTGCCCCTGTCGGTGCTCGCGGCGCCGGTCGGGAACCTGCTGCTCGTGGGCCTGGCGTACCGGCTGTCGGGGTCGCGCGCGGTCGCCGTGCTGCCGGCGCTCGCCTGGCTGGTGGTCGCGCTGGCCGCCATGGTGCGCCGCCCCGAGGGGGACCTGGTCCTGGTGGGCACCGGCACGCTGGGCGTGTTCGGGATCCTCTTCCTGATCGCCGGGGTGGTCGCCGGGGCGTTCGCCTGCGGCCGGCTCCTGGGTGCGGTGCGACCCCCCGCGCCCGTGACGGACCCGACGGCGCCGGACCCGACCGTGCCGGATCCGACGGTCCCTGGGACGCCTCGCTGAGAGCGGGCTCAGGCCAGCGGGGCGGCGGCGCGCCGGTCGCCCAGCCAGCTCGCGAACTCGTCGGCCGGCATCGGCCGGCCGATGTGGTACCCCTGCGCGGTCTGGCAGCCCCACGTGCGCAGCACGTCGAGGGTCTCGGCGTCCTCGACGCCCTCGACGACCATGTCCATCTCCAGGTCCCGCGCGAGCTGCAGGGTGCTGCGCACGATGGCCGCCGCACGCTCGTCGCCGGCCAGGGAGCTGACGAAGCTGCGGTCGAGCTTCAGCTCGTCGACCGGCAGCGCCCGCAGGTACGACAGCGACGAGTAGCCGGTGCCGTAGTCGTCGATGGACAGCCGGATGCCCATCCGGCGCAGCGCGGCCATGACCTGCTGGCTGCGCGCGGCGTCGGCCATGAGCACGTCCTCGGTGATCTCCAGGATGAGCGACTCGGCCGGCACCTCGCAGGCCTCCAGCAGCATGGCCACCTGGTCGGGCAGCGCGACGTCCTGCAGGTTCGACACCGACAGGTTCACCGCGACGGTGAGGTCCTGGCCGGCGGCGCGCCAGGCGCGCAGGTCGCGCAGCGACTGCTCGAGGACCTGGAGGGCCAGCCGGCGCATGAGCCCGGCTTGCTCCGCGAGCGGCAGGAAGACGTCGGGGCGGAGCAGCCCGCGCTCGGGGTGCTCCCAGCGCACCAGGGCCTCCACGCCGACGACGGCGCCCGTGGGCACGTCCAGCTTGGGCTGGTAGTGCGGGAGCAGCTGGTCGGTGTCCAGCGCGGCGCGCAGCTGCTCGAGGGTCTCCAGCCGGTCGCGCGGCGCGGAGGTGCCGTCGGGCACCCAGACCTCGAAGCCCTCCCGGCCGCGCTTGGCGCCGTACATCGCGGTGTCGGCCCGCGCGAGCAGCAGCGAGCGGTCCCGGCCGTGGTCGGGGCACAGTGCGACGCCGATGCTGGCGTCGACGTGCAGGGGCATGCCGTCGAGCTCGAACGCGTCGCGCAGGACCGCGCCGAGGCGGGTGGCGACGTCCCGGGCGCGCTGCTCGTCGGCGTCCGGCAGCAGGACGGCGAACTCGTCGCCACCCATCCGCGCCAGCAGGTCGCCGGGCTCCAGGGCGGCCTGCAACCGCGGGCCGACCAGGCAGAGCAGGTCGTCACCGACGCTGTGCCCGAAGCTGTCGTTGACCTCCTTGAACCTGTCGAGGTCGATCATCAGCACCGCGCACGCGGGCTCGCCGGGGCCGTAGACGGCGGCCTCGAGCGCCTCGGTGAACCGGCGGCGGTTGGGCAACCCGGTGAGCGGGTCGTGGTGGGCCTCGGTGGCCAGTTGCTGCAGCCGCAGCTGCTCGACCGCCCGGAGCTGGGCGTTCTCCACGACCAGCGAGCCCTCGAGGGCCACCTGGCGGACCGCCTCGCGCACCTCCGGTCCCCAGGTCCGCCCGCCGCTGGTCGAACCGGTGATGACCAGGCCGCGGAGCCGGTCGCCGGACAGCAGCGGAACGCTGACGAAGGAGGTCAGGTCCAGGGCGGCGATCAGCCGGAGGTCGACCAGGGTGGTGCTCGGCGCGTCCTCCACGAAGACCGGCAGCCGCTGCTCGCAGGTCAGCCGCCAGAGCGGCACGTCGTCCGCCGGTCGTCCGACGAGCGTGGCCTGCACGATCGCCTTGTGCTCCTCGGTCCAGCCGACGTGCCGGATCTCGTCGACCACGCCGTCGTCGTCGACGAGGTAGGCCGCGCTGCGCTCGGTGCCGACGAGCTCCTGCACGGCCCGGGCCAGCACCTCGGCGGCCTCGGGCGCGCCGGTGGCCTTCGAGCCGTCGACCATCATCTGGCGCACGACCCGGGCGGTGGTCAGGGAGGCCGCGCGAGCCTGGCTGGTGCGGGCCTGCTCGATGACCCCGCCGAGGTGCGCGCCCGCCGCCGCCGCGAGCCGGCGCACGGCCTCGGAGAACGGGCGGACGACGGTGCTGTCCAAGGTGAGGACGCCGGCCACGTGCGGGCTGCGCCCGATCGGCACGGCGAGTGCGGAGGCGATCTGGAACGTGTCGACCCACCAGCCGGCCAGCAGGTCGGAGTCCCTGTCCGCGGTGAGCGGCTGGCCGGTGCGCAGCACGGTCTCGGCCAGCTGCAGGTTCACCGGGGCGTTGCGGAACCGCTCCCAGGTGGCCAGGTCCCTGTGCCCGTCGGCGTAGCTCGCCATCCGGGGGACGAGCCGGCCGTCCTCGAGCAGGAAGATGCAGGCCCGCTCCACCTCGCCGAGCTTGGCCAGCTGCACGCAGGCGGTACCGAGCAGGTGGGCCATCGAGTTCGCCTGCGCCGCGGCCTCGATGAGGCCGAGCAGCACCTCGGCCTGGCGGGACCGGCGCCGCTCCGACCGCCGCATCCACGCGTCGGCGACCGCGGGCGTCAGGTCGGGGACGATCGCCGCGAGCAGGTCCGGGGTCGCGCCGGTGGCCGGCTCGACGGTGAGGACGGCGATGACCTCGCCGTCGAGGACGAGCGGTTCGACGTGCGCGCTGCCGGCGCCGAGGATGGCCAGGCCCGGGTCACCGCTGCGCCCACCGTCGCCGTGCACGACGGCGGGACGGCGCTCGGAGATGACGGCCGCGAGGAACGACGGGGCCACGGCGAACGCGGCCCGGCCGGCAGGGGGGTGGACGACCGGCGTGCCGGGAGGGACGGACACCGCGAAGGGGACCAGCGCGTGGGTGCTGGTCTCGTGCACCCACACGGACACCCGGCTCGCTCCCGACGCCTCCTGCAGGCGGTCGAGGAGGCGGTCCACCGCGGCCTGGGCGTCGTACGGGGACGCCGACGGCCGTCGGGGCGCGGCGACGTGCACTGCCGTGGGCTCGGACACGGGGGAGAAATCGGTCCGGCCGGAGCCACCCTTGAGTGGGGCACCCGGGCCTCCCCCCACGGGGTGACACGGGAGGAAGGGCACCCTTCCCGGCCGTGCGGCCGGGGAGGGTGATACTAATGCACGCGATCGAACCGTCCAGCGGTTGCTGGTCCGCACCGTCCCCCGGGAGGGAATCACCGTGACCTACGTCATCACCGAGGCCTGCGTCGACGTCCTCGACAAGGCGTGCATCGACGAGTGTCCGGTGGACTGCATCTACGAGGGCGAACGGATGCTCTACATCCACCCCGACGAGTGCGTCGACTGCGGTGCGTGCGAGCCGGTCTGCCCGGTCGAGGCCATCTACTACGAGGACGACGTCCCGGACAAGTGGAAGGACTACTACAACGCCAACGTGGAGTTCTTCTCCGACCTGGGCAGCCCGGGTGGCGCGGCGAAGACCGGCAAGATCCACAAGGACCACCCGCTCGTGGCGGCGCTCCCGCCGCGCGGCGAAGGGCACTGACCGCCCCGCTGCCCGCCGGGCCGCGGGCGCTGCCGGACTTCCCCTGGGACGCGCTCGACGCGGCCCGTGAGCGGGCGGGCCGGCACCCCGGCGGGGTCGTCGACCTCTCGATCGGCACGCCCGTCGACGACACCCCGCCGCTGCTCGGTGCGGCCCTGGCGGCCGCCGGCAACGCGCCGGGGTACCCGACGGCGCTGGGCACCGCCGCGCTGCGCACCGCGGCGGCCGGGTGGCTCCAGCGCCGGCTGGGCGTCACGGTGGCCGATCCGCTGGGTGCGGACCCGTCGGTGATCCCGACGATCGGCTCCAAGGAGCTGGTCGCGCTGCTCCCGACGCTGCTCGGGCTGTCCGGCGCGGGCACCGTGCTGATCCCCTCGGTCGCGTACCCGACCTACGAGGTCGGTGGCGTGGTGGCCGGGCTCGCCGTCGAGCGCACCGACGTCCCGCCCGCCGGCGCCGACGGGGTCGCGCTGGTCTGGCTGAACTCCCCGGGGAACCCGCACGGACGGGTGCTCACCGACGACGAGCTGCGGGCCTGGGTGGACTGGGGTCGGGCGCACGGCGTGCCGGTCGCCGCCGACGAGTGCTACGTGACTCTGGGCTGGGACGTCGAGCCGCGGTCGATCCTGCACCCGGAGGTGGCGGGCGCCGATCACACCGGCCTGCTCGCCGTCCACTCGTTGTCGAAGCAGTCCAGCGCGGCCGGGTACCGCGGGGGTCTGCTGTCCGGAGATCCCGCGCTGGTGCGGCGGGTGTGGGAGGTGCGCCGCCACCTGGGCCTGCTCGTCCCCACGCCGGTGCAGGACGCGATGACCGCGGCGCTGGCCGACGACGCGCACGTGGACGCCCAGCGCGAGCGCTACCGGGGCCGACGCGCTCGGCTCGCGGCTGCCGTGCGGGCCGCCGGGCTGCGGATCGACCACTCGGAGGCCGGGCTCTACCTGTGGGTCACCCGGGACGAGGACTGCTGGACGACGATCGACTGGCTGGCCGGGCTGGGGGTCGTGGCCGCGCCGGGCAGCTTCTACGGGCCCAGCGGGTCGCGGCACGTGCGCATGGCGCTCACCGCCACCGACGAGCGGATCGACACCGCGGTCGAGCGCCTCGGAGCGTGACCTAGGACGGCTCGCGGTAGCGGAGCACGGTGCCGGCGCCGACCCTGCGCGCCGCGTTGAGGCTGAGCATGGCCCGGTGGAACACCTCCGCCGCGTCCAGCTCGGCGGTCGATGCCGAGAGGCCCGCCGCGGCGGTGAGGCCGCCGATACCGAGGCCGGCGACGGCGGCGGTCAGCCGTGCTCCGGCGGTCTCCGCGGCGCTCTCCGGTCCGTCCATCACGATGGCGAACTCGCCGGCTCCCGGGCTGCTCAGCCAGTCCTCGCCGCGCAGCGACCGGGCGAGGAGCGAGGTCACCGAGGCGAGGGCGGGCGCGGGCGTCGGCCGGCCGTCGTCGCGGCGCAGCAGGCCGACGATCAGCAGGGTCACGGGGGCGTCCGAGGCGGCCGAGCGCTCGGTCAGTCGCTCCAGCAGCGCCTCGCGGTCGGGCAGGAGCGCCCGGACGTCGGGAGCCGCCTCGTCAGCAGGCGCCTCGTCAGCAGCCGCCTCGTCGACGGCGGCCGCGAGGGCGTGGGCGAAACGGGACGCGAACGACATGTCAGGGAGGTCGGCAGAAACGGAACGGCGGTTGAGCACTATCCCTCACCTGAGGGATCGCCCGTGAGCCCGCTCACGGCCTGCGGCGCTGGACCGGTGAAGCAATCCGCGACGATCAGCTGGCCGGGCGCGGAGCCCGTCTTCTTCTCCCTGCACAGTTTCCGCGGTGCCGCCCGGGCTCTCGGCGGGGTTCGGTCTGTGCACGATCAGCTGCAGGGCCGTTCGCCTGCATCGAACGTGGCCGCCAGCTCCGTGGCCATCGCTGACCACTGTCCGTATGCATGCGGGTAGGCGCTGCGCTGTACGGCGTCGGCCACCAGGCTGAGGTCCCGTGTCTGCCAGTCGGGCACCTGCACCAGGCCGTCGTAGAACTTGCCGGCCGCGTAGACCGGGTCCTGGACCTCGTGAGGGGCTCCCCAACCCTGCGAGGGGCGCTGCTGGAAGAGTCCGAGGGAATCCCGGTCGCCGTAGTCCAGATTGCGCAGACTCGACTCCTGCATCGCCGTGGCCAGCGCGATCACGACGGCCCGCTGAGGCAGCCCGCGCGCGTACCCCACCTCGGCGATGGTGACCGCATTGCCCACCTGCTCGGATGTCAGGGGCACCGACGAGAGGGGAAGGACGCAGGAGTCATCGTCTGCTGCGCGCTCGGTCGACCGCACCCAGGCAACGCCGACGAGGACGACCAGCCCCACGACGACCAGCGGCCACCAGTTGTCGCCGCCGCGGCTCCGCCGCTTTCGCCGCCGTCGACGGGCCGGGCCGCTCGCCGCGAACACCGCCGACCGGGACGTCGTCGAGGTGGCCATCACCGACGACGGTAGGCGGCGATACTGACGCTTTGCTGGGAGACGCTCAGTTGGCGTGCAGCTCGGCGTTGAGCGCGCCCCAGGCGCGGCCCGTCCGGTCCAGCACCTCGAGGGCACCGCTCACGCTGTTGCGCCGGAACAGCAGGCCGTCGCGGCCGGAGAGCTCCCGGGCCTTGACCACCGAGCCGTCGGGCAGCGTGACCCGGGAGCCGGCGGTGACGTAGCACCCGGCCTCGACGATGCAGTCGTCACCGAGGGAGATGCCGATGCCGGCGTTGGCGCCGAGCAGGCAGCCGCTGCCGATGGAGATGACCTCGGTGCCCCCACCGGACAGCGTGCCCATGATCGAGGCGCCGCCGCCGATGTCGCTGTCGGCGCCGACAACGACGCCCTGGCTGATCCGGCCCTCGACCATCGACGGCCCGAGCGTGCCGGCGTTGAAGTTCACGAACCCCTCGTGCATGACCGTGGTGCCCTCGGCGAGGTGGGCACCGAGCCGGACGCGGTCGGCGTCGGCGATGCGCACGCCGGAGGGGATGACGTAGTCGACCATCCGCGGGAACTTGTCGACGCCGAACACGGTCACGTGGCCGACGGCGGCGCGCAGCCGGTGGGCGTTGAACGCCGTCGCCTCGACCGGGCCGGCGCTGGTCCACGCGACGTTGGTCAGCAGCCCGAAGACCCCGGTCGTGTTCGCCTGGTTCGGCCGGATCAGCCGGTGCGAGAGCAGGTGCAGCCGCAGCCAGACGTCGTGGGTGTCAACGGGGGGCGCGGAGAGGTCGGCGATCACGGTGCGGACGCCGATGACCTCGACGCCCCGAGCCTCGTCGCTGCGCACCAGCCCGCCGTAGTCGGGGCCGAGCTCGCCCGACAGCTCCAGGGCGCCCAGGCGGGTGGTCCCCGTGCCGGCGCCGTCGGGAGCACCCAGCCGCGGCTCGGGGTACCAGGTGTCCAGGACGGTGCCGGTCGGGGTGACGGTCGCCAGACCGGCGGCCACGGCGGAGACGGGGGCGGAGGCTGCGTCAGTCACGCTCTCGACGCTACCGGCGTCGCGGACCTGCTGGGGGGCCGCCCCGGCACCCCACCCTTAGGGTTTGGCCCGTGGATGACCTGCCGCCGCTGGACCTCTCCGCCGATGTCCTGTCGCTCACCCGCGCGCTCGTCGACGCCCCGTCGGTCTCCGGCGGCGAGACGGCGCTCGCCGACGCGGTGGAGGCGGCGCTGCGCGATCTCGGTGGCCTGGAGGTCGAGCGGATCGGCGACGCCGTCCTCGCCCGGACCAACCTGGGCCGGCCCACCCGCGTCGTGCTCGCCGGGCACCTGGACACCGTGCCGATCGCCGACAACGTCCCCAGCCGGCTCGACGAGGCCACCGGCCGGCTCTACGGCTGCGGCACCAGCGACATGAAGTCCGGCGACGCGGTGATGCTGCGCCTCGCCGGGCGCTTCGGCGTCCCGGGCGCGGAGCCGGCGCACGACGTCACGTTCGTCTTCTACGACAACGAGGAGGTCGAGGCCGTGAAGAACGGCCTCGGCCGGGTGGCGCGCGAGCGGCGCGGCTGGCTCTACGGGGATCTCGCGATCCTGATGGAGCCCACCGACGGCGAGATCGAGGCCGGCTGCCAGGGCACGCTGCGGGCGGTGCTGGAGACGCGGGGCCGGCGGGCGCACAGCGCGCGGAGCTGGCTCGGGGTCAACGCCATCCACGCGCTCACCGGCGCGTTCACCGCCCTGGCCGCGTACCGGCCGCGCGAGGTGGAGATCGACGGCTGCCTGTACCGGGAGGGGCTCAACGCCGTCGGCGTCTCGGGCGGGGTGGCGGGCAACGTCATCCCGGACGAGGCGTCGCTGACGATCAACTTCCGCTACGCGCCCGACCGGGACGAGGACGCCGCCGAGGCGCACGTGCGGGAGGTCTTCGCCGACGCGGTCGCCGCGGGCGCGACGCTCACCGTCGTCGACAACTCCGGTGGCGCGCTGCCCGGGCTCTCCGAGCCGGCGGCCGCCGCGTTCATCGAGGCGGTCGGCCGACCCGCCCGGGCGAAGCTCGGCTGGACCGACGTCGCCCGGTTCTCCGCCTTCGGCATCCCGGCGCTCAACTACGGCCCGGGCGATCCGCAGCTGGCGCACACCCGCGAGGAACACGTCCTGGTCGACCGGCTGCAGCCGGCCGAGGACGCTCTGACCGCCTACCTGTCCGGGAGCACCGCATGACAGTTCCACCGAGCATGCCGCCACCGCCGCCCGGGGACCGCCGGCCGCGCCCGACGCGCCACCGCGGCCCCGTCCTGCTGCGCGGCGGCGAGCCGAACCCGCGGACGGCCGGCACGACGACCGACCAGCGGTTGCTCGACCGCCGCGGGCCGACCGACTGGGTGCACACCGACCCGTGGCGGGTGCTGCGCATCCAGAGCGAGTTCGTCGAGGGGTTCGGCCTGCTCGCCGAATTGCCGCGGGCGGTGAGCGTCTTCGGCAGCGCCCGGACACCGCGCGAGCACCCGTACTACGAGGCGGGCAGGGAGATCGGGGCGGCGCTGGCGCAGGCCGGCTTCGCCGTCATCACCGGCGGCGGTCCCGGCACCATGGAGGCGGTCAACCGGGGCGCCAGCGAGGCCGGTGGCCTCTCGGTGGGGCTCGGGATCGAGCTGCCGTTCGAGCAGGAGCTCAACGAGTGGGTCGACGTCGGCATCGCCTTCCGCTACTTCTTCGTGCGCAAGACCATGTTCCTCAAGTACGCCCAGGCGTTCGTCATCCTGCCCGGCGGGTTCGGCACGCTCGACGAGCTGTTCGAGGCCCTCACCCTCGTGCAGACGCGCAAGGTCACCCGGTTTCCGGTGGTGCTCTTCGGCACCGACTACTGGTCGGGGCTGCTCGACTGGATCGGCTCCACGGTGTCCGAGATGGGCACGATCGACCCCTCGGACCTCGACCTGATGACGCTCACCGACGACGTCGGCGAGGTGGTCCGGGTGATCCAGGCCGCCTACGCCGCCGCGCAGGCAGAGGGCGACGGCGGGGGCGGGATGCGGGCGTCGCTCGGGCCGTCCGACGCCTGACGTGCTCGACGTCGTCCTCCTCGTCGGCGGGGTGCTGGTCGTCGCGGCGCTGCTGTTCCTGGGCGCCTCCGTGCTGCTCGGGCGGGGGGAGACGCGACCCGCGGCGGATCCGGAGCGCTCGCCGGTCGAGCTGCCCGTGGGCCGTGCCGTCACCGGTGACGACGTGCGGGCGCTGCGGATGACGGTGAGCCTGCGCGGCTACCGGATGAGCGAGGTGGACTGGCTCCTGGACCAGCTCGCCCGGACCCTGGACGAGCGGGACGGCGAGCTGGCCGCGCTGCGGGTCCAGCTGCATCCGGCGCCCGCCGTCCCGGCGAAGCCAGGAGAGGAACCGGCGGCGGACGACGGCCCCGCGGCCGTCGACGACGAGGAGTCCCGGCATGCCTGACCTGGTCGAGCGGATCGACGTCGAGGCGCCGCCCGAGCGCGTGTGGGAGCTGCTCACCGACTGGGAGCGGCAGGGCGACTGGATGCTGCTCACCGACGTCCGCGAGGTCGGCGGACCGGCGCGCCGGCTGCACGGCCGGCTCGCCGCCCGCACCGGGATCCCGCTGCCGGGAGGGCGACGGCTCGGCGTCCTCGACACGATGGTGGTCGTCCGGTGGGAACCGCCCCGGCTGGTCCAGGTGCAGCACACCGGGCGGATCGTGCGGGGCCCGGGCACGTTCGAGGTGCTGCCGCGCGACGGGCACGCGACCGTCGTCTGCAGCGAGACGTGGTACCTGCCCTTCGGCGTCGTGGGCGTGGTCGGCTGGTGGCTCGCCCGGCCGCTGGTGGTCTGGGGCCTGCGGCGCTCGCTGCGCCGGCTGGCCGCGCTGGCCGAGACCAGGCCCTAGACCAGCCCCTGGACCCAGGCCCTCGACCCCGCCGACCGCCGACGGCGCCGCGGAGCCCGTGGGCGAGGATGCTCCGGTGAGCACGACGGGTGGCCGGCCGTGAGCCGCCGCGGATGGGCGCTGTTCCTGACCATGTCGGTCATCTGGGGCGTGCCGTACCTGATGATCAAGGTCGCGGTCGACGAGGTGTCGCCGGTCCTGGTGGTCTTCGTCCGCTGCGTGATCGGTGCGGCGCTGCTGCTCCCGTGGACCATCCGCCGGGGCCAGCTGCGCCCGGCGCTGCGGCACTGGCGCTGGCTGCTGCTGTTCGCCGTGCTGGAGATGACCGCCCCCTGGCTGCTGCTCTCCTACGCCGAGCAGTCGCTGTCCAGCTCGCTGACCGGGCTGCTCGTGGCCGGCGTGCCGTTCGTCGCCGCGGTGGCCGCCGGCCTGTTCGGCGAGGAGGACCGGCTCACCCCCGTGCGGCTGCTCGGCCTGGCGATCGGTGTCGTGGGGATCGCCGTGCTGCTCGGGCTCGACGTGGAGGGCGCGCAGTTCCTGCCGCTGCTCGCCATCGGCGGCGTGGTCGTCGGCTACGCCACCGCGCCGATGGTGGTCAGCCGCAAGCTGCCCGAGGTGCCCGGCGTGGCGGCGTCGTCCCTCGCGCTCACGTTCACCGCGTTGGTCTACGCGCCGTTCGCCGTCCCGCAGCTCGGCACGCTCGCCGACGCCTCCTCCGAGGCGCTGCTGTCGCTGGCCGGGCTGGGCGTGCTTTGCACCGCGATCGCGCTGGCGCTGTTCTTCGCGCTCATCCGCGAGGTGGGCCCGCAGCGGGCGCTGGTGATCACCTTCGTGAACCCAGCGGTCGCGGTGCTGCTGGGCGTCCTCGTGCTCGGCGAGCCGTTCACCCTGGGCATCGCCCTCGGCCTGCCGCTCGTGCTGATCGGCTGCGTGCTGGCCACCCGGCGCAGCCCGGTCGCGCCGCCGCCTCCCGCGACCGAGGCGCTGGACGCCGCGGCCCGCTGAGTCGTCGGTGCCCGGCGCTACCGTCGTTCCCGTGCAGCGCTGCGCCTGGGGCAACTCGGCACCCGAGTACGTCACCTACCACGACGAGGAGTGGGGCCGGCCGCTGCGCGGCGACGACGCCTTGTTCGAGCGGTTGTGCCTCGAGGCGTTCCAGTCCGGTCTCTCGTGGCTGACCATCCTGCGCAAGCGCCCGGCGTTCCGGGCCGCGTTCGCCGGGTTCTCGATCGACGCCGTCGCGGCGTTCGGTCCCGACGACGAGGCGCGGCTCATGGCCGATGCCGGCATCGTCCGCAACCGCGCCAAGATCTCGGCCGCCGTCCGCAACGCCCGGACGGCGCAGCAGCAGCCCGAGGGGCTGTCCGACCTGCTCTGGTCCTTCGCCCCGACGGGCCCGCGGACCCGGCCCGCCACGCTCGCCGACGTGCCCGCGACCAGCCCCGAGTCGGTGGCCATGGCCAAGGAACTCAAGCGGCGGGGCTTCGTCTTCGTGGGCCCCACGACCGCCTACGCGCTCATGCAGGCGACCGGGATGGTCGACGATCACGTGGCCGACTGCTTCCGCGCGTCGCCTGACCAGGGGGCTCCTGTTGGATGACGGCGTCCCATACGGGAAGATTGCTGGGCAGCTCACAGCATCGACGGACGCCACCCCACCTCCCGCCCTCGGCGGGGAGCGGTGTGGCCGCGAAGGAGGCACGCATGGCGGCCATGAAGCCGCGCACGGGTGAAGGTCCCCTCGAGGTGACCAAGGAGGGCCGCGGCCTGGTCATGCGCGTCCCGCTCGAGGGAGGCGGCCGTCTGGTCGTCGAGCTGTCGCCGGACGAGGCGACGGCGCTGTCCGAGGCGCTGAAGGGCGCGACCAGCTGATCGTCTCCGCCGGCCTGCCCTCGGGCGGTCCGGCGGAGACGACGCGGCCCCGGCCGCCGGCGACGAGCCGGCGGCCGGGGCCGCGCCGTTCCCGGTCGGCGCTCCGCGGGACCACCCTGGCAAGGTGACCGGCGTGGAGGAGCAGCGATGAGCGTCGACGAGCAGGGCGTCGTCTTCCCGGTGGGACCGGACGGACGACGGAGCACAGCGGCCCTGGGCCGCGCCGTGGTCGCCGACGCGTTGCGCCCGGTGGACGCGCCCGGAGCGCTGGCGGCGGAGCGGGAGACGAACTGGCGCGGGGGCTACCTGACCCACCTGCGGCGACTGGTCGAGGCGGGGCTGACCAGCGCGCCGGCCGCCCGGACCATCGCCGAGGCGGGACTGGACTCGCTGCACTCCCGCATGCGGGTGGCCGGCCCCGAGGGAGAGACCGGCCTGCACGCGCTGACCACCGCGCCCGCGGAGCGTGCGCTGCACACCGTCGAGGTCGCCGGCACCGCCGAGCCGGAGCGGGAGCTCTCCCTGCCCTTCCACGGCCGGCGGCTGCGCGGTGACGACCTGCTGCGGCAGCTGGACGCATGGGTCGAGGCGGGGGTGATCGAGCCCTCGTGCGCCGACGCGGTCCGCACCGTCGCCGACCACCCGCAGTGGCTGGCTCTGCCGGACACCACGGTCGTGGTCCTGGGCGCCGGCGCCGAGATGGGCCCGCTCACGGCCCTGCTGCGCTGGGGTGCCCGCGTGGCAGGCGTGGACCTGCCGCGGGCGCCGCTGTGGGAGCGGGTGCTCGAGACCGCACGGGGGAGCGCCGGCACCCTCCTGGTGCCGACGGCCGACGCCGCGGCCGAGCCGGACCCGGCACGCGCCGGGGCGGACCTCATCACCGAGGTGCCGGCGGTGGCCGACTGGCTCGCCGGGCTGCCCGGCCGCCCGGTGCTCGGCAACTACGTCTACGCCGACGGCGCCACCAACGTGCGGGTCTCGACGGCCGTCGACGCGCTGACCGTGCGCGTGACCGCCGACCGGCCGGACGTCGCGCTGGCCTTCCTGGCCACCCCGACCGACGTCTTCGCCGTCCCGGCCGACGCCGTCGAGCACTCGGTGCGCGCGTACGCCGGGCGGTCGCGGATGGGGAAGTGGGTGGGCCGGCCGCTGCGGACCGTGTCCGGAGGCCGGCTGCTGCAGCGCGCGTACGTGCCGGGCACCGACCCGGGGATCGCCGACAGCCTGGTCGCCCAGCAGGGCCCGAACTACGCACTGGCCAAGCGGCTGCAGCGCTGGCGGGCGACGACGGCGCGAGCTGCCGGCAGCACCGTGTCGATGAACGTGGCCCCGCCGACGCGGACGCGGTCGGTGGTGAAGAACCGCGCGCTGGCCGCTGCCTACGCCGGCGCGCACCGGTTCGGCGTCGAGATCTTCGAGCCGGCGACCTCGAACGTGCTCATGGCCGCGCTGCTGGTGCACGACCTGCACACCGGTGGTGGCCCCGCCCACGAGCACCCGTGGCAGGACGAGGCCTGCGAGGCGGCGCACGGCGGCCTGTGGCGGGCGGCGTACCAGCCGCGCAGCGCCCTGGGCCTGGCCGCGCTGCTCGGCTACGGAGCCGCCCGCGGCTGACCGTTCCCCGCGGTAGCGCGACCTAAGAGGCGCGTGAGGTACGCGTGACCGCCGGGGCCACTGAGGCGCGGCGCTGCAGGACCGCAACCATGTATCGGAGCCATTGAGTTGTTCGGGCTGCGACATTTCCGGCGAACGCCCCGGTCAGGGGCGAGCGAGGACCTCAAGCCCTCGTTCCTGCAGTCGTCCGGATGAGGTCTCGTGTCCCCACGTCACGGTTCCAGCCCTGTTTCCAAGTGGCGTGCGAGGGGCGTCCTCGTCATCGCGCTGAGCGGCGCGCTGCTCGCCGAGATGGTGCTCATGGCCACGGGTGCGCAGGCGGCGCCGGTGCAGACGCCGCCCGCTCAGGAGGAGCCGACCCGCACGCCGGAGGGTGTGCTCGAGGCGCCTGACATCCCCACGGCCAAGACCATCGCCCGACTCGAGAACGAACGGGTGGAGGTCGTCGGGGAGCGGACGGTGACGTCGTCCACCTTCGCGTTGCCCGACGGCACCATGACGACCGGGCAGGCATCCGGGCCCATCTGGGTGCCGACTGACACGGGCGACGGCACGTCATCAGCCGACTGGACTCCGGTCGACCTCACCCTCGAGGTGGCCGATGACGGGTCGGTCCGCCCGAAGGCGCACGTCATCGATCTGCAGCTCGCCGGCGAGCAAGCGCCTGAACAGGGCGTCCTCGTCTCGATGACGGGTGAGACCGAGGAGACCGTGAGTCTCGCCTGGAGGGGGGATCTGCCGGCACCGCAGCTGGAGGGGCCACGGGCCGTCTACGAGGACGTACGGCCTGGCCTGAACCTGGTCATCGAGGCGACGCGCACCGGCTACGAGCAGTTCTTCGTGGTGAAGGAGCGGCCTGCTGATGACGCACCGCTCGACCTGTCCCTCACTGTCGTGGGGGACGGGGTGACGGCGGCACCGACGCCTGGCGGTGGTGTGCAGTACACCGACGGCGCCGGAGAGGTCATCGGCTCGTCCGCGACTCCGCTCGTCTGGGATGCGGCTGTCGACCTGGAGCGGCTCAATCCCATCACTCGACCGTGGGAACGTGCCGATGATGCACCCGAGGGAGGGCTCTCCCCGCAGCCGGAGTGGAAGGTCACTCCGGCAGGTGCACAGCCGTCGACGCCGCCGTCTGTTCCTCTGCCGGGCTCCGACGTTCCCCCTTTCCCAGCGCCCTCGACCGTTCCGCCCCTGCCCCACAACTCCCCGGTCGAGCCGGGAGAAGACGCCGGACAGGTCGCGTCTGAGAAGGCTGCCGAGGCCAAGGCGAGTACCGCGCTGCCGCTGGAGACGGCGGCCGCGGTGGTCGCACCCGGGGTGGTCGAGCTGTCCCTCAGTCCGGACGCCGCCTTCCTCCAGGACCCGGCGACCGAGTACCCGGTCGTGGTGGATCCGGAGTGGCAGTGGATCTACGGCTTCGACACGTGGGTGCAGCACGGGTTCAACAGCGACCAGTCCGGTAGTCCCGAGCTGCGGATCGGTACCTACGACGGCGGGTGGACCGTCGCCCGCTCGTTCATCAACCTGGATCTCTCAGGAATCCGTTACAAGACGATCCTCAACGCACGCCTGGATCTGTGGAACTTCCACTCCTGGTCCTGCGCCCCGACAGAGTGGCAGGTGTGGGACACCTTCGCGGCCGACCACAACACGCGGATCTACGCCCAGCCGTTCTGGGGTGCGCCCAGGGCAGCCTCGTGGGAAACGCTCGGTTCCGGAGCTTGCGGGCAGGGCTGGGTCTCGGCGGACCTCACCTCGATGATCCAGGGCTGGTCGAACGCGGGCGCGGGCCACGTCGGGCTCGGTCTCAAGGCTACGAACGAGAGCCGAAACGAGGGGTGGAAGAAGTTCACCTCGGCCAACTCGCCGTACGTCGTCCCCAGCCTCTGGATCCACTGGAACACGCCCCCGGGCGCGGCCGCCAACCCCAGGTACGGCAGCGCGACGTTCGACGGCACGACCTACTGGTCACCGACCACCACGCCTGAGCTCACCGTGAACACGGTGGACATCGACGGCGAGGGGACGGTCAGCGTCTTCTTCCAGCTCTACGAGCACAACGCCGGCATCGTCTGGGAAGGGTGGGCTCCTCCTATGCCCGTCGGCTGGACGACGGGCGTGCAAGTTCCTGCGGGCGTCATGCACGACGGGAAGTCGTACAAGTTCGTCGCCCACTCGCACGACGGCATCGAGTGGAACCGGCAGAACACGGGTTTCACCCCCATGATCACGATCGACTCCCAGGCGCCGGCTGCGCCGATCGTGTCGTCGACGGATTACCCCAGTGACGGCGGGTGGCACAAGGCAGAGCACGAGGCTGGCACGTTCACGTTGACGATGCCGGCGGTCGATCCCGGCCTCGCCGGATTCGACTGGGCGCTCGACAAGACACCGGACACGCGACTGGCGGCCTCCGGCAGCACCACCTTGTCGGTGACTCCGCCGACCAATGGTCGACACGTGCTGCAGGTGAGGTCGGTCGACAAGGCCGGGAACCTGTCCCCAGTCGTGAGTCACGTCTTCTACGTAGGCCGCGGGGCGCTGGTCTCACCCATCGAAGGCTCGCAGGTGGTCCGCCGGGTCCGTCTGGCGGTCAAGGGGGAGGCGGCGTTCTCCCACGTCAAGTTCGTGTGGCGTCGCGGCCCCGATACACCCAGCCAGGACATCGACCTCGCCGCGCTGACCCGTTCGAACGGCGGATCGGTCACCAGCCAGTGGAGCGAGCTGAGCGTCCTCGGGGATTACGCGACCTGGGACGCCGGCTTGACGCTGGGTCACGTTCCCGGACCCGTTCAGGTGCAGGCGATCCTGGCGGAGGACGATCAGGGCACTGGGGCATATTCCACGCCATGGGTGACGGTCACCGTCTCTCCGGACGCGCAGAACGCCGCCACCGACTCCATCGGCCCCGGCACCGTCAACTTGCTCACCGGCGACTACCGGCTCTCGAGCACCGACATCGACGAGTTCGGCCTCTCCATCGAACGAACGACTTCCAGCCGCGACGTCGACGCAGGGTACGAGCTGCAGGCGGATCGCCTGACCAGCGCCCAGCAGACGATCGCCTCGGCTGACGGATACAGACCCGACGGCGCTTCCTTCTCGCGCGTGACCACGCGGGGACACGGAGGCGGCGACTCGCTGCGCGTCGTCCCAACGGGGGGCACCAGCATCAGCTACGCCTGGGCGGTCGCACCCGACGGCGGCCTCATTGGCATGCAGCCAGGCCGCACCTATCGGGTCAGCGGATGGATCTACGTTCCGGCGGCTACTGGGCTCCAGCCGGCGAGCTCCCTGGGCATCGGCCTGGTCACCACCTACCACGACGCGGGGAAGTGGAACGAGATCCCGTCCCCGAAGGCAACTGCGACCGACGTCTGGCAGCACCTCAGCTACGACGTCGCGCTGCCGGCCTCGGCGAACTCTCCTCACGTCAAGCTCTACAACGGCTTTTCCACGACCGGAACGGAGGTCTTCTTCGACGACCTCTCGGTCCGTGAGGTCTGGGCCCCGTTGGGCCGCCAGTGGTCGCTGGGCACCGCAGATCACGCCACCGGCACCGCCTACACCCGGATCAGCCAGCCCTACCCCGACGTCGCCACCCTGCACCTGTCCGGCGGGGACGAGATCTGGTTCACCGGAGGTGGCGCGAACTGGCTGCCGGAGCCTGGAGCGGAGGGATTGCGTCTCGCGTCCACCGGACCTGGCACTTGGCGGCTGACCGAACTCGACGGCACCGTCAGTGACTTCGCCCGTCAGCCGGCAGCGCTCGATTCGGCTTTGGTCACCACTGCGCCTCCGGTCGCATCGGGGCAGACCAGACTGGTGTACGAGCAGGTGAATGGCCGGGTGCGGCTGGCCCGGATGATCGCTCCGGTCGAGCCGGGCGTCGATAGCTGGCCCCACAACCCTGGTGCCTGCACCGGCGCCGACCCGGCGGTCGGCTGCGAGGTCCTCGAGCTCGTCTACGCGACCGGAACGACAGCAACCTCGTCGAGTTTCGGCGCCTACGGCGATCAACTGTCCAAGGTCCGGCTGTTGTCGTCGCCGTCGGCGACCGCGACGCAGACCGAGGCGGTCGACGCCGTGCTGTACGCCTACGACACCCAGGGCCGCCTCCGCGAGGTCTGGGACCCGCGCATCACCCCGGCGCTGAAGACCAGCTACGAGTACGACGCCGACGGACGAGTGATCACGCTCGCCCCGCCCGGGGAGCTTCCGTGGACGTTCGTCTACGGCACCGGCGGCGCCAATTCGACGGTCGGTGCCGGTGACCTGATCGACCGCAGCTCCGGCCGGCTCCGCACCGTCTCGCGAGCCTCCCTGGTGCCCGGCACCGTTGCTCAGGTCGGCCCGGACACCACCAGCAGTGTCGTCTACAACGTACCGATCACCCGCTCGGCCGGTGGCCCCTACGACCTCGACCCCGACACGATCGCCACCTGGGCGCAGCGGTACGGGCCCACGGACGCCACCGCGATCTTCGGCCCGGAGAACCCGCCCGGCCTGACCACCGCGACGGCAACGGCACCCGGACCGGACGGCTACAAGTCCGCGGTCGTGCACTACCTAGATGCGTCCGGCCGTGAAGTGAACTCGGCGACGCCGTCCGGGCCGGATGCTCCGGTGGCCGGCTACATCGACACCGCGGAGTACGACCAGTACGGGAACGTCGTCCGGTCCCTCGATGCCACCAACCGGCTGCTGGCCCTCGGACAGATGCCAACGGCGGCCGTGGACCTGGAAGCACTGGGCCTGAGTGAGGCCGACACGGCGGCCCGGGCGGTCGCACTCTCCAGCCTGTCCACGTACGGGCCGGAGGGACTGGATCTCCTCCGGTCCCGCGGGCCGCTCGTGAAGCTGGCGGTCGGCAACGACCCGACCAACGTCCACCTCGTCCACGACCTGACTACCTACGCATACGACGAGGGTAAGCCCGACGGTGTGGCCTACCACCTGGCCACCACGCAGACCGAGGCCTTGCTGATCGCCGGGTCAAGTCCAGAGCAGCTCGTGGACGTCGAAGTGACGACGATGGGCTACAACCCGATCGACGGGCAGTCACCCATCGGGCCGACCTCGGGATGGAAGATCGGTCAGCCGACCGTGACCACCTTCGACGCCACCGGTGCCAACCTGTCGGCGTTCGTCCGGTACGACGCGCAGGGCAAGGCGGTCGAGTCGCGCGGCATCGGCGCCAACGGCACCGACGCGCGCACCAACATCGCCGTCTACTACAGCGCCGGGCCGAACCCGCAGAGAGCGGAGTGCGGCAACAAGCCTGCGTACGCCGGCCTGCCGTGCATGAACTACGTGGCCGGGCCCGTCACCGGCCACGACCCCGCTCGGATGGCCAGCGAGCTGCCGGTCAAGCACGTCACCGCCTACAACCGGCATGGGTCGATCGTCTCGGTGACCGAGTCGGCCACCGGCCCGGTCAACGGCGCTACGACGACGCAGTCCCGCACCACGGTCACGGAGTACGACGCCGCCGATCGCGTCATGTCCGTCTCGATCGCTGCGTCGGGTGACGGCGCCGGTGTACCGGTCTTCAAGACGGTCAACCTCTACGACGCTGGGACCGGTGACGTCACCACGATCGAAGGGCAAGACCCGGTCACCGGCACGGTGACGTCGACGATCCGGAAGACCTTCGATCAGCTCGGCCGCATGACCGAGTACGAGGACGGCAACGGTGGCACCACCACCAGCGTCTTCGATCAGTACGGCAAGCCGACGAGGGTCACCGACGACACAGGGTGGACGGAGTTCACCTACGACCGCACCGAGGAGCCCCGCGGGTTTGTCACGAAGGTCACCGACTCCGTGGGCGGTGACATCACCGCTTCCTACGGCCCCGGCGGACAGGTGACGGAGCAGTCGCTGCCCGGCGGGGTGGAGCTGCGGATCGGCTATGACGCCAACCGCACGCCGATCTCGCGCAGCTACGTGCGCACGTCGGACGGCGCGGTCATCTCCTCGTCGGCCGCGCTGGAGAACAGCTCCGGGCAGATGGTCACCCACGTCACGAACGCGGCGAGCAAGCGCTACATCTATGACGCCCTGGGTCGCCTGACCGACGCGCAGGACAACATCGGCGGTACGTCGGTGTGCGCCGCCCGCAAGTACACATACGACGCCCGAGGGAACCGGCTGTCGTTGGCGACGGCGGTGTCGGACACGGGTACCTGCGTGGACCCGGCCGACCCCGGATCGGTTGCACTGATGACCAACAGCTACGCCTATGACTCGGCCGACCGGCTCCTGTCGGAGTCCGTGGTCGACGGGGGCCCGTGGGTGTACGACCCGCTCGGTCGCATTACGACTGCGCCGGTACGTGGCTCTCCGGGCGTGAGCGTGGCGAATGCGTACTACGCCAACGACCTGATCGCCTCCCAGACGATCGACGGCGTCGCCCGCCAGACCTGGACGCTGGATGCGATCGGCCGGTTCGCCTCCTATACCAATCAGGCGTGGGCGGTCGGCGGTGACGGGGTGGCCGGCTGGCAGGAGGCGGTCACCAAGGTCAACCACTACGACTCCGATTCGGACTCCCCGGCGTGGATCGCAGAGGACGCGTCGCTGCCGGACGAGATCACCCGCTATGTCGACGGCCTGGACGGCAACTTGGCCATGCAGACCGGCAAGGACGGCGATCAGGTCCTGCAGCTAATCGACCTGCACGGCAGTGTGATGACGACGCTGCCGATCCGGGACGGCGAGAACACCGCCGACTGGACGGGGCTGAGGCATCAGACCGCCGACGAGTTCGGCAACCTGACCGACCTGAACACCCAAGGGTCCAACATCGGCGGGCGGATCGTCACCGCCGGCCAGGCGCCCGCCAAGGACGGCCGGTACGGCTGGTTGGGCGGCAAGCAGCGCTCGGCCGACGCACTTGCCGGCGTGCTGCTCATGGGGGTGCGGCTCTACGACCCGGCCACCGGCCGGTTCTGGTCCCGCGACCCCTCACCGGGCGGCAACGCGACGGCCTACGACTACTGCTCCGGCGACCCGGTCAATTGCGTCGACCTCGACGGCCAGTGGGGGATGCCCAAGATCCTCAAGAAGGCCATGAAGAAGGTCGCCAAGGTCTCCGAAGTCGTGGCCACCGTGGTTCCCGGGCCCATCGGAGCAGCGGCGGGAGCAATCTCCGCCGGCGCCTACGCGGCGACCGGCAACAAGAGGAAAGCCTTTGAGATGGGCGTCGTCGCAGCCGCCGCGATGGTTCCGGGTGGTGGGGCGGCCGCCAAGGCCGGCTTCGCAGCCGCACGAGCCGGCGGTCGCGTTGCATCCAAGATCGGGGCCTCGGTCAACAAGCTGAGTAAATGCAACAGCTTCACGCCGGAGACGGCTGTGCTTATGACCGACGGAACCACTCGACCAATCAGCGACGTTCAGGTCGGTGACTTGGTTGCTGCCAGGCACCCCCTCACGGGCGAGCTCACCGCTCAACCCGTTCTTAACGTCATTGTGGGTCGTGGGGACAAGCATCTCATCGAAGTCACCACCGCTCGGGCACCTTCCAGCGATGGCCGCACGGAAGACCTCCCAGGCAGTGACACGTGGATCGCCACGGCGAACCACCCCATCTGGGTCGAAGGGCCTGGCTGGACCGACGCCCAAGACCTTCGGGTCGGAGACGCGACCATTGGTGCCACCGGGGTGCCCCTGGTCATTACCAACGTGGTCGACTACGGGTGGGTAGCCGGCCGAACCGTCTACAACCTCGCAGTTGCCAACGTGCATACGTACCTCGTTGGCAGCCACCAGGTTGGCACGCTGGTCCACAACTCGTCGTGTCAGGTGATCGATCCCGCTGTGGTTCGGTACACGCAATCCAGCGCAAAGAAGACGTTCAGAGATGGCCAGTCTGTAGCCGGATTGGCGGCGGGCCTTCGATCGGGAAAGATTAGTCCTGGGTCGGTACCAGCCGTTAGGCTGGTGAATCGCGGGGGAACCCTTTACTCATTGGACAATCGACGCCTGGGGGCATTCAAGCAGGCTGGTGTGATGATGCCCTATCGAATGGCAACGAAGCGAGAAGTTGCCCGCGAATGGACACGAAAGTTCACGACGCGTAACGGTGGAAGGAGTATTCGATGGAGATAGACGACGCTATTAGAAACGTGTCAGACGCCCAGTCATTGGCCAACTTTCTCGGGCAACTACGGGCAGACGACGCTGTGCATGCAATCGCGTCTCTGGATGACTTTCTAGAGCAAATGCAAGCGTTCGTGGTTGATGCCGGATCAGGCCCCTTAGCCGCATATGCCACTCTCCCCGAGAAGGCCTGGCGCCTAGTTGCTGAACTGCTGTTCGCCGCGGCTGTCTACGAATAAGAGGACGACCGACCGCTAGTTGCGACTTCTACATCCGGCGGCGCGAAGGCTGCGTCAACAGTCAAAGCCCGATTGAGGGCTCGGTCGCAGGGGCAGCTGCCCGCCCGCGAGGGCGACCGCTACTTCGAAATGTGAGTGTCCGATTGCTAGGGGAATTGCGCCATTGAGGGGACGCCGCCGCTACTGCACTGGTGCGGCCGAGGATCAGGTCGGCCGAGCGCTCGCCGATCATGGTCGACGGCAGGTTCGTCCTGCCGCGCATCAGCGTGGGCATGACCGAGGCGACGGCCACGCGCAGCTCCTCGATGCCGTCCACCCGCAGCTTCGAGTCCACCACCGCGGCGTCGTCCGTACCCATCCGGCAGTACGAGACCGGTTGGCACAGCGACTCGAGCGTCTCCCGCACCTCGGCTCGCAGCGCCTCATGACCCTGCGCCGCAGCACCCGGCGACCAATCCTCGCCCAGCACCGATGCCCAGCGGTCCGACCGAGGCGATCTCCCGTTCCAGCCCGCCGTGGCCATCACGTGGAGCTGACGAGTCCGGAGACGATCTCGGCGGAGAGGGTGACCAGCGGCAGCCCGCCGCCGGGGTGCGCCGAGCCGCCCACCAGGAACAGGCCGGGGACGGGGGAGGCGTTGGCGGGCCGGAGGAACGCCGCCCGCGCGCCGTTGCTCGACGTCCCGTAGATCGAGCCGCCGACGCTGCCGGTGTCGCGCTCCAGATCCGCCGGGGTGCGTACGGCCCGCACCCGGATGCGGTCGCGGACGTCGAGGCCGCGGCCGGCCATCACCCGCAGCACCGTCTCGGCGTACCGCTCCGCCAAGCCCGGCTCGTCCCAGTCGACGCCGCGCACGGGGTCGTGCCGGGGGGCGTTGACCAGCACGAACCACGATTCGCTGTCCTCGTCCGGACGCAGCTCCGGGTCGTCGGGCGCGCTGATGTACACGGTCGGGTCGGGCACCGGTCGCGGGCGGCCCTCGTCGCGCCCGGTCCCGAAGACGGCGTCGAACTCCGCGTCGTAGTCGGCGGGGAACAGCACGGTGTGGTGGGCCAGGCCGGGCGTGCGGCCGCGCAGCCCCAGCAGCAGCACGAACCCGGACAGCGACGGCGTCGCCCGGGCCAGGTTCCGACGGGCCCGGTCGGCCTCGCCGCCCGCCGGGAGCAGATCGGCGTACAGCGCCTCGGCGTCCACCCCGGAGACGACGACGTCGGCCGGCACCACCTCGCCGTCGGCCAGTTCGACGCCGCTCGCCCGACCGCCGTCGACCAGCACCCGGCGCACCGCGCAGCCGGTGCGCAGCTCCGCCCCGTGCGCCGCCGCCCGCTCGGCCACCGCCGTCGCCAGCCGGCGCAACCCGCCGCGCACGTACCAGGAGCCGAACGCCTGCTCGGCGTACGGCACCGTGGCCAGCACCGCCGGCGCGCGCCGCGGGTCGGACCCGGAGTAGGTGGCGTAGCGGTCGAGCAGCGTGCGCAGGTGCGGATGCCGCAGGTAGCTCTCCCCGAGGCCGCGCAGCGAGCGCCACGGCGCGACGGTCGCGACGTCGGCCGGACGGCGGGCCAGCCGGGCGAGCGTGCCCGCACCGGCCAGCGGGCTGCGCAGGAACGGCCTCTCGCTGACCGCCCACATCCGCTCGGCCCGGGCCATCAGTGCCGCCCACTGGGCGCCCGCACCGTCCCGGAGCGCGGCGTCCAGTGCCGTGGGCACCGCGTCCGGCGTCCCGGGCATCGACAGCCGGGTCCCGTCGGCGAACCGGTAGGCGACCGCCGGGTCGAGCCGGACCAGGTCCAGAGCGGCCTCCAGCGGAGCCCCGGTGGCGGCGAACAGGTCGCGCTGGATCTGCGGCAGGGTCACCAGGCTCGGGCCGGTGTCGAAGACGTGGCCGTCGAGCTCGGCGCGTCCCAGCTTGCCGCCGATCTCCGCGGCCTGCTCCAGCACCGTCACCCGATGACCGAGCGCGCCCAGCCTCGCGGCGGCGGCCAGCCCGCCGAGCCCGGCGCCCACGACCACCACCCGCGCCACGCCGCCACGGTAGCCGGGCCGGCACCGCCCGGTCGGGTGGTGATCGTTTGCCCGCGCGATCGAGGGGGGTAGCGCTCCCGGGGTCCGGTCGAGCAGCAGGCCGGCGCCCCCTTCGAGGAGGTGTCGTGGGCTCGGTGAGGACGTGGTGCGCCGCCGCCGGCGCGACGGCGGCGCTGGCCGGTTGCGCCGGGGCGTCGGACGACGAGGTGCGCGCGGTGGTGGCCACCTTCGCCGACCCCGGGACGGCCGAGGAGGCGCGCTGCGCTCTCCTGGCCCCGGCGACCCTGGCGGCGCTCGAGTTCGAGGCGTCGGCGCCGTGTCCCGACGCGATCGGCGAGGTGGCGCTGCCGGACGGCGGGGTGTCGGCGGTCGAGGTCTGGAGCGGGGAGGCGCAGGTGCGGGTCGGCGATGACGTTCTGTTCCTGACCGACACCGGTGCCGGGTGGCGGATCACCGCAGCGGCGTGCGAGCCGCGGGGCGAGGCGCCGTACGACTGCGAGGTGGACGGGCCGTGAACGGCGTCCGGGTCGTCTTCCTCGCCTACCTGGTGCTCGTCCTGATGGGCGTCGCCTACGCCTTCGCGCTGGGGGCGCTGGGCCGGTGAGCAGCGTCGACGAACCGAGCTACGGCTTCCTGCGCACCAACGCGCTCAGCCTGACCTTCGGTGGGCTGTTCCTCGTCACGCTCGTGGGCCAGGCGCTCTCCGGGGTGGCCGACGTCAACGCCGACCAGGTCGCGAACGGGCTGGAGCGGATGAGCCTGGCCGACTACGTCACCTCGTCGTCGTTCATGGTCGACGTGATGGAGAACTGGCAGTCGGAGTACCTGCAGTTCTTCCTCTACATCTTCGCCACGGTCTGGCTGGTCCAGAAGGGCTCCAGCGAGTCGAAGGAGCCCGGTCGGGAGGGCACGGAATCGGACCGGGAGCAGCGGGTCGGGCAGCACACCCACGCGGACTCCCCGGCCTGGGCGGGAGCCGGCGGCTGGCGCACGACGCTGTTCTCCCGCTCGCTCGGGTTGCTCATGGGCGGGTTGTTCCTGCTGACGTGGGCGGCGTCGGCGCTCACCGGATGGGTGGCCTTCAACAGCGAGCAACTGGGTGAGCGACAGGACCCGGTGACCTTCGCGGGTTATCTGGCCGAGGCCGATTTCTGGAATCGCAGCTTCCAGAACTGGCAGTCGGAGATGCTCGCGGTCGGCTCGATGGCGATCTTCGCGGTCTACCTCCGCCAGCGGGGCTCGCCGGAGTCCAAGCCGGTCGGGGTGGCGCACGCCGACACCGGGCAGACCGGCTGAGCTCAGCCGGGCACGCCGAGGGCCAGCAGCGCCATGTCGTCGGCCTCGTACCGGGAGCCGGACACCTGGTCCTCGACGGCCGCCGCGACGGCCGCGACCGCCACCTCGGCGTCGGCGCAGCGATCGTGCCGCAGCAGCTCCTGCAGCGCGTCCTCGCCGAACTGCTCGCCCGCGGTGTCCCGCGCCTCGGTGACCCCGTCGGTGTAGAGCAGCAGCATGCTCCCGGCGGGCAGGTCCACGGGGTGGGCGGAGTAGACGGTGTCCGGGTCGACGCCCAGCGGCGCGGCGGGCCGGCCCAGCGCAACGACCGCGCCGTCGGCGGTGCGCAGCAGCGGTGGGGGGTGCCCGGCGATGCTGATGCCGACGCGGTGGCCGCGCGGGCCGCGCTCCAGCACCAGGCAGCAGGCGGTGACGAAGCGCAGCGGGCCGGTGGCCTGCTCGTGCAGCAGCGCGGTGTTGATCGCCGCGAGCACCGCGGCGGGGCAGCCGGCGGCCGAGGCGGCGCGCGCGGTGTGCCGGGTCAGCGCGGTGAGCGCGGCGGCCTCCGCACCGGTGCCGCACACGTCGGCGACGAGCGCCATCCAGCGGCCGTCGGGCAGCGGCATGACGTCGTAGGTGTCGCCGCCCACCAGCGCCGAGCCGCCGCCGGCCCGGTAGTGCGCGGCCAGGTCGACGCCGGGCACCGTCGGCAGGTGCGAGGGAAGCAGGGAGCGCTGCAGCGTCTCCGCGAGCCCCCGGACCTCGGACTCGGCCCGCAACCGGCCGAGGAACTGCCCGATCTGCCGGCCGGCGTGCGCGAGCACCTCGACCAGTTCGGGTGGCACCGTGCGCTGCTCGTGGGAGAACAGCTCGCACACGCCCAGCACCGACTCGCCGTGCAGCACCGGGAAGGCCACGCCGGTGCGCACGTCGTCGGCACCAGCCGCCGCCCCGCGGAGGAACCGCGGATCGGTCCAGAGGTCCTCGATGACGACCGGCGCCCGCCCGGCCCGCACGAGGCCGGGCAGCCCCTCGCCCCGACCGAAGGTGCGGCGGGTCTCGCTGCGCAGGGCGGCGACCTCCTCGCCGGGCGCGGTCCAGGTGCCGGCGTGCACCAGGCGGCCGCTGTGGTCGTCGGTCTCCCACAGCACCGCGGCGTCCCAGTCCAGCTCGGTGCAGAGGGTGGGCAGCACGCGCTGGAAGGCGACGTCGGCGTCGGCGGCCTCGGTGAGCGCGGTGGTGACCCGGAGGGTCGCGGTCAGGTAGCGGCTGACCTGCAGTTGGCGCTCGAGCAGGATCGTGGCGCTGGCATCGCGCAGCACGCACACGATCGAGCGCTGGTCGGCCGGCTTGCCGGGGGCGGCGTCGAGCCGGGCCAGCGTGAGGTCGACGACCACTTCGTGCCCGTCGGCGTGCAGCACCGGCAGCTGCGTGGTGCGACCGAGCAGCTCGCCCTGGCCGACGCTCTGCGGGCGCAGCGTCGTGCCGTTCCCGCTGGGCTGGAAGCGCTGCGGCAGCGACTTCGTGAGCGACCGGCCGATCAGCAACGCGGGATCGTGGCCGAGCAGCGTGCGGATGGCCGGGTTGGCGTAGGTGATCCGGCCCTGGTCGTCGGCGACGACGACGGCGACCGGCAGCGCGTCCAGGAGGTGCTCCGGCGGCACCGCCGACAGATGTCCGAGGTCCATCGTGCGTGCTCCCTCGGCCATCGATCGATCACTACCTGTACGACCTTGTCACACCAACGGTGACCATTTGAAGGGGTGCGAGGGAAGTGGGAGCCGGGTTTCCAGCACGTCGGCGGGTGGCCTCAGAAGGCGTACCGGACGCGGAGCCACGGGGCATGGCGCTCGACCAGTCGGTGCAGTCGCTGTACTCCGTCACGCTTGACGTCGGTGCGGTAGCGGACGTTGTCCTGCCCGTTCTGGCTGCGCTTGGCCTGCTGCAGGTCGGGCCGCCACAGCACCTCCTCCGCCTGCGGGTGCCAGCCGAGGTTCACCTCGTGCAGCCCGCGGTTGTGCGTCAGCAGGATGACCTCGGGGGCGGCCTGCGCCTTGGTCGCGGGGGAGAGCTCGTCGTCCAGTCGCTGTAACAACGCACCCCAGTCGGCCTCCCAGCCGTCGCGGAGGACGACGGGGGAGAGGTTGAGGTGCACCTCGTAGCCGGCGGCCACGAAGTCGTCGACGGCGGCGATCCGCTCGGCCACCCGGCTGGTGCGCACGTCGGGCAGGTGCGCGTCGTCCTCGGGCATGACGGAGAACCGGATCCGGGTGCGGCCGGCCGGATCCAGGTCGAGCAGCCGCCGGTTGACGTACTTGGTGGCGAAGGACGCCTTCGCCGTCGGCAGCTCGCGGAAGGTGGCGACCAGGTCGGCCACGTTGTCGCTCACCAGCGCGTCGACCGAGCAGTCGCTGTTCTCGCCGAGGTCGTAGACCCAGCTGTCCGGGTCCACCTGGTTCGGGGCCGGCTTGGGCCCCTGCCGGATCGCGTGGCGGCGCAGGTAGCCGGTGATCTGCTCGATGTTGGTGAAGACCGTGATCGGGTTCGCGTAGCCCTTCCTCCGGGGGACGTAGCAGTAGGCGACGCCATCGCGCACCCGTTGGCCGTCGAGGGCGCGATGAAGTCGGCCGAGCGGCCGTTGGGCCGGGCGGACAGCGACTTCTTCACCCCGAGCACCAGCGTCTCGGTCTTCACCCGCACCCAGCGCTCGACGTTGCCCTCGTTGCCGTGCAGGTCCGGGATCTGCCAGTGCGACGGCACCTCGACGACCTCGGCGTCGGGGAAGCGGCCGAGCACCTGCCGGCCGCGCGGGCTGCCGAGGGCCGCCGGCTCGGCGTAGATGCGGCGCACCTGCAGCAGCCGGTTCGGCGGTGCGGGAGCGGGTGGTGACTCGAGATCGAAGAGGGTCAGCGGCTCGGCCGGTGCCATGCCGTCAGCAGCACGCCGCCGGCCGGGTGCATTCCGATGGGAGCGTGGTGGACGATCCGGTTTCGGTCGGTCGGTCACGGGCACCCGTGGAGCCGTGAGCCTGCGCCGACGACGGCGCGCACGCGATGAGACGAACGGGTGGACCCATGAAGGCAGTGACCTGGCACGGACAGCGCGACGTACGCGTCGAGGAGGTGCCCGACCCCTTCGTGCAGGAGCCGACCGACGCCGTCATCCGGGTGACCACGACCAACATCTGCGGCTCGGACCTGCACCTGTACGAGCCGCTGGCACCGTTCATGGGCGTCGGCGACATCCTCGGCCACGAGGCCATGGGGCAGGTCGTGGAGGTGGGCTCGGACGTCGGCGACCTGAAGGTCGGCGATCGGGTCGCGATCCCGTTCCAGATCTCCTGCGGGCACTGCTGGATGTGCCGGCAGCACCTGTACACCCAGTGCGAGACCACCCAGGTGCGCGATCAGGGGATGGGGGCGGCGCTGTTCGGCTTCTCGAAGCTGTACGGCGAGGTGCCCGGCGGCCAGGCGGAGTACCTGCGGGTGCCGCAGGCGCAGTTCACGCACATCCCGCTGCCGGAGGGCCCGAGCGACGACCGGTTCGCCTACCTCTCCGACATCCTGCCCACCGCCTGGCAGGGCGTGGAGTACGCGAACGTCCCGGACGGCGGGACGCTCGTCGTGCTCGGCCTGGGCCCGATCGGGGACTTCGCCTGCCGGATCGCACAGCACAAGGGGTACCGGGTCATCGGCGTGGACCTGGTGCCCGAGCGCCTCGAGCGGGTGCGCGCCCGGGGCGTGGAGGTCGTCGACCTGCGCGAGCACGAGGACGACCTCGGTGACGCGATCCGCGACCTGACCGGCGGGCGCGGCCCCGACTCGGTGCTGGATGCGGTCGGGCTGGAGGCGCACGGTTCGCCGGCGACGACGTTCGTGCAGAAGGCGGCCGGGTTGCTGCCCAAGGCGATCTCCGCGCCGCTGATGCAGACCGCCGGCGTCGATCGGCTCAACGCCCTCTACTCCGCGATCGACATCGTCCGCCGCGGCGGCACGATCTCCCTGTCGGGCGTCTACGGCGGGATGGCCGACCCGATCCCGATGCTCACGTTGTTCGACAAGCAGATCCAGCTGCACATGGGCCAGGCGAACATCAAGCGCTGGATCCCCGACATCATGCCGCTGCTGACCGACGCCGACCCGCTGGGCTGCGACGACTTCGCCACCCACCGGGTGCCGCTCTCGGAGGCGCCGGAGATGTACCGGAAGTTCCAGGAGAAGGAGGACGGCGTGGTGAAGGTGCAGCTCAAGCCGGAGCAGTGACCGGCCCGCTCCCCGGTGCAGTGCGAGACTGCGCCGGTGAGCAGCACCGTCGACCTCAACGCCGACCTCGGCGAGGGCTTCGGCGTCTGGCGGCTGGGTGACGACGACGCGCTGCTGCGCGTCATCACCAGCGCCAACGTCGCCTGCGGCTTCCACGCCGGCGACCCCTCGACCATGCGTCGCGTCTGCGCATCGGCCGTGGCCGGGGGCGTGGCGATCGGGGCGCAGGTCTCCTACCGGGACCTCGCCGGCTTCGGCCGCCGGTTCATCGACGTCGAGCCGGGCGAGCTGGCCGACGACGTGCTCTACCAACTGGCCGCGCTCGACGGGATCGCGCGCGCCGAGGGTGGCCGCGTCGGCTACGTCAAGCCGCACGGCGCGCTCTACAACGCGACGGTCGGGCACGCGGAGCAGGCGCGGGCGGTGGTGGACGCCGTCGTCGCGTACGACCCCGGCCTGCCCGTGCTGGGGCTGCCCGGCTCGGCGCTGCTCAGGACGGCGGAGGCCGCGGGCCTCCGGCCGATCGCCGAGGGGTTCGCCGATCGCCAGTACACGCCCGACGGGCACCTCGTCCCGCGCGGAGGACCCGGCGCGCTCCTGCTGGACCCGGCGGTCGTGGCGGACCGGGCCGTGCGGATGGCGGTCGAGGGAACGGTCGTCGCCGTCGACGGCAGCACGGTCCCCGCACGGGTGGAGTCGATCTGCGTGCACGGGGACACCCCCGGCGCCGTCGACCTGGCCCGGGCGGTCCGGACGGCGCTCGAACTGGCCGGGGTCACGCCGGCCGCCGTCACCGGTTGAGCTCAGGTCTCCGTCGGGACCTGGAGGTCGCTGACCGGCAGCCGGCCGGACCGCACGTCGGCGGCGACCTGGTCCGCGGGAACACCCAGCACGTAGGCCCGCGCCCGCAGCAGCGCCACCGCCGTGTCCGGGCCCACGCCCAGCTCCGCGGCGATCCGGTCGACGGCCGCCCAGGCCGCGGTGCGCTCCTGCGGCGTCGGCCCGTGCAGCCAGTCCGGTCCCCGCTCGGCCCGCCACGTGGACCACAGGGCCGCGTCGCTGAGCGCCGAGCCGACGAGCTCGCCGACGGCCATCGCCTCGAACACGTCGAGCGCGGCCACGTCCGCCGAGCGCCGGAAGTACAGGTCGATCGCCGCCGAGCCGCTGAGGCCGAGCTCCAGGGGCAGCGCCACCACCGCCCGGTACGGCGTCTCGCGGTGCAGCAGGCCGGCGAACACCGGCCAGCGGCGCAGCATCTCCTCCTCGACGGCGAACACCGGGTGGCGGCAGCTCTCCGCCGAGGCGCACGGCCCCGTGCCCACGGTGAACTGCAGTCGCTCGGCCAGCGCCGCCTCCTCGGGGGCGGCGCCCAGTGGCACCCGGTGGCCGTCGACGGCGAGCAGGCTCAGCCCGACGCCGTCGACGGGGAGCATGCTCACGCAGGCACGGGCCAGCCGGACCGGGAGCAGCTCCGGGCGGGCCAGCTCCGGGTCGGTGACCGAGTCCAGCGCGGTGGCGAACCGTCCGGCGATGGTCATGGTCGGAGGGTTGCCCGCGGCGGTGGCCAGGTACGCCTGCGAACTTCCTGCACCGGAAGTCCGGGACTTCCTGCACCGGAAGTCCGG
>NZ_LWUA01000262.1 GCF_005222955.1 Blastococcus sp. CCUG 61487 | reverse complement strand
CTAGGTGTACTGCCCAGCGAGGTTGTTCAAGCGGGTGATCGGGGAGTGCTTGCCGATGGCGGTGTGGGGCCGGTGATGGTTGTACTCGTGTAGCCAGCTAGGCAGGGCCTGGCGGCGTGCGTGCTCGCTGAGGAACATCCTTCGGAACGCCCAGCCGTCGGCCATGGTGCGGTGGAACCGTTCGATCTTGCCGTTGGTCTGTGGCCGGTAGGGCCGGGTGCGCTTGGGCTTGATGCCCAGCTCGAGACAGGCATCGCGCCAGGCGTGGGAGCGGTAGGCCGAGCCGTTGTCGGAGAGGACCCGCCGGGTGGTCACGCCGCGGGCGGCGAACCAGGCCACCGCCCGACGGAGCACGCCGATTGCGGTGGCAGCGGTCTCGTCGTCGTGGATTTCGGCGTAGGCAACCCGGCTGTGGTCGTCGATCACCGTGTGCACGAACGCGGTGCCCAGCAGCGGGCCGTGGTGCTTGCTGCGCGGCTTGCCGGCGGTGGCCGCCCGGTTCTTGTCACCCTGGGCGCGGCCGACATAGCGGTGCCCGCCGCCGTCGGGGATGTTGCCCAGCTTCTTCACGTCTACGTGCAGCAAGTCGCCGGGGTGGTCGTGTTCGTAGCGGCGGATCGGCTCCCCGGTGGCCCGGTCGACGTGAGACAGCCGGTTGATCCGGCAGCGGACCAGTACCGCGTGCACCGTGGAGGCGGCCAGCCCGAGCCGGTCGGCGATCTGGACCGGGCCCAGTCGCTTCTTCCAGCGCAGGTGCACGATTTTGCGCACCACCGGCCGCGGCGTGCGACGCGGGCAGGAGTGCGGGCGTGAGCTGCGGTCCTCCATCGCCGCCGGCCCACCGGTCCGATAGCGGTCAGCCCACTTCTTCGCCGTCGGCCAGGCGACGTTGAACACCGCCGCGGCATAGCCGATCGACCAGCCGTCCTCGACCACGGCGCGGGCGAGCTTGAGACGGTGGCGGGGAGTCAGGGCAGCGTTAGCGTGGGCCACGAGGACCTCCGGGTTCGTGTGAGCGGGTGCCTTCAGCAGCTCCACTCCACGTCCGGAGGTCCTCCTCGCACAAGATCTTCAGTCAGATCTCGTGATCACACGTCCTCGACCAACGTCTCTGGTCGGTACAGCTAGGCGTCGAACTCGCCCGCGAGCCAGCGGTCGATGAGGTTGCGGGCGATCGAGACCGCCGGTGGCAGCGCGGCCAGCCCCTCCCCGGCCAGCAGTTGCTCCCGGGAGAACCAACGGGCCTCCTCGATCTCGTGCGGATCGAGGACCAGCTCACCGGCGGCGTCCGCACGCGCGACGAAGCCGAGCATGAGCGACTGCGGGAACGGCCAGGGCTGGCTGCCCGCGTACTGCACGTCGGTGACCCGCAGCCCCACCTCCTCGGCGACCTCGCGGGCGACGGCGGCCTCCGCCGACTCCCCGGGCTCGACGAAGCCGGCGAGGATCGAGAACCTGCCGGGCGGCCAGATCGCCTGCCGCCCCAGGACGACGCGGCCGGCGCCGTCGTGCACGAGCATGATCACGGCGGGGTCGGTGCGCGGGAAGATCTCGGCCCCGGTGGTCGGGTCGCGCTGCACCCAGCCGGCCCGTTCGATGACCGTGGGCGCCCCGGTGAGCGGGCTGAACCTGTTCCGCTCGTGCCACTCCAGGATGCCGATCGCCTCGACCAGCAGGCCGGCGTCGAGGTCGCCCAGCTCGGTGGCGAGCTCGCGCAGGCCGGACCAGCGGTCGACGGGGCGGCCGCTGACCGTCAGCGCCCGCTCGCCACGGACGGCGGCGTACGGCACGTCGTCGGCCTCGCCGAGGAAGACCGCGCCGACCGGGAGCTCCGGCCGCTCGTCCCACATCAGCGCCGTCCCGTCGGGCGTCTGCTCCACGGGGACGGCGCGGTGCTGGTCGACGGTGAGCACCCGCACGGGCCGCCCACCGGTGGGATCCGGCCGCGTCCGGGCGAGGTGCGCCCTGTCGTGGGCCACGCGGGAGAGGACCGGCACCGTGCCGCTCGACGGGAGCAGGCCCGACGGCCAGCCTTCGGCGGTACCCGGAGGCGGCGGGTTGTCGGCCGGGCTGCTGCCGCCGGGCGGGACGGTCATGCGCCGCCGTCCCGATGCACCGTCAGGTCGCCGAGCGCGCCGAGGGACGCCGCGACCTGCTCGGCGTCGCCCACCACCACCGCGGTGAGCGCGGACGGCGCGAGGTAGCGGCGGGACACCTCCTGCACCTGCTCCACGGTGACCGCCTCGAGCGCCCGCTGGTGATCGGCCAGCCAGCCGGCGGGCAGTCCGGCACCCACGAGCGCGGAGAGCGTGCTGGCCAGCCCCGCGTGGGTCGCCGTCGACAGCGCCATGCTGCCCAGGACGTACCGGCGGGCGGCATCGAGCTCCGCCTCGGTGACCGGGGTCAGCGCCATGCGGCCGAGCTCGTAGAGCGTCTCCAGGAGCGCCGGGCCGGTGACCTCGGTGGCGACGTCGGCCTCGACGAGGAAGGACGACGCCCCGGCCAGGTGCTCGACCGCGCTGCGCGGGCTGTAGCTGTAGCCCCGCCGCTCGCGGATGTTCTCCACCAGGCGGGAGGAGAAGTAGCCGCCGAAGACCATCGCGGCCAGCCGCACCGCCGGCAGGTCGGGGTCGGTGCGGGCGGGCGCCGGGCCGCCGAGGCGGATGTTGGACTGCACGGCGCCCGGCCGATCGACCAGGGCGAGGACCGGCGAGTGCTGCGCGGGTGCCGGCGAGGACTCGACGGCCGCGCCGGCACCGGCCCAGGTCGCCAGCGCCGCGGCGACGGCGTCCGTGGCTGCGGCCGGGTCGAGGTCGCCGACGAGCACCAGCGAGCTGCCCGCGGGCAGCACCCGCTCGCGGTGCAGCGCGCGCAGGGCGTCGGCGTCGACGGCGGCGACGTCCTCGGGTTCGGGCAGCGAGATCGCGTAGGGGTGGCCTGCGTAGCGGCGCTCGCTGAGCGCCGCCCGCGCGATGACTCCCGGCTGCGAGCGGGCGATGGTGATCCGCTCGGCGAGCCGGCCCCGCTCGCCCTCCACGCCGTCGGTGGGATACGTGGCGGAGGTGAGCAGCTCCGCGAGGACGTCCAGCACCGGGCGCAACCCGCCGGGCAGCAGCGTGGTGCTCAGCAGCAAGCGGTCGCTGTCGGCGGAGACCGCCATCTCGGCGCCGTGGCTCTGCAGCAGCTGCGCGAGGCCGGTCTGGTCGTGCGACGCGGTGCCGAGCAGCACCGCACCGGCGAGGACGCCGGACCGGGCAGCGTGCACCCCGGCCGAGCCCGTGTCGGGCGCAGCGAACGGGACGCGCAGCCGCAGCTCGACCAGCGGCACACCCGGCCGCGGCACGACCACCACCCGCAGGCCGCCGGCCAGCGTCGTCTCGGTGGCCGGCGGTACGGGGTGGGGACGGGGCTCGCCCAGCGGCGGGATCAGCGAGAAGTCGAGGGGCGCGCTCACCGGGAGCCTCCCGCCGGACGCAGCTCCAGCATCGCGACGGTGCCCGGATCCAGCCCGCGGGCCGCCGTCCGCACCTGGTCCGGGGTGACCGCGGCCAGCCGGGCGGCGAGCTCCCCGGCCAGCTCCGCCCGGCCGTGGATCAGCTCCGCGGCGGCGAAGGCGAGCGTGCGGCCGAGCACGGAGTCGGCCTGGCGCAGCAGCTGCGCCTCGGTGCGCGCCTGCACGCGGCGCAGCTCGTCGGCGTCGACGCCGTCGGTCGCGACGCGGGCGATCTCCTCGTGCACCGCGGCGGTGACGCGCTCGACCGGCACGGCGGCCGGATGGTGCACCTGGGTGGTCAGCAGCGTCGCGTCGCGGACGTCGAAGGGGTCGCCGAACAGGCCCACGTAGCTGCTCTGCGCGATCGCGATGCGGTCGTCGTGGATCAGCCGGCGCTCCAGCCGCGAGGCATCGCCCTCGCTGAGCAGCTCGGCGAGCAGCACGCTGCCGAGGTAGGCGTCGAAGTCCGCGACGGGGTCGGGCACCCGCCAGCCCAGTGCCACGGCCGGAGCCGGCGCCTGCCGGTCCTCGACCACCGCCGAGCGCACCGACGTCGGCCACGGCTCGCCGGTCTGCGCGGTCGGGGGCACCTCGCGGGCGGGGACGGGGCCGAACCAGCGGCGGACCAGCTTCTCGGTCTCCGCGACGTCGAGGTCGCCGCCCAGGCAGAGCACGGCGTTGCCCGGGGCGTAGTACTTGTGGAAGAAGTCGGTGGCGTCGTCGACGGTGGAGGACTCCAGGTCGACGAACGAGCCGTAGCCGTCGTGGGTGTTGGCGAAGCTGTCGAACGCGACCTGCGGCAGCTGCAGCCAGGGAAAGGCGCCGTAGGGCCGGTTGAGCACGTTGACCCGGATCTCCTCCTTCACCACGTCGATCTGGTTGCGGAGGTTCTCCTCGGTGATCGCCGGCGCGGCCATCCGGTCGGCCTCGAGGAACAGCGCGCGCTCCAGGGCCTCGGCGGGCAGGGCCTCGAAGTAGTTCGTGTAGTCCTGGTGGGTGGAGCCGTTGAACGTGCCGCCGGCGGCCTGGACCAGGCGGGCGTGCTCCATCTTCGGCACGTGCGCCGAGCCCTGGAACATGAGGTGCTCGAAGAGGTGCGCGAAGCCGGTGCGGCCCTCGGGCTCGTTGCGCATCCCGACGTCGTAGAAGACGCTCACCGCCACCACGGGCACGCTGCGGTCCGGGGCGAGGACGACGCGCAGGCCGTTGTCGAGCGTGAACCGTTCGACGGGGTGCCGCAGGGTGAGGTCGGTTCCGGCTGCCGTCACGGGTCCGACCCTAGCCGCGGGCGGGGACACGGCGCCCCGCAGGAGGCTGCTCCGCCGTCCTCCCTCACGGTGCGGCGCCCTCCCTCGCCGTGGACCACGAGGGAGGACGCCGCACGATCAGGAGAGCTGATCATCGCCGCCCTCACAGGACGTCGACGGCCTCGAGGAGTCGGTCGATCACGCCGTACAGCTCGGCGTGCGTGTTCGGGATGGAGATGTAGAGCAGCGCCGGCCGGGAGCGGCCGACGTCGACGAGCAGCAGCGCCGCCCGCTCCCCCGACGCGTCGTAGCCCTCGACGTCCCAGGAGAGCTGGAACTCGATCAGGTGCGCGGCGTGGCCGTCGACCGTGCGCGCCTCGTCGCGGAGGATCCGCCGCTCGTTGGGTCCCGGGTAGTAGTTGCCGCGCACGCTGTCCGCCAGGGACGCCACCGTGGTTCCCAGGCTCCCCGGCCCCGACCAGCCGTAGCCGTCGGCCACCGGGCCGGAGGTCACCTGGGCGATGAACCTGTCGCCGGCCGGGGTGACCTCCTGGGTCGTGAAGTACTGGCCCGCGACGGTGATCGTCTCGTACATCAGCGCCATGTCGAACTCCGACCAGCCGGCGCCGAGGTAGGGGTACGCGATGCCCGACGCCTCGTCGACGATCCGGACGGTGCCCGGCGGGAACGTCGGCCCGGAGGGCAGCTGGCCCGAACCCGCAGGGGGGCGGTCCCGCTCCGCGACGACGTCGCTCCCCCCGCCACCGATCACGAAGGCCAGCGCGACGGCGACGATCGTCGCCAGCACCCCGGCGACGACGAGCCAGGTGCGGCGGCTCGACCGCGCCGGCGCGGGATCCGGGGCGCTCCCCCACGGCGCGGGCGCCGGGTCGGCCGGCCGCTGCGGCGTCAGCACCGGCGAGGACTGGACGGCGACCCCGGGACCGGCCGGCGTCGCGACGTCGGACCACGCCGATCCGCTCCACCACCGGACCATGCCCGGGGTGCCGTCCGGGTCGGCGTACCAGCCCGGCGGCGGAGCGGGCTGCGCAGGCGACGTCACGGCCCAACCCTAGGCCGCGCGTAGCGTGCCGGAGTGCCTTCCGAGGAGACAGCCGTCGTCGAACGGCTGCGCGCCGCCGGCTGCGTCTTCGCCGAGGAGGAGGCCGCGCTGCTGCTCGCCGAGGCGGGCGCGCCGGCCCGGCTGGATGAGCTGCTGCGGCGCCGCGTCGCGGGCGAGCCGCTGGAGCACGTGCTCGGCTGGGCGGAGTTCGACGGCCTGCGCCTCGCGGTGGCGCCCGCCGTCTTCGTGCCGCGCCGGCGCACCGAACTGCTCGTGGCCGAGGCGGCCGCGCTCGTCCGAACCGGCGACGTCGTCGTCGACCTGTGCTGCGGCTCCGGAGCCGTCGGCGCCGCCCTGCTCGCCCGGCACCCGGACGCCGTGCTGCACGCCGCCGACGTCGACCCGGCGGCCGTGCGCTGCGCCCGGCGCAACCTCCCCGGCGTCCCGGTGCACGAGGGCGACCTGTTCGACGCGCTGCCCGTGGAGCTGCGCGGCCGGATCGCCGTCCTGGTCGCGAACGTGCCCTACGTGCCGACGCCCGCGCTCCGCGAGCTGCCCCCGGAGGCCCGGGACCACGAGCCGCGGACCGCGCTCGACGGCGGGGACGACGGGCTGGCCGTGGCGCGGCGCGTGCTCGCCGGCGCGGTCGGCTGGCTGACCACTGGGGGCACCGTGCTGTTCGAGGTGAGCCAGGGCCAGGTCGCCGCCGCGGTGGCGGCGGTGGCGGAGGCCGGGATGACGCCGGCGGTGGCCGCTGACGACGAGCGCGGCGCCACCGTCGTCAGCGGGTCCCGCTAACCCCGCGGCAGCGCCGCGAGCTCGCGCCACAGGTGCGCGGCCGCCTCCGCACCGCGCTCGAGCATGCGCAGCAGCACCCGCTCGTTCGGCGAGTGGATGCGGTCGGTGGGCAGCCCGACGCCGAGGAACACCAGCGGCGCGCCGAGCTCCGTGACGAGGTCGGCCTCGGGACCACTGCCGCCCTCGCGGGTGAGCAGCACGTCCTCCGGCGCGGTGTCGAACGCCTGCCCGATGGCGCGCAGCAGCGCGTCCATCGCTGGGGAGTCCAGGTCGCTCGCGCAGGGGGCGACGCCGCCGGGCGGGGTGTGCACCTCGGCCTCGATGCCCTCGGGCAGGTGGGCCTCCACCCACGCCCGCACCATGGCGCCGATCTCCTCAGGACGCTGGTCGGAGACCAGCCGGAAGGTGATCTTGGCGTGCGCCTCGGCCGGGATGATCGTCTTGTGCCCGGGGCCGGTGTACCCGCCCCACATGCCGTTGACCTCGGCGGTGGGCCGCGCGCCGGTGCGCTCCAGCGTGCTGAAGCCCGCCTCGCCGTAGGTGGTGCGCGACGCAGCCGGCCCGGCCAGCCAGGCCTGCTCGTCGAACGGCACCCGGCTCATCAGGTCGCGCTCGCGGTCGGAGAGCTCCCGGACCCGGTCGTAGAACCCGGGCAGGGTCACCCGGCCCTGGTCGTCGTGGAGGCTCGCGAGCAGCCGGGCCATCGCGTGCAGCGGGTTGGGCACGGCCCCGCCGAACGAGCCGGAGTGCAGGTCGACCTTCGGGCCGCGCAGGGTGATCTCGGCGTCGGCCAGCCCCCGCATCGCGGTCACCGCGCTGGGGGTGTCGGGTCCGGCCATGCCGGTGTCGCTGACGACGACGACGTCGCAGTCGAGCCGGTCGCGGCGCTCGCGCAGAAGGGCGGCGAAGTGCGGCGACCCCGACTCCTCCTCGCCCTCGACCAGGAGCTTGACGGTGACGGCGGGAGTGTCCCGACCGGTCGCCGCGAGGTGGGCGCGCAGGCCGAGCAGGTGGACGATCAGCACGCCCTTGTCGTCGCTGGCTCCGCGGCCGTGCAGTTCGGGGCCGTCCGGGCCCTCGACGCGGGTCGGCTCGAACGGCGGGTGGACCCAGAGCTCCGGCGGATCCACCGGCTGCACGTCGTGGTGGCCGTAGATCAGGGCGACCGGCGCATCGGGGTCGGCGCTGCGCCACTCGGCGTAGACGGCGGGCGCGCCCGGGGTCGGCCAGATCTCGACGGTCGGGAAGCCGGTGCGGCGCAGCGCCTCGGCGAGCCACTCGGCGCTGGCGGCGACGTCACCGGCGTGCGCCGGGTCCGCGGAGATCGAGGGGATGCGCACCCACGCGTCGAGGTCGGCGTACAGGTCGTCGAGGTGGGCGGCTACGAACTCGCGCTCAGGACTGCTGGTCACGGCTCCCGACGGTAGTGCTCCCGACGGTGGTGCCCGGTCCCGGCTAGCGTCCGGTGCATGCCCGGAGAGCTGCTGCGCACCGATGTCGGCGACCTGACCTTCGACGTGCGCGTCGACGGCCCCGAGGACGGGCGGCCGGTGCTGCTCCTGCACGGCTTCCCGGAGACGTCGGCGTCGTGGGCCGCCGTGACGCCGTTACTCGCCGAGGCGGGGCTGCGGACCTACGCCCCCGACCAGCTGGGCTACTCCCCCGGCGCCCGCCCGGCCGACGTCGACTCCTACGCCCTGCAGAACCTCGCCCAGGTGACCGCCGACCTCATGACGGCGCTGGAGATCCCAGTCGCCGACGTCGTCGGCCACGACTGGGGCGCGAACGTCGCGTGGGCGCTGGCCGGCTGGCACGCCGACCGCGTGCGGTCGCTGACGGCGGTGTCGGTGCCGCACCCGGCCGCCTACACCGCGGCGTTCCGGACCGATCCCGAGCAGAAGGAGCGCTCGGCCTACATCCGGCTGTTCTGGCAGGAGGGCAAGGCCGAGGAGGTCCTGCTGGCCGACGACGCGCGTCGGCTCCGCCGGATGTTCGGCGACGCGGTGCCGGCAGAGGCGGTGGACGAGTACGTGGCGGTGCTGTCGGCGCCGGGGGCGCTCACCGCGGCGCTGAACTGGTACCGGGCGATGAGCTCGAGCACCCGGGTCGACCCGGTGACGGTGCCGACGACGTACGTATGGAGCGACGAGGACGTGGCGGTGGGCCGGACCGCGGCGGAGGCGTGCCAGCCGTTCGTGACCGGCGACTACCGGTTCGTCGAGCTGGCAGGCGTCAGCCACTGGATTCCGGAGCAGGCACCGGAGAAGCTGACGCGAGCGATCCTGGACAGGATCGCGTCCAGCTGAGGAGTCTGCGATGACGACCCTGCCCGGCCGGACGGCGGGCACCGTGACCGCCGCCGTCGACGTCGCCGGCCCGTCGTCCGGCTGACCGGCCCGGTCACCCCTGCCATGCGGTTCGGCCCGCCGGTCTCGTACACGCACACCCCTGCGGGGGCGGCGCTGGCCTACCAGGTCGTGGGGGACGGCGACCTGGACCTGGTCTTCCTCCTGGGGTGGCCGACGCACCTGGCCCTGATGTGGGAGAACCCGGCGTTCGCGGAGTTCCTGTCCCGGCTCGCGTCGTTCTCCCGGCTGATCCTGTTCGACCGCGTCGGCAACGGGATGTCCGACCGGGGTCCGACGGGACACGCGTTCGAGGACACGATGGACGACGTCTCCGCGGTCCTCGGCCCGTCGGCTCGGAGCGGGTGGCCTTCTTCGGCTGCCACCTGGGCGGCCGGCTGGCGCTGCTGTACGCGGCAGCCCATCCGGAGCGGACGGCCGCGGTGGTCACCTTCGCCTCCCACCCGGCGACCCTCCGCGACGACGAGTACCCCTGGGGCAGCAGCCCGGAGCAGCGCGAGTGGCTGGTGGACAGCTTGCGCACGATGTCGTTCGACGTCGACGCGGTGTTCCAGGAACTGACTCCCACCGAGGCCGCCGATCCCTCCACTCGCCGGTGGTTCTCGACGTTCTTCTTCTCGGCGGGCAGCCCGGCGGAGAGCATCGACGAGATCGAGGCCATGGGACCGGTGGACCTGCGGGGTCTGCTCGGTTCGGTGCACGTGCCCACGCTCGTGCTCCACCGGACCGGCGACCTGATGGCCTCCGTGGAGGCCGGGCGGTACATGGCTGCGCGGCTACCCCAGGCGACGTTCCACGAGCTGCCGGGCGCCGACCACTTCCCGTTCTTCGGCGACCAGGACGCCGTCCTGGCACTCACCCAGGAGTTCCTCACCAGTCGCGCCCCGGCGGTCGAGCCGGACCGGGTCGTCGTCACGGTCCTGTTCACCGACCTCGTCGACTCCACCGCCCGCGCGGCCGAGCTCGGTGACCGGCGGTGGCGGCGGGTGAGGGAGGAGCACGACGACCTGGTGCGAGCGAACCTCGCCCGGTTCCGCGGCCACGAGGTGGAGACGACGGGGGACGGGTTCCTCGCGACGTTCGAGGGGCCCGCCCGCGCCATCCGCGCCGCCGCCGCGATGCGTGCCGACCTGGCGGAGCTGGGGTTGCGCGTCCGCGCGGGGCTGCACACCGGGGAGTGCGAGATCGTCGACGGCCACGTGCGGGGCATCGCGGTGCACATCGCCGCCCGCGTGATGGCGCTGACCGGACCGGACGAGGTCCTGTGCTCGCGCACAGTGAAGGACCTCGTCGCCGGCGCCGGGTTCCGCTTCGCCGACCGCGGCACGCACCGGCTCAAGGGCGTGCCGGACGAGTGGCCGCTCTACGCCGTGGAGCTGACCACATCGTGACGGCGCGACCTCCGGCGCCGACGCCGTACCGGGTGGCTCTGCTTCTCCTCGGCGTCCTGACCCTCCCGGCCTGCGGTGCCGACGAGCCGGGTCCGGCCGACGAGTCCCGCTCGGTGGAGGTCACCCCGGTCAGGACCTGGGGAGCTCCTGGTCCACGCACATGACGTTGCCCTCGCTGTCCTTGAACCAGGCCGCCCTGCCCATGCCCGGCAGGGTGGCGATCTCGTCGTCCCACTCGACGCCCGGCAGGTCGTAGACCTCGAAGACGACGCCCTTTGCCTTGAGGTCGCGGACCTCGGACTCGATGTCGGCGACGTGCCACTGGGCGATCGTGTGGCCAGCCTGGCCGGCGAACTCGGTCCGGTAGATGTTGAACCTGGTCCCGCCGCTCGTCTCGTAGCCGAGCGCCTCGACGTCGAACTCCTGTCGCGGCGTCAGCCCGAGCTTGTCGGCGTAGAAGGCCCTGGCCCGGTCCAGATCGCTCGCCGGGATGTTGGCCTCGACGGTGCTGTCGTTCAGCATGATGGGTCCAGTCGGTCGCTCCCGGTCCCCCGCGATGACGCCGAAAGGCTAGTCCTCGACCCTGCGCGGAGGGAACGTCGAACGAGGCGTCTCGCACCGGGGATTCCGTCGTCCGCGGGTGTCAGTCGGGCGTTCCGGTGACCAGGGCGAGCAGGCCCGCCTCGTCGAGCAGGTCGACGGGGCGGACCGTCTCCTTGGCCGCGACGTGGTGGAAGCCGGCGCTGACCTGCTCGACCGGGACGCCGGCCAGCCGCGACCAGCCCAGCCGGTAGGCGGCCAGCTGGACCCCGGCGGCGGAGAGCTCCGCGCCGGTGGGCGGCGGGCCGGTCTTCCAGTCGATCACCTCGAAGCGGCCGTCGGCGTCGGCGAAGACCGCGTCGATGCGGCCGCGCAGGATGAGCGGTCCGAGCGGGGTCTCGAACGGCACCTCCACCTCGACCGGCTGGCGGTCGGCCCACTCGCTGGCCAGGAAGGCCTCCTGCAGCTCGGCCAGCGCGCCGTCGGGGGCGGCGAACTCGTCGCCGGAGCCGGGCAGCTCGTCGAGGTCGACCAGGCGGGCCGCCCCGAACCGCTCCTCGAGCCAGGTGTGGAACGCGGTGCCGCGGCGGGCCTGCGGCGCCGGTGCCGCAGGCATCGGCCGGCGGAGCCGGCGCGCGAGTTCGGCCGGGTCGCGCCGCAGGGTGACCAGCGCGGACACCGACAGGTGCGAGGGCAGCGGCACGTCGACGGTCGGCGCGGAGTGCCGCTCCCGCTCGCGCAGCAGCAGGTCGGCGTCCCGGATCCAGGAAGCGACCAGCGGGTCGTCGTCGCCGAGCGACAGCTCCGGGTCCAGGGGGTGCGCGGCGGCGGACTCCACCAGCTCGGCGGCCGCGGTGAGCGCCCGCCGGCGGCGGGCCGACAGCGGGTCGGTCGGCCAGATCCCGACCGGCCACTCCTCCAGCGCCGGGTTGGTCGCGCCCTCCTCGGGTGCCGGCGCCCAGTGCACGACCTCGCCCGCGCCGGCCTCGCAGGCCTCCTTCACCGTGTGCAGCAGCACCGACGGACCGCACGCGTTGACCCCGTCCCGCCACCAGCTGCCCGAGCACAGCAGCAGGTGCCGGGCGCGGGTGACCGCCACGTAGCCGAGCCGGATCTCCTCGTCGCGGCCGAAGTCCTTCCAGTCCTGCACGTATCGCTCGAGCGCGTCGCGAACCGCCGCCTGGTCACCGGACCCGGGCACCGGCAGCGTCAGCCGCGGGAGCTCGGCGCGGTCGGTGACCCGCAGGTCGACCGGCACGGCACCGGGGTCCTTGATCCACGAGTCGCTGGCGTTGCTGCGGGCCGGGAACTGGTCGACGGTCATGCCCGGGACGGCGACGACGTCCCACTCCAGGCCCTTCGCCGAGTGCCCGGTGAGCAGCTGCACCGCCTCGGGGTTCACCGCCACCTCGCCGGGTTCCAACCCACGCTCGCGCTCGTCGGCGTCACGGAGGTACCCGAGGAACGCCGGCAGGGACGGCAGCTCGGCCAGCTCGGTGAACTCGGCGGCGACGCGGTGCAGCGCGTCGAGGTGCGCACGGGCCCCGGCCGGGCTGACCTCCGGCGCGCTGGCCAGTTCGGTCTCCAGGCCCAGGGTCCGGCCGACCTCGTCGACGAGGTCCGGCAGGGACTCCCCCAGCCCGCCGCGCAGGTGCCCCAACTCGGCGCCGAGCCGGCGCAGCCTGCGGTACCCGGCGGGCGAGTAGGCGGCGGCGTCGCCGAGGTCGTCGAGCGCCTCGACGATGCTGCCGCGCTCGACGGGTGCGTCGACCTGCCCCTCCTCGGCCGGCCCAGCCGGACGGCGGGCGTGCACCAGGGCGCGGGCCCGCGCCTCCAGCGCGGCGAGGTCGCGCGGCCCGATCCGCCAGCGGGCGCCGGTGAGCAGCCGACCGAGCGCGTCACCGGCGGTCGGGTCGACCAGCACGGTGAGCGTCGCGACGACGTCGGAGACCTCGGGCACCTCGAGCAGCCCGCCCAGGCCCACGACCTCGACGGGCACGTCGCGTTCGCGCAGCGCAGCGGCGATCCCGGGCAGCTGCTTGCGGGTGCGGGCCAGGACCGCGACGGTCGGGTGCCGGCCGTCGGGGCGCGCGACGAGCGGGTCCTCGTTCCGCCAGCACGCGGTCAGCCGGTCGGCCAGCGCGGCGGTCTCCTCGGCGACGGTCTCGTAGAGCCCGACCGTGACCGCGCCCCGCCCGGCGGTCGGGGCGGGCGCGAGGTCGGGCAGCGGGTGCTCCGGCGGCGGCAGCATCGCCGAGACGGCGTTGGCGACGGCGAGCACCGTCTCGTCGTTGCGCCAGCTGGTGGCCAGTGTCAGCCGCTGCGCCCGCTTGGCGCCGCGGCCGGGGAAGGTGCGGTCGAACCGCTCGATCGTGCCGGCCGACGCCCCCCGCCAGCCGTAGATCGACTGCCGCGGATCGCCGACAGCGAGCACCCCGTGCCCGGTGTCCCCGCCGAACAGCGCCTCGAGCATGCGCAGCTGGCCGACGCTGGTGTCCTGGTACTCGTCGAGCAGCACGACCTTCCAGCGGGCGCGCTCGCGCCGGCCGACCTCCGGCGAGGCGACGGCGACCCGCGCGGCATGGGCGACCTGGTCGGCGTAGTCGATCGACCCCATGGCCCGCTTGCGCGCCTCGAACGCCTCGACCAGCGGGAGCAGCGCCACCCGCGCCCGCTGGCGGGCGAGCATCTCGGTGACCGCCGCGTACGGGCCGCGCTTCTTGGGCGCGTCGGCGTAGCCGGCGATCCGGGCCTCCAGCTTCGCCGTCCAGTTGCGGAGCGCCGCCGGGCTCACGTCGTGCTCGCCCATCTCGGAGGCGAGCGCGAGCACGTCCTCGACGGTGGTGAGCGGGGTGAGGGGGACGTCGCTCATGTCGCCGGTCCAGGCGGACACCACGGTGGCCGCCTGCCCCCAGCACATCGCCGGGCCGAGCACCCCGGCGCCCGGCTCGACGCCGATGCGCAGCCCGTGCTCGGCGACCAGTGCGGCGGCGTAGCCGTGGTAGGTCGACACCGTCGGCTGGGCCACGGCCAGCCGCTCCCGGAGCTCCGGCTCGGTGTCGGGATGCGCCGCGAGCGCTCCGAGCCGCAGGTGGACGCGCTCGTTGAGCTCGCTGGCCGCCTTGCGGGTGAAGGTGAGGCCGAGGATCTCCTCGGGCGCGACGATCCGGTTGGCGACCAGCCAGGAGACCCGCGCCGCCATCGTCTCGGTCTTCCCCGACCCCGCACCGGCGACGACGACGAGCGGCCGATCGGCGGGAGCCTCCACGACGCGGGCCTGCTCGGGCGACGGCGCGTAGGACAGGCCGCACCGGGCCGCCACCTCGGCGGGCGTGAGCAGCCGGCGCGGCGCGGCGGGCTCGGCCGCGGCGTCGGCGAAGAGCTCGTCGAAGGACAGCTGTGCTGCGGCCCCGGCCCGGGACGTGGGGGTCATCCGGTCACCTGCCGGCCGCGCTCGTGCATCGGGCAGGTGCGCCGCGCCGGGCAGCGGGCGCAGTGACTACCGGTGCGCACCTCGAAGGTGGCCGCCCCCATGCCCTCACCCACCTCGGCGATCAGCTCGCCGGCCCACGTGCGGGGCAGCGGCAGGTCCACCGGCAGCGGCTCCTGGTGCTGCTCCTTGGCCTTGCTGCCGGTACCGACCTGCAGCAGCGCAGCCCCACCGGGCACGTCGCCGTGCTCCCCGAAGCCGCCCGCTGCAACGGCGACCTGGTAGGCGGCGAGCTGCCCGTGCTCCTCGATGTTCTTCGCGGCCGTCTTCCCCGTCTTGAGGTCGACCACCACCAGCCGGCCCTCGGCGTCGCGCTCGAGCCGGTCGACCTGCCCGCGCAGCCGCGCCCGCCCGACGACCACGTCGAAGTTCTCCTCGACGCCGACGAGCTCGCGGTCGTGCGCGGCGTGCCAGCGGAGGAACCTGCCCAGCATGTCCTGGGCGCTGTGGCGCTGCCGCTGATCGGCCCATCCCGGCCCGAGGTCGAGCTGGTCCAGCTCGCGGTCCAGGGCGGCCGGCGCCTCCGCCGGCGGCAGCCCCTCGGCGACCTGCTGGGCGACGGCGTGCACCGCCGTGCCGACGGTCCGGGTGGCGTCGGGCGACGCCTCCGCACCGACGGCGCCGAGCACCCAGCGCAGCGGGCAGCGCTGGAAGGTCTCGATGTGCGAGGGGCGGACACGGACCTCGCCGTCGTCGGGCACCAGCGGGGCGTCGTCGGACAGCGGGGCGAGCCCCCACCAGTCACCGGGAGCGGCACCGGGCACCCGCTCGTCGGCCAGCCGGCGCAGCACGGAAGCGGCGGCCGACCTGCGGGCCGAGGGCGTCGCCGGGTCGCTGACCGCGCGGCGCAGCTCGGCCACGAGCGCCGGCAGGGTGAGCGACCGCGGCAGCTCGGTGAGCGACCGCCCCTCCTCGGGCGGCGGCTGGACCAGGTCGAGGAAGCGGGAGGGCGTCGCGCCGGCGTCGGGCCCGTCGAGCGCACCCTGCACCGCCGTCACGACCAGCCGGCGCCGGGCCCGGGTGACGGCGACGTAGAACAGCCGGCGTTCCTCCGCGAGCGCCAGCGTCCGGCGGTCCACCGCCGCGCCGTCGATGCCGGCGGCCCGCTCGACCAGCTCCTCGGCCCCCAGCAGCGACGACCGCTCGCGCAGGTCCGGCCACACGCCCTCCTGGACACCGGCCACGCACACCAGGTCCCACTCCAGGCCCTTGGCGGCGTGCGCGGTGAGCAGCCGGACGGTCTCCCCCGCCGCCGCCCGCGCCGCACCGCCCTCGCTCGGCAGCTCCTGCGCGGAGAGGTGCGCGACGAAGGCGCGGACGTCCGCCGAGGGCAGCCTGTCGACGAAGCCCGCGGCTGCGTCGAACAGCGCAACGACCGCGTCGAGGTCCCGGTCGGCGACCGCCCCGGACGGCCCACCGGCCGCGCTCGCGCGGGCCCACCGCCCGGCCAGGCCACTGCGCTGCCACATGGCCCACAGCACGTCCTCGGCCGTGCCGTCCTGCGCGAGCGCCATCCGACCCGCCGCCAGGACGTCGGCCACGCGCTGGGCCGGCCCGGCGACGTGCGGCGGCAGCGCCTCCAGCAGCCCGTCGTCGGCCAGGGCCATGGCCAGCGGCTCGCCCCGCTCGGCCGGGTCCACGCCCTTCGCGACGAGCGCCAGCCGGACCGCGCGGCGGAGCCTGCGCAGGTCGAGCACGGTGGCGCCGCCGAGCGGCGAGGCCAGCAACGCCTCCGCGGCCGGCTCGTCCAGCCCGGTGGTCAGGCCCTCGTCGGGATCGGTGCCCGGCCGGGGCAGCAGCGCGGTCAGCGCGCTGAGGAACGGCGCGACCGCGGGCTGCGCCGCCAGCGGGAGATCCTCCGACGAGACCGCGACCGGCACGCCGGCCGAGGCCAGCGCCCGGCGCAGCGGCCCGAGCGCGCCGGCCGCGCGGACGACGACGGCCATCTGCGACCAGGGCAGACCGTCGAGCAGGTGCGCCCGCCGGAGGACGTCGGCCAGGTAGGCCGCCTCCAGGGCGGTGGAGCCGAAGACGTGCACCTCGGCGCTGCCGGGGTCGTCCGCCTCGCCCGCGACGAGCCGGCGGTGCTCCCACGGCCCGGGCAACCCGTCGGCGACGACCCGGCTGATCCGCAGGAGCTCCGCTCCCGACCGGCGGGAGACGCCCAGCGACACCCGGCCGGCCGGCCGGCCGTCGGTGTGCCGGAAGCGGTCGGGGAACTCGGTGATGCCGCGCGGCTCGGCGCCGCGGAAGGCGTAGATCGACTGGTCGGGGTCACCGACCGCGACCAGGTTGCCGCCCCGGCCGGCGAGCAGGGTCAGCAGCTCCACCTGGGCCGGGTCGGTGTCCTGGTACTCGTCGACGAACAGCCAGCGGGCGCGCTCGCGCTCCTGCCGCAGCAGCTCGGCGTCCCCGTCCAGCTCGGCGATCGCCTGCCGCACCAGCTCGGCGGGGTCGTAGCCCGAAGCGTCGCCGCGGCCCAGGGTCGAGAAGGCGGTCACCGCCTCGTACTGCTCCTGAAAGGCGGCGGCGTGCACCCAGTGCTCGCGCCCGGAATCGCGTCCCCAGGCCGCCAGCCGGGGCGCGTCGACCCCCCGCTCGGTGGCCCGCAGCAGCAGCTCGCGCAGTTCCCTGCGGAAGCCCGCCGTCCCCAGTGCCGGGCCGAGCTCGGCCGGCCAGCGGACCGCGCCCTCCTCCTCCACGTCACCGCGGAGCAGCTCGGCGACGACCGCGTCCTGCTCGGCCGCGGTGAGCAGGCGCGGCGGGGCCTCGCCGCGCAGCAGCGCCGCTCGGCGGAGGACCCCGTAGGCATAGGAGTGGAAGGTGCGGGCCAGCGGTTCGCGGATGGTCCGGCCCACCCGTCCGGTGATGCGCGTGCGCAGCTCCGCGGCGGCCTTGCGGCTGAAGGTCAGGACGAGGATCTGCTCCGGATCGACCCCCGCCTCGATGCGGGTGGCGACGGCCTCGACGATCGTCGTCGTCTTGCCGGTGCCGGGGCCTGCGAGCACGAGCAGCGGCCCGGCGGGGTGGTCGACCACGGCCTGCTGGGTGGGGTCGAGGCGAGGAGCTGCGGGGCGGTGCGCCGCCTCCGCCGCGACGAGCCGGTAGACCGGTGCCGCTCCCCCCTGTGCCACGCCTCCGATGGAAGCACGCGCCGCCGACAGTTCCGGGACGGCCGGGTCAGGTGGGACGGCTCAGCTCCGCAGCCCCCACGGTTGCGCGGCGATCTGGTCGGCCGTGGCCCGGTCGAGGGTGCCGACGTCCACCAGCCGGTTCAGCACGTGCGCCTGGCGGGCTCTCGCCCGCTCCGGGTGCACCAGCGGGTCGAAGGCGCTCGGCGCCTGGACCAGGCCCACCAGCAGCGAGGCCTGCGCCCAGTCCAGGTCGGCCGGCCGCCGCCCGAAGTAGCCCTCGGCCGCGGAGCTCACCCCGTAGAAGCCGTGGCCGAAGTACGCCGAGTCCAGGTACATGCGCAGGATGTCCGCGTCGCTCCACGCGCGGTCGACCTTGACGGCCAGCACGACCGCGCGAACCTTGGCCCAGGGGTCGGTGGCGCCGCCCAGGTAGACCATCCGGGCCAGCTGCTGGTGCAGCGTCGAGCCCCCGAGGTCGTCCCCGGTGACCAGGCCGAGCGGGGCCCGCAGGGCGCCGCGCCAGTCGATCCCGATGTGGTCGGCGAAACGGCTGTCCTCGGTCGCCAGCAGCGCGGCGGCGATCGGCTCGGGGATCTCGCCGTCCAGCGGCGTCCCGGACAGCTCGGCCAGCCGCTCGTCCACCCGCGTCCTGGCGTCGGCCACGTCCGGCGTGCCCACCCAGAGCGCAGCGACGGCCACGGTGACCAGCAGGACGAGGGCGAGCAGCAGCCGGCGCCCGTACCTGCGGGACGGGGCGGCGCGGAGGGCGCGGGTGGAGGGCGCGGGGCGCTGCGCGGTCAGGTTCGGCACCCTCTCATCCGATCGCGCGGGACCCCTGTCCCGCGTCGCTCCTCCGGACGATCTTGCTCGATCCCGCGTCATCCCCGGGGATGAGGCCCGTGTCGCGGTCCGGCCAGCCCACGGCGGACAGGTCGACCCGGCCGTTCCTGACCGGCACCCCCTCGGCCGCGAGCAGCTCCAGCTGGCGGACGCGGACCGGCTCCGCGACCGAACCGTCGGCGCGGACGACCCGGAACCAGGCCACCGCTCCCCCGCCCTGCGACAGCGCCCGGGCCACCCGCCGGGGACCGACGCCGACCAGCCGCCCGATCGCGCCGTAGGTGCTCACCCGTCCCGGCGGGATCCGCTCGACGACGTCGAACACCGCCTCGTCGACGTCGAGGGCGGCATCGGACACCCCTCGATCATGGCCGATCGGCCGGCTCAGTAGTCCTTGCGCCCGAACCGGGCGAGCAGCCGCGTCTGGGGCCGCGCCGAGGCCGAGACGTCCAGGGGCGGTGCGAAGAACCCCGGCACGCCGTCCTCCGGCAGCTGCTCGGCGAGCACCAGCGAGGCGGTGACCAGCTCGCCGTCGAGCTCCCGGTCCCCGCCGGTCGCGCGGGCGAGGTCCCAGGCGTGCACGGTGAGGTCGGCGACCATCTCGAGGATGTACTGGCCGGCCGGGGTCGGGCCGCGCTGCAGGTGGACGGTGCGGATCAGGGCGCCGTCCTCGGCGAAGGCCGACAGGGAACCGTCCGCGGCGCTCTCCCAGCCGGTGAGCGGGTCGTCCCCGAGCAGGTCGTTGGTGTCGTCGGGGAAGCGGCCCTCGACGAAGGGCTCGCCGGCCAGCAGCGGTGGCGCCCAGAGGTGCTCGGTGATCAGGTGGGCGACGAGGTCGGCCACCGTCCACCCCGGCAGCGCCTCGTCCGCCCACTGCCCGGGTTTCACCGCGTCCACCCGGTCGGTGAACGTGGCCTGCCCGCGCTGGAACAGCTCGAGCAGCTCGACGGGCGAGAAGTCGGCCATGCAGTCAGTCAAGACGACGACGGCCCGCTCCGCTCCTCGGGGAGCAGTGCGAGCCGTCGATCGGTGGTCGAGCTGTCGATCAGTAGGTGGGCAGCGCCTTGTCGATCCGGGTCGCCCAGGAGGTCACGCCGCCCTGCACGTGGACGGCGTCCTTAAAGCCGGCCTCCTTGACCGCGGCGAGGACCTCCGCCGAGCGCACGCCGGTCTTGCAGTGCAGCACGATCGGCTTGTCGTTCGGCAGCTGCGCCAGCGCGCGGCCCGAGAGGATCTCGTCCTTGGGGATGAGCTTCGCGCCCGGGATGGACACGATCTCGTACTCGTTCGGCTCGCGGACGTCGATCAGCTCGAAGTCCTTGCCGGCGTCCATCATGTCCTTGAGCTCGTCGACGGTGATGGTCGAGCCGGCCGCGGCGATCTGCGCCTCCATCGACACCACGCCGCAGAAGGTCTCGTAGTCGATGAGGCCGGTGATCGGCTCGCCCTCGGGGTCCTTGCGGACCTTGATCTCGCGGAAGGTCATCTCCAGGGCGTCGTAGACCATGAGCCGGCCGAGCAGCGTCTCGCCGATGCCGGTGATCAGCTTGACCGCCTCGGTGGCCTGGATCGCGCCCACCGTCGCGCAGAGGACGCCGAGCACGCCGCCCTCGGCGCAGCTGGGCACCATGCCGGGCGGCGGCGGGACCGGGTAGAGGTCGCGGTAGTTCGGCCCGTGCTCGTCCCAGAAGACCGAGACCTGGCCGTCGAAGCGGTAGATCGAGCCCCACACGTAGGGCTTGCCGAGCAGCACGCACGCGTCGTTGACCATGTAGCGGGTCGCGAAGTTGTCGGTGCCGTCGACGATCAGGTCGTACTGGCCGAAGATCTCCAGCACGTTGTCGTTGTCGAGCCGGGTGTTGTGCAGCCGGACGTCGACGTAGGGGTTGATCTCCTTGATGGAGTCCCGCGCGCTCTCGGCCTTGGAGCGGCCGATGTCGGAGACGCCGTGGATGATCTGCCGCTGCAGGTTCGACTCGTCGACGGTGTCGAACTCGACGATGCCGAGGGTGCCCACGCCGGCCGCGGCCAGGTACATGAGCACCGGCGAGCCGAGGCCACCCGCGCCGACGGCGAGCACCTTGGCGTTCTTCAGCCGCTTCTGCCCGTCCATGCCGACGTCCGGGATGATCAGGTGACGGCTGTAGCGGCGGACCTCGTCGATCGACAGGTCGGCGGCGGGCTCCACCAGGGGTGGCAGGGACACGCGAGCTCCTCGGTGTGGCGGGTTCTCCGGCCTGGACCGGCACGTTCACCGGCACAACCGCGGGCCGCCCACCGCCATTCCCGGCGGCTCGCGCTTCTGCTCGGACCGGTGACCGAGGGGCCGGAGACGCCGTCCTCCCTCGGCATGCGGCGTCCTCCCTCGCCGTCGACCACGAGGGAGGACACCAAATGATCAGGTCACCTGATCATCGCCGAGGACGTCAGGTGGGGTAGGGCCAGGCGTTCTTCGTGCAGCCCCCGAGCCCCAGGGTCTGCTGGACCATGACCGGAGCCAGCTGACCCGGTCCCGGGCAGCTCACGTGGCCCTGGCCGAGCGCGTGCCCCACCTCGTGGTTGACCACGTAGTGGCGGTAGGTCTCGACGTCGCCGTCGTAGTGCGGCACCGCGGTGGCCCACCGGGCCAGGTTGATGACGGCGCGCTCGCCGTAGCGGCAGGACGTGTAGCCGCCGGTGCCGACGCCCGGGCAGTAGCTCTCCATGGAGCCGGGGCTGACCAGGGTCACCTTGAACTCGTACTGCGCGGCGGCCGCCTCGGCCGCGCCGACCCGCTGGAAGGACATCCGGCCGCCGGCGCCCCACGACCGCGGATCACCGAGCGTCGCCTCGACGGCGGCCGCGAAGGCCTGGCCGTCCACCCCGATGCCGTCCTCCACCTCGACCACGAACCGGTTCAGCGGTCCGGTGCCGTACACCGGCCCGGTCCCGTCGACGACGGCGACGGTCCCGGCGCCCTGCTCCACGTACGGCGCCACGGCGGCCTCGGGTGGCGGCGGTGGCGCCTCGGTCGGCTCGGCGTCGCCCTCCGCCGGAGCAGGGGGTGTCACCTCCGGATCGGGCAGGGACACGACCGAGGACGTCGGCTGATCGGTGGTCGAGGCCGCGGGGTCGGCGTTCGTCGTCCCGTGCGCGGCCAGGTCCACGAGCGCGAACAGGGTGGCCACGGTCAGGAAGGGGATGGCGTAGGCGCGCCAGCCGTACCGGCGGGCGAACGCCCGGAGGGGCGCCTCGTGGTGGGTGGTCCGTGCCCTGCGGGGGTCCGGCGTCGCGACGAGCGGACCGGGACGGGAGCGCCGCGGCGGGGTCGCTGCCCGGGTCGCACCGCCGCGGGGGCCCGGCCGGCCGTCGGTGCGGCGTCCCGACACTCCCCGACCCCCTCGCCCCCACCGACCGTCGCGATGACCGCCCGCCAGCGTCTCACGCTCCGCGGCGTGGCGGGGGCAAGCCGGCGTCAGGGATGCGGCAGCCCCTCGAGCATCCCGAGGACGGCGCGGGCGGTGGGCTCGGGGGCCTCCATCATCGCGACGTGCCCGATGCCGTCGAGGAGCCGCAGCCGCGCATCCGGGATCACCGAGGTCAGCCGGGGAGCGAGCGCGGGATCGACGAGCCGGTCCCGGTCACCCCACAGCACCAGCGTCGGCCGCCGCAGCGACGCGGCCATGCGCCAGGCGTTCGCCCGGCCGACCCGGAGGTAGGACGTGATCAGCCCGCGCATGCTGCCTGCCACGGCCCGGTGCGCCCACGGCTGCTCGAGCCGCTCGCGCATCTCCTGGACCGCCTGCTCGACGCGCTCCCCCGGCACCGCGGCCGGATCGCCGAAGCACATGCGGATCATCGCCCGGACGTTCTGCTCGGGGGTCACCCCGGCCAGGCGCCGCTCCGCGAGCGAGGTGGCCCCGGGCAGCACCAGGAGCAGCAGGGCCTTGCTGAACGCGTCGGGCACCCGGTAGACCGGCATCGCCGGCGAGACGAGGGTCAGCGTCGCGACCAGATCGGGTCGGCGGGCGGCGACCACGAGGCTCGCCAGGCCGCCGAGCGAGTTGCCGAGCAGGTGGACGGGCTGTCCCTGTCCCGAGCCGGGTTGCCGGCGGATGTGCTCGAGGACGTCGACGACGGCGCGCACGTGCCCGCGGATCGAGTACCGCTCCCGCGACCGGGGCCGGGAGTGGCCGAACCCCGGCAGGTCGATCGACCAGCCGTCGAGCCGGACGGCCAGCAGCGCGGCCAGGTCGGTCCAGTTGGTGGACGCCCCGCCCAACCCGTGCACGTACAGCGCGCGCTCGCGCAGTGCCGGGTCGTCCGCGCCGTCGACGGGGCCGGTCCAGGGAGTGCGCCGGACGAAGACCTCGCCGCCACTCACCGGCAGCTGCTCACCGGGCCACGGGGGCAGCAGCGAGCCGAGCGACGGCAGCGCGGTCGCCGACTCGACCGCCTCGACGAGGGGTCGGCCGGCGGGCGGTGCGGCGGAGACCGACCTGGTGGGCTCGGGCATCGCGACGACGGTAGACGTGCTCGCACCAGGGCCGATGCCGGGGCCGAACCCGTCGGTAACATCTCGCTGCCATGCATCCCCCACGTCCCGCTCCGACGGTCAACCGCCGGACCACCCGGCTGCCCCGTGGGGCGCGCCGGCTGCAGCTGCTCCGCGCGGCCCAGGACGTGTTCGTCGCCCAGGGCTTCCACGCCGCCGCCATGGACGACATCGCCGACCGCGCCGGGGTGAGCAAGCCGGTCCTCTACCAGCACTTCCCGGGCAAGCGGGAGCTGTACCTCGCCCTGGTCGAGGAGCAGGTGTCCGAGCTGGCCGAGCGGGTCGCGGAGGCCATGGCCGCGACCGACAACAACCGCGCCCGGGTGGACGCCGCGGTCGGGGCCTACTTCGACTTCGTGGACGCCGACGGCGAGGCGTTCCGCCTGGTCTTCGAGTCCGACCTGCGCAACGACGCCGACGTCCGCGCGATCGTCGACCGCGGTACCGGCGTGTGCGTCGAGGCCATCGCCGAGGTGATCGCCGCCGACACCGGCGCGGATCCCGAGCGCGCCCTGCTGCTGGCCTCGGGGCTCACCGGCCTGGCCGAGACCAGCGCCCGCTGGTGGCTGCCCCGCAAGGCGACGGTCTCCCGCGACGAGGCGGTGTCGGTCATGTCCGCCCTGGCCTGGCGCGGCATCTCCGGCTTCCCCCGGATCGACGGGTGACGTGCCGTTCGCTGTCGGCGCACCGCCTCGGCACGCCCGCGGCCCCGTGGCTGGTCTAGCGTTGACGACAGTCGCGAACGAGGAGGCATCGCCCACGTGGAAGTCAAGATCGGCGTCCAGCACTCGCCCAAAGAGCTGATCATCGACAGCCCCAAGACCCCTGACGAGATCGCTGCGGACGTGTCCGCCGCCATGTCCGGGAACAGCAAGGACGGCCTGTTGACGCTGATCGACGAGCGGGGTCGGCGGGTCGTCGTTCCGGTCGACCGCATCGCCTACGTCGAGATCGCGCAGGCCGACCAGCGTCGGGTCGGCTTCATCGCCGGCAGCTAGCAGCCCGAGCACGAAGGGGGCGCCTCCGCACTGCGGGGAGGCGCCCCCTTCTGCATGGTCGTGCCGAGTGGGGCCCGGAGGGTCCCGCGCAGGCGCGACGAACACGCTCCGAGCGGCAGGGGTACGGCTCGTGGCCGCGGTGCGATCCGGAGGACCGCAGTGTCATGGATTGAGGCCGAGGGTCTTCATCCGCTCGGTGTGCGCGGCGGTGATCCGGTCGATGAGCCGGCCGACGCCGGCGAGGTCCCCGGTGCCGGTGATGATCAGCTCGGCCAGCCCGTCGTGCTCTGCGATGACCGCCTGCGACCGCGTGATGGCCTCGCCGACGAGCCGCCGTCCCCACAGGGCCAGCCGGCCGGCGAGCCGCCGGTCGGCCTCGATCGCGGCCCGCACCTCGCGGACGGCGAAGTCGGCGTGCCCGGTGTCGTCGAGCACCTCGAGCACGAGCGCCCGGTCCGGGTCGGGCAGGAAGGCCGCGATCTCCTTGTAGAAGTCGGTGGCCAGCCCGTCCCCGACGTAGGCCTTCACCAGGCCCTCCAGCCAGGTGCTCGGCCGGGTGCTCTCGTGGAAGGTGTCGAGCGCCGAGGTGAACGGCGCCATCGCCGCCGCCGGCTCGGCGCCCAGTTCCACGATCCGCTCCGCGAGCCGCACGTGGTGGCCGATCTCTGCCGCGGCCATCCGGGCGAGCGCGGCGTGACCGGCCAGCGTGGGCGCCAGCCGCGCGTCCTCGGCCAGCCGGTCGAAGGCGGTCAGCTCCGCGTAGGCCAGCACGCCCAGCAGGTCGACGACGGCTCCGGGCTCGTGCTGGCTCAACGCAGGTCTCCTGGTGCTCGGGGGTGCGGGACGGACGCGCCGGGCCCGGGCGGGCGTGGCTCGCGCCACACCGTGCATGCGGCCGCGCCGAGGCTAACCGGTGCCCGCGCTACCATGGCCGCCGGTGGGCCGCACGGCCCGCTGTGTATCTGTGCGCTGACGACCGTCGGACGACGCCCCTGCCGGGCCGTCTCCCGGGCAGTCCGCAGGGACGCCCGGTCATGCTGGCCGCGCGTCGGCGCTGGAGCCCGATCCCGCGACAACCGACCGGGACGCCGCCGACGCCGTTGACTTCCGCCGCCGGAGCAGTCCCCCAGCAGACCAGAGGCGAGAACGCTGACCTCCACCGAGAACACCCCCTTGTCCACCGAGACCCCGGCGACGGAAGCCGTCGCCCTCGAGCACGCCGAGTCCGGCGCCCCCGCGCCCGAGGAGCTCGAGTCGCGGGTCGAGGAGCTCGGCGGCGCGCCCGTCGCCCCCGACAGCCCGCTGTTCAGCGACTTCGACGTGCACCCCGACATCGTCGCCGCGCTGGCCGACGCCGGCATCACCCGCACCTTCGCCATCCAGGAGCTCACCCTCCCGCTGGCGCTGGCCGGCAACGACCTCATCGGTCAGGCCCGCACCGGCACCGGCAAGACCCTCGGCTTCGGCGTCCCGCTGCTGCAGCGCGTCACCCCGCCGGCCGAGGGTGGCGACGGCGTCCCGCAGGCGCTGGTCGTCGTCCCCACCCGCGAGCTGTGCGTGCAGGTCTCCCGCGACCTGGCCACCGCCGGCGCCAAGCGCGGCGTGCGCGTCGAGGCCATCTACGGCGGCCGCGCGTTCGAGCCGCAGATCGAGTCGCTGAAGAAGGGCGTCGAGGTCGTCGTCGGCACCCCCGGCCGGCTGCTCGACCTGGCGCAGCGCGGCGACCTGATCCTCGGCAAGGTCAAGGTGCTCGTCCTCGACGAGGCCGACGAGATGCTCGACCTGGGCTTCCTGCCCGACATCGAGCGGATCCTCGCGATGGTTCCCGAGAAGCGGCAGACGATGCTGTTCTCGGCGACGATGCCCGGCCCGATCGTCACCCTCTCCCGGTCGTTCATGACCCAGCCGACCCACATCCGGGCGCACGGCAACGACGAGGGCTCGACGGTCCCGCAGACCACCCAGTTCATCTACCGGGCCCACAACCTGGACAAGCCCGAGCTGCTCGCCCGCGTGCTGCAGGCCCGCGACCGCGGCCTGGTCATGGTCTTCTGCCGCACCAAGCGCACCGCGCAGAAGGTCGCCGACGAACTGGTCGACCGCGGGTTCGCCGCAGCGGCCGTGCACGGCGACCTCGGCCAGGGCGCCCGCGAGCAGGCGCTGCGCGCCTTCCGCAGCGGCAAGGTCGACGTGCTGGTCGCCACCGACGTCGCCGCTCGCGGCATCGACGTCACCGGGGTCAGCCACGTCGTGAACTACCAGTGCCCCGAGGACGAGAAGACCTACGTGCACCGCATCGGCCGCACCGGGCGTGCCGGTAGCACCGGTGTGGCGGTCACCCTGGTCGACTGGGACGACATCCCCCGGTGGCAGCTGATCAACAAGGCGCTCGACCTGGGCTTCGACGACCCGCCGGAGACCTACTCCACCTCGCCGTGGGTCTACACCGACCTGGACGTCCCCGAGACCGCCACCGGACGCCTCCCCCGCTCGCAGCGCACCCGCGAGGGGCTCGACGCCGAGGTCCTCGAGGACCTGGGCGAGACCGGCAAGCGCAACCGGCCGGCTGTCGGCGACCGAGGTGGCCGCGGACGGCCCGACGGCGAGCGTTCCGGTGACCGGGCTCCCTCCGGCGGCGGCAAGAGCCGACCGCGGCGGCGGACCCGTGGCGGCGGTGGCGGCGACGGCGCGTCGTCGGCGCGGCCGAGTCCCGTCCGGAGGGCGGCGCGCAGGGCGAGAGCGGTGAGAGCGGTGAAGGCGGCGCCAAGCCGCGTCGCCGTCGGCGCCGTCGCGGCGGTGCCGGACGCGGTGGCGCGGAGTCGGCCCCCAGCGCCTGATGGGGAGGTGGCTGGTCCGCCCGCCCCTGCGGGTGTGGGTCTGGATCGCGGCCACCCTGGCCCTCGTCGTCGTCGCGGCGCTGCTGTGGCGCGGATCCGACGCGGCGGCCACCGAGAGCAGGACAGCAGCACCGGCCGACGTCCCCGCGGGGGCGCCGGCCGGTGCCGTCTCCGCCGCCTGGTCGGCCGACGGCGGACCGATGCCGGGCGACGTCGTCGAAGCGGGCCGGGTGGTCGTGGGCTCGACGCACGGGGTGCGGGCCCTGGATCCGCTCACCGGCGAGGCCGCCTGGCACTACACCCGCAGCAACGCCCGGTTGTGCGGGGTCACCGTCACCGACGGCGTCGCCGTCGCGGTCTTCCGGACGGCGCAGCGCTGCGACGAGGCGGTGGCCCTGGACGCGGGCACCGGCGTCCGCACCTGGACCCGCAACCTGGACCTGCGCGGGGACGCCGTGCTCACCTCCGCGCCGTCGATCGTCCTGGCCAGCAGCCCGACCGGTGTGGTGACCCTCGATCCGCTCGGCAACAACATCCGCTGGCGGGCGCGGGCTCCCGAGGGGTGCCGGTGGCTGGATGCCGCGGCCGGCGGCGCCGGGGTCGCGGTCCTGCAGCGGTGCGCGGGCGCCGACCACGGGCAACTGCGCCTCTACGACGGGTTCGAGGGCACCGAGCACTGGACCGTCGACGTCCCGCTCACCAGCGGGGACGACGTCGCGCTGCTCGGTGCCGACGAGCTCGTCGGCGTCCGCGCGGGTGATGAGGTGCGGCTGTTCGCAGCCGCCGGAGGCGCCCCCCGCGCGACCCTCCCCGTCGAACCCGACGCGGCTGTCGGGCAGACGTCGGCGGGCGGTGTCGTCCTCGTGCGGACCGGCAGCACGCTCTCGGCCCTCGACCCCGCCACCGGCGTCCCGAGGTGGAGCGCGCCGGCGAACGGGTTGCCGACGGCAGCCGACGAGCGCCTGGTCGTGCCGGATCCCGACGGCTTCGCCCTGCGGGACGCTCTCACCGGCGCGGAGCTGGACCGCTGGCCGGCGTCGGTGGCGGCGGACGGGGTCGCGACGATCCTGGGACCCGCCGTCGTCCTCCGGCTGGACGACCGGGTGCTCGGCTACCGCTAGTCACCCACCGTGACAGGGCCGGGCACGACGCGGTTCACTGGAACGCATGGTCCTGCCCGGTGCTCCCGACTCCGCTTCCCCGCCCGCCGTCGCCCCGACCGATCTGCGCCAGCTGGCCGATCACGGCGCCGACGCGCGCACCTTCCAGGGCGGCGCCGGCCCGCTCGCCGCGCTGGACACCGGCCCGGGGAGCCGCGGCACGGTGCTCATGGTCGCCGGCTACACCGGCAGCAAGGAGGACTTCGCCCCGCTGCTCGCCCCGCTGGCCGAGACCGGCTACCGGGTGGTGGCCATCGACCAGCGCGGGCAGTACGAGTCGCCGGGACCCGACGACCCCGCCCGGTACTCGGTGGCCGAGCTCGGGGACGACGTCGTCGCGGTGGCCCGCGAGCTCGCCGCGGAGGACGCCGGCCCGCTGCACCTGCTGGGGCACAGCTTCGGCGGGCTGGTCACCCGGGCGGCGGTGCTGGCCGCGCCGGAGCTGTTCACCTCGTTCACCCTGATGGGCTCCGGGCCGGCGCAACTCACCGGCGGCCGCGCGGAGCTGCTGGACCACCTCGGTCCGCTGCTCGAGGCCGGCGGGGTGGCGCTGGTGCACGAGACGATGGAGCAGCTGGCCATGACCGATCCCAAGGCGCAGGCGGTGCCGGCACCGACGCGGGAGTTCTACGCCCGCCGGTTCCTGAGCAACTCCGCGGCCGGGCTGCGGGGCATGGCCGACGCGATGCTCGCCGAGCCGGACCGGGTGGCCGAGCTGAAGGCGACCGGGGTTCCGGTGCTCGTGCTGCACGGAGAGGCCGACGACGCCTGGATGCCGCACGTGCAGGCCGACATGGCCGAGCGGCTGGGTGCCCGCTACGCGGTGATCGAGGACTCCATCCACTCCCCCGCCGTCGAGAACCCCGGCCGGACGCTCGCGGTGCTCGGCGAGTTCTGGTCGGCCGTCCCGGTCCCGCGGTGAACCGTCTGCCGACGCGGTCGGACTGGACCGCGGCGGAGGACCACCTCGGGTTCTTCGGGCCCGGCAGCCTGACGTGGCGGGTGCACGCCGATCCCACCTTCTCCGTGGGTGGGCTGCGGGCCCTGCTGCTGCAGGCCCTGCACCCGGTGGCGATGGACGGCGTCGCCCGCAACTCGCTCGGCTTCACCGACGAGCCCTGGCCACGGCTGATCCGCACCGCCACCTACGTCGACACCCTCACATTCGGCACCCGGACCGAGGCGGTACGGGCGGCGGCCCGGGTGCGGGGCATCCACCGGCGCCTGGGCGGCACCGAGGAGACCACCGGCCGCACCTACCGGGTCGACGACCCCGACCTGCTGCTGTGGGTGCACTGCTGCGAGATCGACTCCTTCCTGTCGGTGGCCCGCCGGGCGGGTCTGCCGCTCACCGACGCGGACGCCGACACCTACGTCGCCGAGCAGGTCACCGCGGCGGAGCTGATCGGGCTCGACGCCGGCGACGTGCCCTCCTCCGTCGCCGAGCTCGCCGGCTACTTCGCCCGGATGCGACCGCAGCTGGCGGTCACGCCCGCGGCCCGGGACGCCTACCGGCTGGTCGTCCTGCCCCCGATGCCCACGTGGGTGCGCTTCCTGACCCCCGCGCAGCCGGCCTGGGGCGGGCTGGCCTCGCTCGCGGTGGCCCTGCTGCCGGCCTGGGCGCGCCGGCTGTACTCGCTGCCGGGGCTCGCGATCACCGACGTGCCGGCGACGGCGGCGGTGACCGCCTTCCGCCAGGCTCTGCTGCGGCTGCCGCGGCGCGCGCAGCGTTCGCCGATCGTCTGGGGCGGCTTCGAGCGGGTGGGAGCCGAGCGGCTGAGCGCCTGAGCTCAGGGGGCCAGGTGCGCCCGAGCCGTGGTGATGACCGTCTCGGCCACCCGGTCGAGCGCCGGGGAGTTCAGCCGCCACTGCTGCCAGTAGAGGACGACGTCGGTGGCGCCGTCGGCATCCAGCTCGACCAGCTCGCCGCCGCCGGGTCCGGCAGCCTGGGCCAGCTGGAGGTCCGGCACGGCCCCCCAGCCCAGCCCCAGGCGGACCGCCCGCAGATGGTCGGCCGACGACGGCACATGGTGAACTGCCGGATGGGTGATCCCGTGCCGTCGGAGGTACGCGTGCTGCAGGTCGTCGTCGCGGTCGAAGACGACGACGGGGGCGACCGCGAGGGCATCGGCCGTGACTCCTCCGGGGAACCATCGCCCGGCGAAGGCCGCGGTGGCCATCGGCCGGTAGCGCATGACCCCGAGCCTGACCGCGCGGCACCCGGGAACCGGCTCGGACGCCGCCGTGACAGCCGCCATGACGGTGCCGTCTCGGAGCAGGTCGCTGGTGCGCTCCTGGTCGGCGCTGTGCAGGTCGAAGCGGTGTTCCGCGGCCAGGGGGGCCAGCGCCGGGAGCAGCCAGGTCGCCAGCGAGTCCGCGTTCACCGCGAGGGGCACCGTGACCGGTGCGCCGCTCGTGCCGTCGGTGCGCAGCTCCCGCGCGGCGTCGGCGGCGAGCAGCTCCACCTGGCGGGCGAGGCGGAGCACCGCCGCCCCGGCCGCCGTGACGCGGACCGGCCTGGAGCGGACGAGCAGCACGCGCCCGGTGGCCGCTTCGAGCGCCTTGAGCCGTTGGCTCACCGCGGACGGGGTCACGTGCAGCTCGCGCGCGGCCCCGTCGAGCGAGCCGGTGAGCACCGCAGCCGCGAGCGCCTTCAGCTGCCCGAGCTCCACATCCACATGAGGAACGCTACAGCTGCTGAAGAATCCTGAGCTGGGCTTGGGGTTCCCTTCTTCCTACGGTTGCCGGGTGCTCTCCTCCCCTGCCTGGACCGCAGCCTTCGCCGGCATGGGTCTCGGGCTGTCGCTCATCGTCGCGATCGGTGCCCAGAACGCCTTCGTCCTTCGCCAGGGCCTCCGGCTCGAGCACGTCGGCGTGGTCGTGGCCGTCTGCGCCCTCTCCGATGTGGCGTTGATCTACGCCGGCGTCCTGGGGGCGGGCACGCTGGTCCTGAGCCGTCCGGGCCTGCTGACGGTGGTGTGCTTCGCCGGCGCTGCCTTCCTGCTGGTCTACGGCGTCCTGGCCGCTCGGCGAGCACTGCGCCCCTCGGGTGCCCTGGAGGCCGACGCGTCGGGTGCGCGCACGGCCCTGGCGGTCACGGTCGCGACCTGCCTGGGACTGACCTGGCTCAACCCGCACGTCTACCTGGACACCGTCGTCCTCCTCGGCTCGCTGTCGACGACCTACGAGCAGCACCGCTGGTGGTTCGCGACCGGAGCCGCGGTGGGCAGCGCGCTGTGGTTCACCGGCCTCGGCTTCGGCGCCCGGCTGCTGCGGCCGATCTTCGCGCGGCGCGGGGCATGGCGCGTGCTCGATGCGGTCATCGCGGTCGTCATGGCCGCGCTGGGGATCTCGCTCGCCGTCCGGGGGGTCTCAGGCGGCTGAGCCGTCGTCCTCGGACAGGAAGCTCCACGGCTCGCGGGCCGGGCCCGCCGCCTGACCGGGCGGGCAGGCGGACCGGAAGTCGCACCAGCCGCACTGCCGGCCGGGCACCGCCGGGAAGGCGTCGTCGGCGTCCTGGCCGGCGGCCACCGCCTCGGTCGCCGCCTGGATGTCGATCGCGACGTCCTCCGCCCGGCGGGCGTGGTTGGCCAGGGAGCGCTCGGTGTGGTCGAAGCCGGCGACGGTGCCGCTGGGCAGGTGGTGCAGCTCGACCCGCGAGCACGGACGGCGCAGCGTGCGGCGGACGGCGAGCACGTAGAGCGCCAGCGCCTGCGAGCCGCGCGCCTCGTCGTCGGTGCTCGGGATGCGGCCGGTCTTGTAGTCGACGACGACGAGTTCCTCGCCGCGCTCGTCGATGCGGTCGACCCGGCCGGACAGGGTGAGCCGCTCGGTGGTGGTGCTGACGGTCCGCTCCCGGGCCCGCGGCTCGACGGTCGGGTCGAGCTCGGCGACGTAGTCGGTCAGCCAGCCGGCCGCGCGGGCCCGCCAGCGCTCGGACTGCTCGCCGTCGCGGAACCCGGCCGGCGTCCACGCCGCGTACAGCAGCTGCCGGGCCGCGGCGGGCGTGCGCCGCTCGACCGGCAGGTCGTACCACTGGGCCAGCGCCTGGTGCAGCGCCGTGCCGACGCTGTGGTGCGCGAACCGCGGGCCGCGGGGCGGCGACGGGCGGTCGACGTTGGCGAACCGGTAGCGGCGGGGGCAGTCGGAGAAATCGGCCAGCGACTTCGGGCTCGCGCGCAGCAGCCGCCGCGGCATGCCGGGCAGGACCGTCTGCCCGCCGTCGGTCGGGTTGCGCATGCCCGCCACGGTAGCCAGCGGGTACGACGATCCGGTGTCAGCCGGTGGACGGCGCGGTGCCGGTGCCGGCGTCGAGCAGCGCCTCGAACTGCTCGGGCGCGGTGGTGCAGGCGCCGATGGGCGTCGTCTTGTTGGTGCCGTGGTAGTCGCTGGAGCCGGTGACGATCAGCCCGAGCTCCCGCGCCAGCCCCCGCAGGTGCTCCCGCTCCGCCTCGCTGTGGTCGGGGTGGTCGACCTCCAGGCCGACGAGCCCCGCCTCGACCATCGCGCCGATGGCGTCGTCGCCGACGACGCGGCCCCGCTTGGTGGCCAGCCCGTGCGCGAACACCGGGACGCCGCCGGCGGCACGGACCAGCGCGATGCCCTGGCGCACCTCGGTGTCGGCCTTGGTCACGTAGTAGGGGCTGCGGTGGTGCAGCAGCGAGGCGAACGCGGCGTCGACCGAGTCGACGACCCCGGCGCGCACGAGGGCACGCGCCACGTGCGGCCGGCCGACCACCCCGCCGGCCGAGGCCGCGAGGATCTCGGGCCAGTCGACCGGGTAGCCGTCGGCGGCCAGCGCCTCGACGATCCGCTGCCCGCGCCCGAGCCGCTCGGCGCGCAGCCGTTCCCGTTCGGCGGCCAGCGCGGGGTGCGCGGGGTCGAACAGGTAGGCCAGCAGGTGGACGCTGATCGGGGGCTGGTCGGCGGGGAACCAGCGGCAGGACAGCTCCATGCCCGGCACGACGGTGAGCCCGGCGGGGCGGGCGTCCGCGGCCTCCGCCCACCCGTCGGTGGTGTCGTGGTCGGTCAGCGCGACGACGTCCAGCCCGGCGGCGCGTGCGGTGCGCACGAGCTCGGCCGGCGTCTCGGTGCCGTCGGACACCGAGGAGTGGGTGTGCAGGTCGATCCGCATCACCGCCCACCCTGCCGCACCGCGCGGCCGGCCACCCGTCAGCCCCGGCCGGCGTGGCGGCTCAGGGCCGGTCCGGCAGCGGTTGCGTGTCGTGGGTCGTGCCGGCCGCCGGCCGTGGCGGGGGCGGCGGCGGATCGGGATTGCCCTCGTCGTCGCCGGTCGCCGCCCCACCCCAGTCGCTGGCGAACAGCAGCGCGCTGACCGCCCGGTAGACGACCTTCGCGTCCGGCATGAAGGTGATGTGCCGCAGCGCCTGGTCCTGGCCGGCCGACTCGAACCGGAAGCTGCCGTAGCCGAGGATCTGCCCGAAGAACGTCTCCTCCCACGTGAGGTCGGTGATGCGGCGCAGCGGCAGCAGCGTGACGGTCCGGACGATCACGCCGGAGGTGAGCAGCACCCGCCGTCGGGTGACGATGAAGTGCCGCATCCACCACTCGCCCACGCGCAGCCCGTAGTAGGTCAGGGCGCCGAGCACGATCACGAGCCCCACCGCGCTGGTGAACCCGTTCTCCGGGTCGAACAGGAAGATCCACCCACCGACCAGGAACACCGGCAGGAACCGGAGGGTCGGCTCGATGAGGACCGCCCAGTGCCGCCGCGTCGCCAGCACCACCTGCTCGTCGTCGAGCAGGTACTTGGCGGCGTCCTTGCTGGCGCGGCCCGGGAGGACGGGAGGCGCGGACACGGACCTCAGGCCAGCGAGGAGACGAACTCGGAGAACGACGCGGCGGCGTCACCGAGCGCCGTGCCGGCGGTGCGGACCATCTCGGCGGAGTCCTCGGGGTTCTGGATGACGTACCAGACCACGAAGGCGATCACCAGCCAGGTGAGGACCTTCTTGAGGTTCACCGCACCTCCTGGGCGCTCGAACGGGCAGGCCGGGGCGAACACCGGACCTACGTGGGAAGACCCGCCCGGACCTGCGGCGGACGCGTTCGTCACATGGGTAACACAGGCCCCGGGCGTCGCAGGGTCGACGCGCCGATCATCCCCGACCGCGCGTCCTCGCGTCAGCGGCCGGGCAGCAGGTGCTCGCTGGGCGGGCCAAGCGGCAGGTCGGGGTAGATGCGTTCGCGCAGGTCGAGCAGCCTCGGCTCCTCGGCCAGCAGCCAGGCGGCGTCCATCGGCCAGAGCACCAGCCAGAGCCACACGCCGTAGGCCTCCCCGACGAAGGCCGCCCGGTCGTCGGACGTCGGCACCGCCCAGAGCGGCGCCCGCTGACCGGCGGCCTCGACGGCGACCGACGACGGGCCCTCGATGACGTCGCCGGGATCGGGCCCCGGCAGCCCGGCGTAGCCGCAGCCGACCCCGGTGCCGGGCTCCTCGGCCACGAGCACCAGCTCCGCCGAACCGCCCAGCGGCGCGGGCCCGGCGGTGTCGACGACGATGGCGCGGGCGCCGGGCTCACCGCCCCAGGCCAGGCCGGTCACCGACCAGCCGGCGGGCATGGGATCGGGCACCCACGCCGGCACGCGCGCATCGGCGGTCACCGCCGCGAGCGCGTCGTGTGCGACCAGCACCGTGTGGTGCAGCGGGGTGACCGCGCCGTGCACGTGGCACCACCCCTGCGCCGACGCACCGGGGCGGACCTGCACCTCCTCGCCGCAGCGGGGGCAGACCGGGGAGACGCTCATCGGGATTCACCGTCCTGTGACCGGCCGCGATCGTCAAGCGCTGCACCGACGGATGGACCCGGGCCCGTAGCGTGCCGGTCGTGACCGCGGACCTGCCGGTGGTGCCCTGCGTCGGGGCGGTGGTGCTGGACGACGCCGGACGGCTGCTGCTCATCCGGCGAGGTCACGCGCCCTCGGCCGGGCTCTGGTCGGTGCCCGGCGGGCGCGTGGAGGCCGGCGAGACGCTGACCGACGCCGTCGTGCGGGAGGTGCGCGAGGAGACCGGTCTGGCCGTCCGTCCGGACGCCGTCGTCGGTCGGCTCTCGATCCCGGGCGACGGCGTCGTCTACGAGGTGACCGACTTCGCCTGCACCCTGCTGGAGCCGGGCGCCGAGCCGGTGCCCGGTGACGACGCCGACGACGCGCTGTTCGCCGACGCCGCCACCCTGGACCGGCTGCCGAGCACCCCGCGCCTGCTGGAGACCCTGCGGCAGTGGGGCGCGCTGCCCTGAGCGGGGGCGGTCAGCCGCGGGGCGTGGGCTCCGGGCGACCGGGCTGCTCGCCGCCGCGGGCCTCGCCGTAGGAGCGCTTGGGCACCATGACCTTGCGGCGGAAGATGCAGACGACGGTGCCGTCCTGCTTGTAGCCGATCGTCTCGACGTGGACGATGCCGCGGTCGTCCTTGGACTTGGACTCGGTCTTGTCCAGCACCGTCGTCTCGCCGTAGATCGTGTCGCCGTGGAACGTCGGCGCCACGTGCCGCAGCGACTCGATCTCCAGGTTCGCGATCGCCTTGCCGGAGACGTCCGGCACGCTCATGCCGAGCAGCAGCGAGTAGACGTAGTTGCCCACGACGACGTTCTTGCCGAAGTCGGTGGTCTTCTCCGCGTAGTTCACGTCCAGGTGCAGCGGGTGGTGGTTCATCGTGATGAGGCAGAAGAGGTGGTCGTCGTACTCGGTGACGGTCTTCCCCGGCCAGTGCTTGTAGACCGCGCCGACCTCGAACTCCTCGTAGTACCGACCGAACTGCATGTGCTGCTCCTGACCTCGAAGGACCCGCCTGGACTGCCGGCGATCCTACGGAGGGCCCCACGCCCCCCGTCCCGCGACCGCCGAGATCTGCACACTCGGGGCTTTCGGCGCCTCGAAAGCCCCGAGTGTGCAGATCTCGCGGAGGTTCGGTCGAGGGGCACCCGGGCGGGGGCGGCTGCTCAGAGCAGTTCGAGGGCCGGGCCCAGCTCCTGCGTGGCGTACCAGGCGAGCTCGTGCCCTTCGGCCTGGTCGACGACGAACTGCGCGTCCTCGCTGCCGAGGTCGGCCTCCAGCACCACGTTCACCGCGGCACGGACGTCGTCCTCGGCGTCGCCGTCGTCGATGTGCGCGCTGGCCACGTCCTGCATGCGGACGTCGGCGGACACCCGCACGGCACCGCGCTCGACGTGCGGGTCGTCCATCGGCGCGACCTCGCCGTCCGGCACGTCGGCGGCCAGGACGACCCGCCGGCGGACGGCCAGCGGATCGACGTCGAGCATCCGCAGGCTGGCGCGCGCCGCGGCGAGCAGCGCGGCGTACTCGAGTTCCTCGAGGTCGGCCCGCGGGTCGCTGCGCTCGTAGAACTCGCGCAACTGCGGGGTGACCGCGAACGCCGTGTGCGGACCGGGCAGCCGGCCCTCGTCCACCAGCGTCCGCAGCACCGTCGTCGTGGCCGGCAGGTACACGCGCACCCGGGCGCCTCCTCGCGTCGATGGATCGGTCGACGGTATCCCGGCCGTCAGCCGGCGGCCTCGAGCAGGGCCTCGACCTCCTGCTCGACCAGATCGGCGAGCACGTCCACGTCGCCGACGCTGTCCCTGTCGGCGTTGAACCCGAAGAAGACGGTGCCGTGGTAGCTGGTCATCCCGATCGACAGCCCCTGACCGCGGACCAGCGGCACGATCGGGAAGACCTCGCGCATCAGCCCGCCGGCCGCGTACAGCGGGACCTGCGGCCCGGGCACGTTCGTGATCACGAGGTTGAACAGCCGCCGCGAGAGCCCGCGCGCCGCCCGCGCGCCGAGCGCGTGCAGCGTCGACGGGGCGAAGCCGGTGAGCGCGATCAGCTGGTCGGCGTCCACCGACCGGCCCGGGGAACCGATGCCGCGCATCGCGTACGCCAGTCGGGCCAGCCGGACCCGCGGGTTGGGCTCCCCGACCGGCAGCTCCACCAGCCGCGAGGAGACCCTGGTGCTGGACAGCCCGTCGTCGTCCTGCAGGGCCACCGGGACCAGCGCCCGCACCGAGCTCCCGCCGCCGACCGGTTCCCCCCGGGAGAGCAACCACTCGCGCAGCGCCCCGGTCACCGCGGTGAGGAGGACGTCGTTGACGGTGCCGCCGTGCACCGAGCGGATCCGCTTGACGTCGTCGAGGCGGGCGCGGGCGACCGCGACCCGGCGCTGGCGCCCCACCGGTGCGTTGAGCGGGCCGTGCGGCGCGGGGAGGACCGTGGACCGCACCGCCCGCAGCAGCCCGCCGGCGACGCTCCCGATCCGGCCGGCGGTGGTACGCAGGTCGGTCACGGCCGCCTTGCCCGCCTCGACCAGCGTCGAGGGGCGACGCAGGTACTCGTCCAGCGCCTGCAGCACCAGCTCCGTGCCGCGCGGAGCCCGCGCGGGCTCCCAGTCGACCGGCTCGGGCACGGGGGCGTCGGGATCGACGTCGAGCAGGACCTGGCCGATGTCGATGGCGCTGAGCCCGTCGACCAGGGCGGGATGGGTCTTGGTCATCACCGCGACGCGGTCGCCCTCGAGGCCCTCGATCAGGTAGGCCTCCCACAGCGGGCGGTTGCGGTCCAGCGGCCGGGACGCCAGCCGCGACACGAGGTCGAGCAGCTGCGCCTCGGTGCCGGGACGGGGCAGGCCCGACCGGCGCACGTGGTAGGCGAGGTCGAAGTCCTGATCGTCCACCCAGACGGGGTCGGCGAGGTGGGCCGGAACCACGGCGATCCGCTGTCGGTAGCGGGGCACGAGGGCGAGCCGCGCCGCCACCAGCGCGGCCAGGGCGTCCACGCCGCCCGGCGGCGTCTCGAGCACGAGGAGGCCGCCGACGTGCATCGGGGTGCCCGGCTCGTCCAGGTACACGAACGACGCGTCCAGGGCACTCAGCCGCTCGACCATCGCACTCCTCAGGGTCGGGGCCGGGAGCTCACGCTACGACGGACGGCCGGCGCGGGCACCCGGTCATCAGCTCGCCCGCGCACGTCGCATCCCCCGGCGGCCGGGAGCCGGCTCGGGGACGTCGGCCAGGGTCGCCGCCAGGGTCCGGAGCGCGGCCCGCAGCGGCGACCCGGGGGCCGCCTCGGCCAGCGCAGCCCCGCCGCCAGGGCGGCATCGGTCGCCCGGCGGTCGGCCGGGAGGAAGTGGGCTGGCTCGCGGCCGGCGAACCGCTCCAGGGCCGCGCCGATCTCCCGGCGCGGGTCCCGGGAACCGGTCCGCGCCGGACCTGGTGAC
>NZ_LWUA01000261.1 GCF_005222955.1 Blastococcus sp. CCUG 61487 | reverse complement strand
GCCGGCGTTCAGGGCGTGCGCCGCGGCGAGCACCGCACCGTGACCACGACACGCACCCAGACCGCGCCGCGACACCCTGACCTGCTCAAGTGAACCGTCCTGGGGCCGGTGAAGGGTGGCGATCAGGCCACCTCACGGCGTGAGGCGATGGTGCTAGTGTACTCCATTTCCTTCTCGATGGGCGTCAGATAGCTGATCGAGGAATGGATCCTTTCGGTGTTGTACCAGTGCACCCAGTCGGCGGTGGCCGACTCGACCTCGGCTCGATTGCGCCAGGTGGTGCAGCGTCGCGGATGCTCGATCAGTTCCGTCTTGTACAGGCCGATCGTGGATTCCATCAGTGCGTTGTCCAGCGCATCGCCGACGGTTCCGATGGACCCGGCGATCCCAGCTTCCTCCAGCGCCTCGGTGAATGCCAGAGATGTATATTG
>NZ_LWUA01000260.1 GCF_005222955.1 Blastococcus sp. CCUG 61487 | reverse complement strand
CCGTCCTGCGACCGGTGGCGGGGGTGCTGGCCGGCCTGTTCGCTGCCGCGGGGGTCCTCGGCGGGCTGGGCACGGCCTGGGGCGGGGGCGGGGGCGAGTCGTGGACCGCGACCGGGCTGCTCGTCGTGGCCGGCGCCGGCGTCCTGGCGCTGCGGACCCGGTCGGGAGGACGGCCTTCCGTCGCCGCCGTGGCCGGCGCGATCGGGGCCGTCGTGGGCCTTGCGCTCGCCGGCTCGCTGGACACCATCGGGGACGGCGGCCCGTGGGTGGCGGCCGGGCTCGGGCTGGCCGCGCTGACCGCCGCGGTCCTCCTCGCCGACCGCACCGCGCCGACCGCGACGCTCGTGGCCGGTGGTGCGGTGCTCGCGCTGACCCATGCCGGCCTGCTCGCCGACCAGGAGAGGTTCGGCGAACTGGCCCTCGTGGCCCTGGCCACCACCGCGCCCGCCGTACTGGCGGCGGTGCGGCTGACGGCGCTGCGACCGGCGGCGACGGCGGCGGCGTTGCTGGCTCCGGCCGCGGCGGTCCTCCTGGCCCTCGCCGACGACGTCCTGACCCGGCCCGTCGCCGGCCTCCTCCTGGCGCTGCTGGGCGCGGCCGCGTTCGCCGTGGCGGCGTCGCGGCACGGACGGCCGGAGGAGTGGACGGCGGCCGCCTGCGGTCCCGTGGCCGGGCTCGCCGCGGCGGTCACGAGCGGCGCGGTGGGCGCCTGGGGGCAGACGGCGATCCAGCTGGCCGTCGTCGGCGCCGCGGCCGGGGCCTACGCCGTCGTGGCATCGCGCCGGTGGGTGGGGGTCGTCGCCGTCGCCGACCTCGTCGTCGCGACCTGGATCGCCGTGGGCGGCGCGGGCGTGGAGACGCCGGAGGCGTACACGCTCCCGGCCGCCGCGGGGCTGCTGCTGATCGCGGTCCCCGCCCTCCGGTCCGGCGCCCGGTCATGGGCCGCCGAGGGTGCCGCCGTCGCGGTCGCGCTGGTGCCGTCGGTGCTGGTCGCGGTCGCCGCACCCACCGCGCTCCGGCTCTCGCTGGTGGTCCTCGCTGCGGCGCTGGTGACGGTGGCCGGCACGGTGCTGCACCGGCAGGCGCCGTTCGTCGTGGGCGCCGGCGTCCTGCTCGTCGTCGCGGTCGGCCGGCTCGGCCCCTACGCGCCGCTCCTCCCCCGCTGGCTGACGCTGGGTGCCGCTGGGCTGCTGCTGCTCGTCGTGGGCGCCACCTACGAGCGGCGCCGGCAGCAGGCTCGCGAGGCGGTGGCCTGGGTGGCGCAGATGCACTGAGCCCGGATTGGACCGGGTTCGCGCGGGCACCTCCCGTCTTACGGTGAGGCAGGCGAGCGGGAGGGGGCGACGGTGGGCGTGATCCCCGGGCGCACGCGGCCGCCCCAAGTGCTGCTGGTCGTCGGCGCCGTCCTGCTCGTGTGCGCCGGGGCCGCGGTGACCTCCGCCTCCGAGAGCGGCCTGGTCCGAACCGCGGTCCTCGCGATCGCCGTCGGTGCCGCGGTCCTGTCGATCCGCGCGGCCCATGCCGAGCTACGCAGCTCGGCCGAGACGTTCGCGGTGGCCGCGGCCGGTCTCGCGCTCGTCAGCACCGACGTCGCCGGTTCGCCGGGGACCGGTGCACCGCTGCCCGCGCTGGTGCTCGCGGGGTTCTTCGTCGTCCTGCACCGGATCTCGCCCCTGCCGGTGGCCTGGCCGCTGGCGGCGTGGGTCGCGGTGCAGGTCGCGGCGCTGCGCGCGGTCGACGTCGTCCCGGACGCCTGGCACACCGAACTCTTCCTCGCCGTCTCGCTCGTGGGCCTGGGGGTGGCGCTGTTCGGCCGTCCCTGGGTCGCCCGCCTGGCCCTGGCGACGACGGCCCCGTGGTGGGCCGCCGGTGTGCTGGGTGGCCTCACCGAGACGTGGACCGCCGGCCTGGCCGAGCGCTGGGCCGCCGCGGGACTCATGACCGCCGCCGCGGGCGGTCTCCTCCTGGCCCGGCTCCGCGCGCCGCTCGACGTGCTGCTCGGCCCGCCTCGGCTGGTGCCCCTCGTCGCCGGCCTGGTGACCGGCGCGGCGGCGGCGGGCGCCTGGTTCGCGGGCGGGCCGGTGGCCGTCGCGGTCGCAGGCTTCGCGGGCGTGCTCGTGGCGACCCTGGCCGCCGGTGGGCTCTCGGGCTGGCGGCGAGGACTCCTCCTGCCTGCGGCGCTCAGCGGCGGGATCCTGCTCGCGGCGTTGGCCGTGACGCGCCTCCTCTACGGCCGGCACTGGTCGGAGCTGGCGCTGCTCCTGCTGCTCACCGCGGTCCCGACCGCCTGGGTGGCGCTCGGGCGGCGCGACGACCGTCCCGTGGCCGCCCCCACCGTGGTCGGCTGCCTGGCCGGTGCCGCCCTGCTGGGGTTGCCGGACGGCTGGGGGTCACCGCTCGAGGTGGCCGTCCTCCTGACTGCGCTCTACGTCGGCTCGCTGCTGGTCGCGGCCGGGCTCGACGAGGACTCGCGGCGGGCCACCACTGTCGCGGGAGCCGCGTCGGCCGCCGCGGCGGTGGTCCTGCTCGCCGCGTCCGGTGCGCACGGCCAGCTCGCCGTCCACCTGGCGGTGCAGGGCGCCGCCACGCTGGCCTGGGGGTGGTGGACCGGTCGCGCCGGCACGGCCGAGGCTTCTGCGGCCTGGCAGGTCGGCGCGGCACAGCTGGTGGTCACGGCGTGGCTGACCGCGGCGCTCGCGGATCTGGACGCGATCGAGGCGTACACGCTGCCGGCAGCGCTGGGCCTGCTGCTGGCCGCCGGGCGGGGGCTGGTGCGCGAACCCTCGCGCCAGGCCTGGGGGCCCGGACTGGTGGTGGCAGCGGTGCCCTCGACGGTGCTGGCCGTGACCGCCCCCGACGCACTGCGGACGGTGCTCGTGCTGGCGCTGGCCGCCGTCGCCATGGTGGCCGGCGCGCGGGCCGGGGTGCGGGCGCCGCTCACGATCGGAGCGGGCACCGCGGTCGTGGTGGCGCTGGGGCTGGCGCTCCGCGCGGTGCCCTGGCCGGTGGGCGCGGCGCTCGTCGTCGGCACCGCGCTGCTGCTCCTCGGCATGCTGCGCGAGCGCCACCCGGTCGCCGGCTTCGCCGCCCGCCTCGCCGACCTGCGGTGACTGCACGGGCGACCGTCAGAAGGGCGGGGGTGTGGTGGTGGCGGTCAGGCCGGTGGGGGTGGTGACGGTGAGGGTGCCGTCGTCGGTGAGGTCGTATGTCCAGCCCGGGGCTTGGTGCTTGCCGCGGTGGTCGCTGGTGCAGTAGCCGGTGAGGTTGGTGGCGCTGGTGGGGCCGTGTGGCCAGGGGGTGTGGTGGTCGAGTTCGCCGCGGGACACGGGGCGGCGGCAGCCGGGGAAGCGGCAGCGGGAGTCGCGGGCGCGGAGGTAGCGGTCCAGGGCGGTGGCGGGCCGGTAGCCGTCGGTGGCCGGTGGGGGGCCGAGGCCGGGGCGGCCGGTGAGGTCGTGGTCGCACTGTTCGGGTCTGCGGGTGCAGGCGGGTCGGCCGCAGTGGGCTCGGCGGCGGAGTTCGCGGGCGTCGGTGAGGGCGAGCAGGGCGCCGGTGAGCTCGTCGACGACGGCGATGCGGGGCCGGTCGACCAGGCCGCCGCCGGCGGTGCGGTCGAGCAGGGCGGCCAGCTCGGCGCGCTGCTG
>NZ_LWUA01000259.1 GCF_005222955.1 Blastococcus sp. CCUG 61487 | reverse complement strand
ACCGGCCCCAGGACGGTTCAGTAGCCCCAGATCGGGGTGAGCATCGCCAGCGCGGCCTGCACGTCGACCCGCACGTCACCGGTGTGCACCGGGATGGGGAAGGGCTCGGCCGGAGGGAGGCCGGGGCCGAACTTGCCGTCGACCAGCAGCGCCCAGACGTTGCCGAACGTCACCTTGCCGACGAGGTCCTCGATGTCGACGCCGCGATAGCGGAGAGCACCGCCGTCCTTGTCGGGTTCGGCGATCTCGGTCTCGAAGGCGATGACGCCTTCCAGGCCGGGTACGAAATCGTCGGCCATCTCGCATGCTCCTCTGCGCGCGGGACCCGTGCGCGCATGGGTCATGGCGCACGCTTGCCTTTTGACCCTAGGCCGTGCTGATGCCCTCGTCACACGCGGGGCGGTCAGCGTGCTCGACCTGCTCAGAAGGGCGGGGGTGTGGTGGTGGCGGTCAGGCCGCTGGGGGTGGTGACGGTGAGGGTGCCGTCGTCGGTGAGGTCGTATGCCCAGCCGGGGGCTTGGTGCTTGCCGCGGTGGTCGCCGGTGCAGTAGCCGGTGAGGTTGGCGGCGCTGGTGGGTCCGTGTGGCCAGGGGGTGTGGTGGTCGAGTTCGCCGCGGGCCACGGGGCGGCGGCAGCCGGGGAAGCGGCAGTGGGAGTCGCGGGCGCGGAGGTAGCGGTCCAGGGCGGTGGCGGGCCGGTAGCCGTCGGTGGCCGGTGGGGGGCCGAGGCCGGGGCGTGCGGTGAGGTCGTGGCCGCAGGTCTGGGGTGCGCGGGTGCAGGCGGGTCGGCCGCAGTGGGCTCGGCGGCGGAGTTCGCGGGCGTCGGTGAGGGCGAGCAGGGCGCCGGTGAGTTCGTCGACGACGGCGATGCGAGGCCGGTCGACCAGTCCGCCGCCGGCGGTGCGGTCGAGCAGGGCGGCCAGCTCGGCGCGCTGCTGGTCGGTGGCGGCACGCAGCGCGTCGAGGTCGCTGCGGGCGCCGTCGATGCGGTGGGCGCCGGTGGCTTCGGCGGCCGATTCGTCGCCGCGGTCGTCCAGCCAGGCGCGTCCGGCGGCGGCCGAGGCGCGGCGCAGGGCCTGGTCGAAGCGGAGCAGGGCGAGGTCGGCCTGCTCGGCGGCGGCACGCGCGGCCGCTCGCAGGCCCGTCGTCGTCGGGGCAGCCGTGGTCGTGGCGGGCGTCGCCGTGGCAGGTGTGGTGGCCGTCGGTCCCGGTGCGGGTTCGGGTGTGGTGGGTGGTCCGTCGTCGGGGTGGTCAGTGCCCTGGTGGGTGTGCCGGCGGGCTTCCTCGTCCCACCAGGCTTGTTGCACTTCCGGTGGTGGGTCGTCCTCGCCGCCCCACACCCCGGCCAGGGCGCGGGCGTCGAGTTCGGCTTCCCACCTGTCGAAGTCCGCGCGCACCTGGGCCGGCCAGGTGTCATCGGGCCGCCCACCCGGATCCACGAACGGCACCGGGGGCTTGTCCGGCTCTGGCTGGCCGGTGGCGGTGGCAGTGTCCGGGGCGGGGACGGTGAGCAGGCCGAGGGCCCGGGCCAGGGCGCGGACCATCTCCGCGGGCACCGTCTCCCCACCCACCTGCCCGGGCGCGCTGCCCCCGAGCAGAGCACGCACCCCCGCGACCAGGGTCAGCTGCGCCTGCACCGGCGGCAGCGACGACTCACCCGGGCGCAGCACCAGGTCAAGCAGGACGTCGGCCATCTTCTGCCCACGAGTACGGGCGTCGGCCGGATCCTCGGGCAGCGCGTCGGCGTAGCGGCCCAGCGCATCGACCACCGCGTGGGCCTCCGGCGCGGTCAGCAGCGACTCCAGCACCGCCATCCCGGCCCGGCGGTCCCGCCGCGCCCACACCCCGCGGGCCCGCAGCCCGGCCACCAGCTCCTCGGCCTCCTGCTTCGGGTCGCGGCCCAGACCCATCCGGCGCAGCTTGTCGGCCAGCTGCGCCGGCGTGGTGATCTCCCGCCGCGCAGCCCGCGCCGCCACCCAGGCCAGCACGTCCCGCTCCAACGCGGCCCGCCGGTCGTCGTCGGCGATCACCGCCACCCGCTCCCGCAGCGCCCACAGATGCCCGGTGTGCAGCAGCCCCGACTCCAACGCGGCCAGCGTGCCCGGCAGCCGGGTGACCAAAGTGAGCGAGCGCTCCAGGTCCAGCCCGGCGGCCTGCTTGCTCACCGCCAGCGCGATCGACAGCTCCGGCACCGCCCACTCGCTCACCCCGGCCAGCACCTCCGGGCGGGCCGCGCGCCGCGCAGCGCTCATCGCCCCCGGCTCCCCGGGCTGCCGGTCAGCCGACGCCGGCCGGGACGCGGCGAACTCCGCCACCGCCCGCGCGCGGGCCGCGGTCAGCCGGGTGATCTCCCGATCCAGCTCCTGCACCACCCCGAGCGGGCCGGACGCCCACCCGGCCACCGGCGCACCACCACCGGCGGCGGCGGCGGAGGCGAGGGTGTCGAGGGGCTGGCCTTCCATGGAATCGATCATACGTTCGAGCGCCGACAACTTCGCGTCGTGCTGCTCGACCGGGCGGCCGCACGCGGTGTCAGCATGGTCGCCGTGCCCGACCTCTCCCGCATGCGCAACGACTACACGGCCGGGCGGCTCGGCGAATCCGACCTGGCCGCCACGTGGGTCGAGCAGTTCGACAGGTGGTTCGCCGACGCCGTCGCCGCGGAGCTCCCCGAGCCGAACGCCGTCGTCGTCGCGACCGCCGATGCGGACGGCGCTCCCGACGCCCGCATCGTCCTCATGAAGGGGTACGACGAGTACGGCATCGTCTTCGCGACGAGCTACGCCTCGGCGAAGGGCGCGCAGCTCGCGGTGAACCCCCGGGCGGCGCTGGTCTTCCCGTGGCACGCGCTGCAGCGCCAGGTGCGCGTGACCGGTCGGGTGGAGAAGGTCGGCGTGGCTGCCTCCGACGCGTTGTGGGATCCCCGGCCGCGCGGCGCCCAGTTGGCCGCCGCCGCGTCGGTGCAGTCGACCGTCGTCGACTCGCGGGACGAGCTGGTCGAGCGGGTGCGCCGGCTCGACGAGCAGACCCCGGGGGAGAAGGTGCCGAGGCCGGCGACCTGGGGCGGCTACCGGGTCGTCCCGGAGACCGTCGAGTTCTGGCAGGGCGGAGCCGACCGGCTGCACGACCGGATCCGGTTCGTACGAGATGACGCGGAGGGCGGCGGCTGGATCGTCCAGCGACTCGCGCCGTGACCGGCGCGCCACCACCCCCGGTCGGGCCGGTCGACCCGGTCGAGGGCGGGAAGGCGGTCGAGGAACCGGTTCCCCTGACCCGACGCCGCTCGTGGGCGATCGACACGACGCCGCTGCGGATCCCCGCCTACCGGCGGCTCTTCTGGGGCGTGGCCGCGACCATGCTCGGCCAGCAGATGACGCTGGTCGCCGTCCCGTTCCAGGTCTACGCGCTGACCGGCGACTCCCTGATGGTGGGCGTCACCTCGGTGGTGGCGCTCGTCCCGCTGGTGGTCTTCGGCCTGCTCGGCGGCGCGATCGCCGACTCGATGGATCGTCGCCGGCTGATGCTGATCACGTCGGTGGGCGCCGCGGTCACCAGCGCGCTGCTGGCCCTGCAGGCGGTGCTGCCCGGGGAGGGCAACCTCGCGGTGCTCTGGGTGCTGACCGCCTGCGTCTCCGGCTTCGCCGCGGTCAACCAACCCACCCGGAGCGCGGTCATCCCCGCCCTGGTCGGGCCGGCTGCGGTGCCGGCGGCGAACGCGCTGTCGATGACGGTGCGCCAGGTGGCGGTGATCGCCGGCCCGCTGCTGGCCGGGCTGCTCATCAGCATGGGCCAGCTCTCCCTGGCCTACGTGATCGACGCGGTGGGCTTCCTCGCCGCGGCCGTCCTGCTGCGCGGGTTGCCGTCGCTGCCTCCGGGCAGGGCCGCCGGCCCCCTCCGGCTGGGCGCCGCGATCCGCGGCGTCGGTGAGGGGTTCGCCTTCCTGCGCACCCAGCCGGTGCTGCTCATGACGTTCGTCGTCGACATCATCGCCATGTGCTTCGCCTGGCCGCAGGCGGTGTTCCCGGAGTTGTCGGAGACCCGGTTCGCCGAGTCGCCGAACTCGCTGGGCTGGCTGTTCGCCGGCGTCTCCGTCGGGGCGCTGCTCATGGGGCTCACCTCGGGGTGGGTGTCCCGCGTCGACCGGCAGGGCGCGGTCGTGCTCGGCGCCATCGCCGTGTGGGGGGTGGCGATCGTCGGCTTCGGCTGGGCGCAGTCGCTCTGGGTCGCGGTGCTGTGCCTGGCCGTCGCCGGCGCCGGCGACATGGTGAGCGCCGTGCTGCGCTCGTCGATGCTGCAGCTCGCCGCGCCCGACGAGATGCGCGGCCGCATGCAGGGCGTGTTCATCGTGGTCGTCGCCGGCGGACCGCGGCTCGGCGACCTGCGGGCCGGCGCCCTGGCCAGCGCGGCGTCGGTGACGGTGGCGATGGTGTCCGGCGGCGTCGTCGTCGTGGTGGCGATGGTGCTCGTCGCGATCCTCGTGCCGTCGTTCTGGTTCTTCCGCGCCTCCCGCGCCGTGGACTGAGCGCGCGGTCTGTCGGTGCCGGTCGTTACGGTCGCCGGGACATCACAGGCAGGGGGGTACGTGCTCGAGTTCGACGGATTGCACAAGAGCTTCGGTGACGTGCGGGTCCTGGAGGGCGTCACCTTCACCGTCGCCCCCGGTTCGATGTTCGGTTTCTGCGGTTCCAACGGGGCCGGCAAGACGACCACGATGCGCATCGCGATGGGCCTGGTCCGCGCCGACGCCGGCGAGGTCCGGTGGCAGGGTCGTCCGGTCGAGCACAGCACGCGGGCGCGGATCGGCTACATGCCGGAGGAGCGCGGGCTCTACCCGAAGATGAAGGTCGGCGAGCAGGTCACCTACTTCGGCCGGCTCCACGGGATGGACGCCGGTGCGGCCGCGAAGGCCTCCGAGGAGTGGGTGGAGCGCCTCGGTCTGGGCCCGCGCCGCGGGGACCCGGTGGAGAAGCTGTCGCTGGGCAACCAGCAGCGGGTCCAGCTCGCCGCCGCCCTGGTCAGCCGCCCCGAGGTGCTCATCCTCGACGAGCCGTTCTCCGGCCTGGACCCGGTCGGCGTCGACTCGCTGGCCGAGGCGCTCCTCGACCAGGTGCGCACCGGCGTCCCGGTCGTCTTCTCCAGCCACCAGCTCGACCTCGTCGAGCGGCTGTGCGACTCCGTGGGCATCCTCGCCCGCGGCCGGATGGTCGCCACCGGCACGGTCGAGGAGCTCCGCCGCCGCGAGGCCGGCCGGGTGCTCCGCGTGGTCGTCCCCGATGCCGCCCCGGGCTGGGCGGCAGGGGTACTCGGGGTCCGGGTGGTGTCGGAGTCCGCCGGCGACACGATCGTCGAGCTGGCCGACGGCGCCGACGACCAGGCCGTCCTGGCCGCGGCCCTGCGCACCGGTCGGGTCGAGCACTTCGCCTGGCAGCGGCCGAGCCTGGTCGAGCTCTTCCGAGGTGCGGTCGCCGCGCCCACCCCGCAGGAGGCGGCGGCGTGAGCGACGACCGCCGGGAGCTCGGCAGCGGCGCGCTGGTGCGGCTGGTCGCCGCCCGCGAGATCTCCGCCCGGCTGCGCGACAAGAACTTCGTCATCAGCTCCGTCGTCATCCTCGTCGTCCTGCTGGGCCTGCTGGCCTTCCAGGTCGCCCTGAACGCCGGCGGGGAGTCCACCCGCATCGGGCTCGTCGGCGGCGACGCCGGGATCGAGCAGGCGCTGGAGGCCCAGGGCGAGGCCCTCGACGTCGAGGTGACGGTCGTGGACCTCGCCGACCGCGAGGCGGCGGTGCGGGCCGTCGAGGACGGCGACGTCGACGGCGTGCTGCTCGCGGGTGACGCCCCCGAGCTGTTGGTCGAGCAGTCGGCGGGCGGCTCGCTCGAGGCCGCGGTCCAGGGCGCGGTGGCCCAGACGGCGCTCGCCGGGCAGCTGGCGGAGGCCGGCATCACCCAGCTGGAGCTGCCCGAGCTCACCGTGACCTCGCTGGACCCCGATGCCGACGCGGACGCCCAACGGGTGGTCTCGGCGATCATCGGTGTCGGCATCCTCTACGGCCTGCTGATCATGTTCGGCCAGTTCGTGGCCCAGGGCGTGGTCGAGGAGAAGGCCAGCCGGGTGGTCGAGCTGCTGCTGGCGACGATGCGCCCCTGGCACCTCCTGGCCGGGAAGATCCTCGGCCTCGGTCTGCTGGGGCTCGCCCAGATCGTCCTGGTCGCCGTCGTCGGCGTCGGCGGCGCGCTCGCTTTCGACATCGTCGAGGTGCCCGGCGAGCTCGTCGGCACCGCCGTCTCCGTCGTCGCCTGGTTCGTGCTCGGCTACGCCTTCTACGCGGCGATCTTCGCCGTGGCGGCCTCGCTGGTCAGCCGGCAGGAGGACCTGGGCAGCGTGCTCACGCCCACGACCCTGGTCCTGGTCGCGGCGTTCGTCGTCGGCCTGCAGGCGGCCGCCGACCCCGACGGGCCGCTCGCCGTCGTCACCTCCTACGTGCCGGGGCTCTCGCCCCTGGTCATGCCGGTCCGGCAGGCCGCCGGGGACGTCGGGGCGTGGGAGGTCGGCCTCTCGGCGGCGCTGGCGGTGGCGGCCGTCGCGCTCGTGATCCGCATCGGTGGCCGGGTCTACGCCGCGTCCCTGCTGCGCACCAGCGGCAAGACCAAGATCCGGGAGGCGCTGCGCGCCGAGCGGGTCTAGTTCGGTTCGTCACGGTGGCACCCGGGTAGCCGGGGCGCCATGGCGATGCAGCTGGGCTACACGATGATGACCGAGCAGGCCGGGCCGAGGGAGCTGGTGCGGCACCTGGTCGGGGCCGAGGAGGTCGGCTTCGACTTCTCCGTCACCAGCGACCACTACTTCCCGTGGCTGGACGAGATGGGCCACTCGCCCAACGCCTGGGTCACCCTCGGCGCCGCCGCGCAGGCGACCAACCGCATCCCGCTGATGACCTACGTGACCTGCCCGATCGTCAGGTACCACCCGGCGATCGTGGCGCAGCAGGCCGCGACCCTGCAGATCGTCTCCGAGGGCCGGTTCACCCTCGGGCTGGGCGCGGGGGAGAACCTCAACGAGCACGTGGTGGGCGCCGGCTGGCCGCCCGCCGACGTGCGGCACGAGATGGTGGTCGAAGCGCTGCAGATCATCCGGCAGCTGTTCGACGGCGAGGGCTACACGAACCTGCGCGGGGAGCACTTCGACCTCGAGTCGGCGAAGCTGTGGGACCTGCCGGAGAAGCGGGTGCCGATCGGCTTCGCGGCCGGGGGGAAGCAGGCGGCCACGATCGCCGGCGAGCTGGCCGACGTCCTCATCGCCACCGATCCGGAGCGCGAACTGGTCGAGCAGTTCGAGGCCGCCGGTGGCGCCGGCAAGCCGAAGGTCGCGCAGATGCCGATCAGCTACGGCACCGACAAGGCCGCCGCGGTCACCCGTGCCCACCAGCTCTTCCGGTGGTTCGGCCTCGGCTGGAAGGTGAACGCCGAGCTGCCCGGACCCAGCGCGTTCGACGCGGCCAGCTCGTTCGTCCGCGAGGAGGACGTCGAGAGCTCGATCCCGTGCGGCGACGACGTCGGTGCGGTCATCGAGGCGGCGAAGGAGTACGCCGACGCCGGCTTCACGCACCTGGCCCTGGTCCAGATCGGCGGCGACCAGCAGGACCCCTACCTGGAGTGGACGCGCAGCACCCTGCTGCCCGCCTGGAGGGAGGCCTTCGGGGAGTGAGCCCTCCTTGGGGTGAGGTTCTCCCGTCGGGGGACGCGCCGGAGGCGCGGTGCCGCTGATCATCGTCGGCATGACCGAGGACCTCGACAGGCGCCTCCGGCGGCTGCGGGCCTCCGGTGACCCCAACGCACTGGTCGACCTCGGCTGCGATCTCGCCGACGCCGGCCGGCACACCGACGCCGAGCAGTGCTTCCGCCGAGCCAGCGAGGCCGGCGACACCGTGGCCGCGTTCAACCTCGGCAACGCGCTCGCGGCCCAGGGCCGGTGGGAGGAAGCCGCCGAGGCGTACGAGGTGGCGCTGGCCGGCGGCGAGACCGACGCCTGGCGCAACCTGGGGCTGGTCCTCGAGGACCTCGGCGACCTCGCCGGCGCGATGCGCGCCTACCGCGGCGCCGCCGACGCCGGCGACCTCGAGGGCGGGCTGCAGCTCGCCTTCCTGCTGCGCGAGCAGGGCGAGCGGGAGGAGGCCCTCGCGGTCGCCGAGGAGATCGCGGCCGCCGGCGACGACGAGGCAGCCGCCGTCGTCGCGTGCTGGCGGTTCTGCGCCACCCTGGACCCCGGCCTCGAGGACGCACTCCGCGCCGGAGCCGACCACTTCCCGGCCGCGCGCACCGACCTCGCCCACCTGCTGCGGGAGACCGGCCGGGCCGTCGAGGCCCGCTGGGTGCTCGAGCGGGGGGCCAAGCTCGGCGAGCAGGTGGCCTGGCTACCGCTGGGCAACCTCTACCGCGAGGAGCTCGGCGACGACGAGGCCGCCGAGGAGGCGTTCCGCGCCGGGATCGCCGCAGGCGACGTCTACTGCCACCAGAACCTCGCCGTGCTGCTCGCCGACAGGGGCGACCTCGACGGCGCGCTCGAGCAGTTCCGGCTCGGGGCCGAGGCCGGTGACCAGCTGGCCGCCCAGACCCTCCGGGGACTCGAGCTGGGCTGAGCCGGATACTGGCTCAATGCCCGCTGATCGTCCCGGCCTCCGGATGGCGACGAGCGCGGACCTGACCGCCGTCGGCGACGCGCTGGGACTGCCGCCCGCCGCCCTGGCGCCGGCGCTGGTCGAGCCGGCCGCGCGGGCGCTCGTGGGCAGCGAGGGCCAGGTCGTCCTGCTGCGACGGCAGTGGGCGCACGACTCCGACGCCGAGGCCGTCGTGGTGCGCCGTCGTGGCGTGCCCCTCGACCACCCGGACGTGCTCGCCGTCGCCGTCGGCTGGGGTTGCACCCGCGTGCGGCACCTGGCGAGCGACCGCTGGGTGGCCGTGCCCGGCCCCTCCGGCGGCGCGCCGCTGCCGGTGCGCTTCCTCCACTTCGCCGCCCTGGCGGCCACCCGGGTCGAGACCCTGGCCGCGGTGGCCCGGCTCGAGGGGGAGACCCATCCGGAGGCCGTGGACGCGCTGGCACAGGCTGCCGCCGTCCCGGTGCTGCACCGGCTGGGGGTGCCGGTCCTCAGCGAGGGAGCCGGCGACCAACCCCCCGTGGGCGACGGTCCGTGGATCGCGCTCGATCCGCTCGGTGGCACGCGCAGCGCCGCGATGGGGCTGCCGCCGTGGGCGTTCTCCGCGGCGCTGGTGCAGGGCGGGCGCCCGGTCGCCGGTCTCGTGGCCGACCTCTCCTCCGGGCGGCGCTGGACCGCCGTCCGCTCGCTCGGGGCCTGGCGCGACGGCATGCCCGTCCGCCCGCGCACCGATGCCGCCGTCCCCGGGGCGGTGCGCGTCACCGGCTGCACCGCCGTCGACCTGTGCCTGGTGGCCGACGGCGCGGTGGCCGCGGGACGCGACGTCGACCGCACCGGCCGGCACGTGCGCGACGTCGCCGGCGGGCTCGCCGTCCTCATGGCGGCCGGCGGGACGGCGCTGACCCCTGACGGCGGCCCGCTGGAGCTCCGCCCCGGTGCGGTGGTCCGGTTCGTCGCCGCGGCCGACGAGACGGCCGCCCGCGAGCTGATCGCCCGCTGACGCGGGCACCGGGTCAGCGGCGCGCGGCCGCCCGGACGGCGGCGAGCAGCGCCTCCCTCTCGTGCAGGGTGGTCCGGGCGCGGCCGCGGGTGGCGCCCAGCTCGATCTCGGCGGCGTCGATGGCCCGCCAGTCCTCGAGCAGGACCGGCTCTGCGCCGCGCGCCTGCAGCGTGCTCACCAGGTCGTCGGCGGGGCCGCCCACCCGGAGCACGCCGGCGGTCGCGTCCGCCAGCAGCGCGGCGACGGTCTCGCGGGCGTCGGCCTTGTTCGTGCCGACCACCCCGCTCGGGCCGCGCTTGATCCAGCCGGCGACGTACTCGCCCCCCGAGAGCTGCCCGTCGCGCAGCACCCGGCCGGTCCCGTCGTGGGGCACCGTGCCGCTCCGCTCGTCGATCGGCAGCCCCGGCAGGGCTGAGCCCCGGTAGCCGACCGAGCGCACGACGAGGTCGGCCGGCAGCACCTCGACCTCCCCGGTGCCGACGGCGCGCCCGTCGCCGTCGACCGCCGTCCGCTCCACCTCCAGGCCGGTCACCCGGCCCTCGCCGAGCAACCGCGCCGGGCGGCTGAAGAACCGCAGGCGCAGCGGGATGCGATCCGGCTCGGGAGCGTTCTCGACCCACCCGCGCAGCACCCCGAGGTTGCGGCTCACGACGCGGTCGGCGGCGGCGCGCTCCTCGCTGTCCGGGTCGAGCTCGAGATCGGCGGGGTCGACGAGCACGGTGGCCCCGGCCATCGCGCCGAGCTCGCGCAGCTCCTGGGTGGTGAAGCTGGCCTGCGCCGGACCGCGGCGGCCCAGGATCGTCACCTGCTCGACCGGGGCGGCGGCCAGGGCGTCGAGGACGTGCTGCGGCATGTCGGTGGACTCGAGCTCCTCGGGGGTGCGGGCCAGCACCCGGCCCACGTCGAGCGCGACGTTGCCGACGCCGACCACCACGACCGACCGCGCCGCGGCGAGCGCGGACTCCACGCGCTCCCGGTCGGCGTCGGGGTGCCCGCAGTACCAGGCGACCAGCTCGGTCGCCGCGAGGCTGCCGGGGAGGTCCTCGCCGGGGATGCCCAGCTTGCGGTCGAGCGCGGCGCCGTAGGTGTAGACGACGGCGTCCACGTGGGCGCGCAGGTCCTCGAGCGCCAGGTCGACGCCGATCTCCACGTTGCCGACGAAGCGCAGCGACGGGTGGTCGAGGGAGCGGTGCAGGGTCTCCCGGATCGCCCGCATCTTGGCGTGGTCGGGGGCGATGCCGTGCCGCACGAGACCGAACGGCGTGGGCAGCCGGTCGACGAGGTCGATCTGCACGGGGACGTCGGTCTGCTGGGTCAGCGCGTCGGCGGTGAATATCCCCGCCGGGCCGGCGCCGATGACGGCCACCCGCAGGGGACGGTCGGGGGAGGAGGGAGGGGCAGCGCCGTCGGAGACCACGACTGGCATCCTGACCCGGCCGGGCGCACCTGACCAGAGCTGACACCCGGTCGTCCCGATCCCGTCCCCCGAGGAGACCCCTGTGTCCATCGTCGTCGTCGCCACCATCACCCCCCGTCCCGAGGCAGTCGACGAGGTCCGCGAGGCCCTGCTGGCGGCCGTGCCGAAGGTGCACGACGAGCCCGGGTGCGAGCGCTACGCGCTGCACGAGGCCGACGGCGCCTTCGTGATGGTGGAGCGCTGGGAGAGCGCGGAGGCGATGGCCGCCCACGGCAAGGCCGAGCCGCTCGCCACCCTCGGCGCCGCGCTGGCCGGCAAGCTCGCCGCCGCTCCGGACATCCGCCGGCTCACGCCGCTGGCGGCCGGTGACGGGAGCAAGGGCACCATCTGACCGAACCGGCCGGCGTCAGCTGCAGGGCAGGTTGAGGTCGAGGTCGCCGGGCACGTACTGGGCCAGCGCCACCGGCCCCCGGGGCACCAGCGGGGGCAGGGCGCAGCTCAGCGCCGCCTGCTCGGCGGTGACCGCACCCGCCAGCCAGCTGCGCCGGCCGGCCAGCGGGCTGTCGTCGGGGACCGTGCCGACGATCCGCCCCCACTGCTGGTGGGTGGAGTACAGCCCGACGACGGCGCCCCAGGAGTCGAGGTAGGCGGTCATGCCCTCGAGCGCGGCGAGGTTGCGGGCGCGGGCCTCGAGCGAGCCGTCCTGCCAGGAGTTCGACGTCTCGACGTCGAGCCACCACACGTACTGGGACGGCCGGAGGTCGATGCCCGCCTCCAGGGCCGCCGGCAGGAAGTACCGCGTGACGCTGGCGCGGGCCCGGTCCCAGCCGTACTGCCAGGAGCACGCGTCGCTGTTCTGCCCGTCGCACTCGCCGTAGGGCGTCGTCCCGTCCGAGGGCCAGGTGTCGACGAGGTCGACGACCTGGCCGGGGTTGGCGGTGTTCAGGTACAGCTGGGTGACCGGCTGACCGGCGGTGCCCTGCGAGCCCTGCGCGTACTCCAGCTGCTCGGCCAGGCAGGGGTTGGGCAGGTTCGCGAGGCCGCCGTTCACGCCGACGACGGTGAACGCCCGGTCCTCGGGCAGGTCGGTGCCGCACTGCGGGTGGGAGACGTCGACGCCGACGTGGTCCGGGACGCCGGGTGCCGCGGCTGCGGACGCGGGCCAGGCGAGCACGGCGACGCCGGCAGCCAGCGCGAGCGTGGCGCTGCGCAGCCATCCGCGTGCGGTCCCGTGTGCCACGCCGGCGAAGGTACCTGGCGTCGGCCCGGGTGCGAAGCCCTCAGACGGACTGGCAGGTGGGGCACCAGTAGAGGTTCCGGCCGGCCATGACCTCGGTGCGGACCTCGGTGGTGCAGAGGCGGCAGGGGAGCCCGGTCCGGCGGTAGACGTAGTGCGCGTCCTCCCGCTGCACGTCACCGCGGCGGCGGGTCCGGTGCTCGGGCCGGGTCGTGACGATCCGGCCCAGCCGCACGCCGGCCCGCATCAGCCGCACGAGGTCGGACCACATGGCCGACCACAGGGCGTCGTCGACGGCGCGGCCGACGCGGAACGGCGAGACGCGGTGCCGGAACAGCAGCTCGGCCCGGTACACGTTGCCGACGCCGGCGAGCACGGACTGGTCCATGAGCAGCGCACCGATCGGCGTCCGGCTGGCCGCGATGCGGCGGTGCGCCCGCCGCCGGTCGGCCCGGGGACGCAGCGGGTCGGGGCCGAGCCGGTCGAGGACCGCCGTCACCTCGGCCTCGGTGAGCACCTCGCAGACGGTCGGGCCGCGCAGGTCGGTCCAGACGCCCGCGCCGTCGGGGCCGTCGGCTTCCCAGCGCATGCGCAGCGCGCCCTTGGCGGGCGGCGGTGTCCCCGTCCCCGTCGTGTACGAGCCGTAGAGGCCCAGGTGCACGTGCAGGTGGTCGGCACCGAACCGGGCGAACAGGTGCTTGCCGTAGGAGAAGACCTCGTCGAGCACCCGGCCGTCGAGCAGGGCGGCGCCGGCCTCGAAGCGGCCCTGCGGGCTGGTCACGTGCACCGGCCGGCCGGCGAACAGTGTCGACTGCTCCCGCGCCAGGCGGTACAGGGTGTGGCCTTCGGGCATCCGCGCAGCGTAGGTGGGTGGCCCGCGACGGCGGGTCAGCGGTCGGCGGTCTCCAGGCCGAAGTGCGGCCGGTCCTCGACGGCGACGAGGTCGATCAGCTCGGGGTGCTGCTGGATGTAGTGCCGCACGAAGGAGCAGTACGGGAGCACGGTGAGGCCGCGGTCGCGAGCGGCGTCGAGGACGCCGGCGATGAGCGTCGTCCCGATGCCCTGGCCACCCACGGAGGGATCGACCTCGGTGTGCGGGAGGGTCATCTGCCCGTTGTCGACGTGGTAGCTGGCCAGTCCGAGGACGCGGTCACCCTGCCGGATCTCGAAGCGTCCGCGCTCGGGGACGTCGACCACCGTGGTCTCCATGCGTGCGATCCACCTTTCGCCTCCGGCGACGTTGCCGGAGCTCGACGTGTGCCCCCGCACGGTAACGCGTGGAAACCGGTTCGTCTCTATCCGATATCGACGAGTCCGAGGACGGCGCGGATCGATCCGGGACCACCGGATAGCCTCTGCGACGCGGGTAGCCCCCGTAGCTCAGGGGATAGAGCATCGGTTTCCTAAACCGTGTGTCGCAGGTTCGAATCCTGCCGGGGGCACCACCGGCCACGGTCAGTTCGTGGCGGGCTCCGGCTGGGGGAACAGGCGGCCCAGCACGTCCGACAGCGTGATCACGCCGAGCGTCGCCCCCCCGTCGGTGACGACGGCGAGGTGGGTGCGGGTCTCCCGCATCGACTTCAGTGCCCCGTACACCGTGGTGTCGGCCTCGAGGGCGAACACCGGCCGGGCGAAGTCCGCGGCGGGCGCGTCGTCGGCCGCCAGGAGCGTGTCGCGGACGTGCACCACGCCGGTGAGCCGATCCGGGTCGCCCAGCAGGATGCGCAGGTGCCCCGAACGCCGGGTGGCTGCGCGCACCGCCCCGACGGTGGCATCGGCGGGCACCGCGACGAGCGGCGCACCGGGGGTGACCAGGGCCCGGACGGTCATCCGCTCCAGCTCCAGCGCGCCGGAGATCTGCGTGGAGAAGCTCGCGTCCAGCGCACCCACGTTCGCGGAGTGCTCGACCAGGTGCCGCAGGGCGTCGGGGCTGTGGCCGACCGCCACCTCGTCGGCCGGCTCCACGCCGACCCGTCGCAGCAACCGGTTGGCCGTCGTGTTCAGCGCCCGCAGCAGCGGCCGGAACACGGCCATGAAGGCCCGCATCGGGCCGGCGAGCAGCGTGGCCGAGCGCTCGGGGTGGGCGATCGCCCACGACTTCGGCGCCATCTCGCCGACCACCAGGTGGATGAACGTCACGATCAGCAGCGCCAGGACGAAGCCCGCGACGTCGGCCGCGACCAGTGGCAGGCCCCACGACTCGAACAGCGGGGTGAGCCAGTGGTGCACCGCCGGCTTGCTGATGGCGCCGAGCGCCAGCGTGGCCGCGGTGATGCCCAGCTGCGACCCGGCGAGCAGGAGGGTGAGCTCGCTGGAGTTGCGCAGTGCCGCCCTGGCCGAGCGGCTCGTCGGCGCGGCCTCCTCCAGGCGGTGCCGCTTGGCCGCGAGCGCGGCGAACTCCACCGCGACGAAGAACGCGCTCAGCGCGACGATCACGATCGTGGCGGTGAGCACCACCCACGGGTTGTCGGTCATCGGGCCGGCCCCTCGAGGTCGGGCTCGCCGGCGGCGTCCGCCGGGTCGGCCGGGTCGGCCGGGTCGGACCCCCTGCGGGCGGGCAGCTCCAGCCGCACCCGGGCCGGCACGTGGCGGTCCACGGCCAGGACCCGGATGGTCAGCACCCGGGCCTCCGGGTCGTCAGCGTGGACCAGGTCGCCAGGGTCGGGTGGCAGCTCGACGACGACCGTCGCGCCGGGCTCGGGCAGGGTGCCGGCGGCCGCGATGACCAGCCCGGCGATCGTCTCGTAGTTCCCGCGCGGCAGGTCGACGGCCAGCGCCCGCTCGACCTCGTCGACGTGCACGTCCCCGCTCATCTCCCAGACGCCGTCGTCCTCCAACGGCACGTACTCCGGGTCGACGTCGGCGTCGTGCTCGTCGGTGATCTCGCCGACCAGCTCCTCGGCCAGGTCCTCCAGGGTGATCACCCCGGCGAAGCCGCCGTACTCGTCGATGACGCAGGCCAGCTGGTTGCCGGTGTCGGTCAGGTCGCGCAGCGCGTCGGGCAGCGTGGTGAATGTGGACACGACCGGGCAGTCCCGGGAGATCGCGCTCACCGGCGCGGTGTCCGGCTCGGCGGTGATGAGCAGGTCGGCCAGGTGCACGACGCCCTCGACGTCGCCGGCGGCGTCGAGGACCGGGTAGCGGGAGTGCCCCGACGCCATCAGCTCGCGCAGCTGGCCGAGCGTGACGTCACCGGTCACGGTGCCCACCCGGGGGCGGGGGATCATCGCGTGCTCGACGGTCCGGTGGGGGAAGTCGAGGATGCGGTCGACCAGCATCGACAGCTCCGGCGCCAGGTCACCGCTCTCCCGGGACTCCTCGACGATGTGCTCGAGGTCCCGCACCGTCGCGGCGTGCTCGACGTCGTGCACAGGCTCGATCTTCAGAGCGCGCAGCAGCAGGTTCGACGACTGGTCGAACACCCAGATCAGCGGACCGAAGATCTTCAGGTAGATCGTGGTGGAGGTGGCCAGCCACCGGGCGACCGGCTCGGGGCGGGAGATCGCGAGGTTCTTGGGGAACAGCTCGCCGAACAGCATCTGCACGAGCGTGGAGAACAGCAGCGCCAGCACCGCGCCGGTGCCCACGCTGACCGCGGTCGGGACGCCGACGTCGCCCAGCAGGGTGCCCAGGGACTGGCCGATCAGCGGCTCGGCGACGTAGCCGACCAGCAGCCCGGTGACGGTGATCCCCAGCTGGGCGCCGGAGAGCATGAACGACGTGCGCCGCGTGACGGTGAGCGCGCGTGCGGCGGCGGCGTCACCGGCCTCGGCGCGGGCGGCCAGCGAGGAGCGGTCGACCGCCATGTAGGCGAATTCCTGCGCCACGAAGTACCCGGTGACGACGGTGATCCCGCCCACCACCGCCACGCCCGCCAGCAGAGCGAGCACTTCGGTCACCGGCCGCGCACCTCATCACGGAGAAGGGGCGCGGCCTGGGGACTGTGATACGGGCTCATGGCTCTCTTCGTCGTGGCGGGTGGAGGCGCGGAGGCGGCCTCGCGACGACAACGCCGCCCGAACGCCGTCAGTTCCGCCCCTGGCGGAGAATTCTCGGCCGGTTCGGTGGCGCGGGACCACCGGCGATGGTGAACGCGTCGGTGAAGGTGCCGGTCGCGCTGGCCACGAAGCGGGCGGAGATCCGGTCGGCCGTCACGCGGAGGTGCAGGAAGCCGTGCGTGGGGTCGACGTTCGCGCCGGACCACGCACCGAAGTAGCCCGCCTCCGGATCGGTGGGGTCGACGTCGCGGAGCGCGGTGCCACCGGTGCCCGCGGTCGCGAAGACGGTGCCGTTCCCGCGGACCATCTCGGCGTCGCTGTCCGCGACGCAGTCCGGGTCGAACACGTCGGGGACCACCTCGGTGCATCCGGTGCCCAGCGCGAGCTGGTGGGTCCGCGCGTACAGGTGGTCGTGGCCGGTGAGCACCAGATCGACGCGCTCGCTCATGACCAGCCGGGTGAGGTCGGCGCCGGGCTCGCACGGCTTGGCGCCGATCGAGAAGCACGGCTTGTGCTGGGCCACGACGACCCACGGGATGCCGGTGGCCCGCGCATCGTCGATGGCCGCCGCCGTCCAGGCGTAGCGCGCGCCGCCCTCCGCGTAGACGTAGTGGCCCGTTCCGTCGGTGAACGCGATGTCCGGCGAGATCAGCACGAAGCGGACCACCGGATCGGCCTGCGGGACGTCGACGTACCACTGCCGCCCGTAGCTGCCGACGGCGCCGGGCAGCCGGTGGGGCAGGCAGGCGGCGAACTGGTCGATGTGCACGTCGTCGACGCCGCTGTCGTGGTTGCCCGCGATCAGCTGGAACGGGAAGTCGTCGCCGACCTCGGACCGGACGAGGCCGCACCACGCCTCCTCGGTCCCGGGGACCGCCTGGCGGAGATCACCGAGGGCCAGGTGCAGGTCGGGGTCGACGTCGGCGATGCCGGCCAGCACCGCACGGGTCGCGGCGTGGGTCCCGTAGTCGCCGGCGGCCGTGACGTGGACGACGCCTGCCGCATCGACGCTCCGTGCGCTGGGGCCGACGCCGACCAGGGCGATCCCCAGGCCGGCCACCAGCGCGGGCGCGATCCCGCGTGCCCTCATCGCTCCTCCGCCCGGTGCGGTCCCCCTGCCCCGTGGTCGGCGCGGACGGTAACGGCGCAGGTCGCGAGCGGACCAGGGGTTCGCGCCCCGTCCGATGGCTACGGGCGCGGGCGCGACGCCCGCTCAGCAGGGACCATGGGCCTCGTGACCCTCGCGCCACCCTCCCCGGCCGGCACGGCCATGGATGCGCTGGCCGCCCTGGTGGCCGACGGCGACGTCGTCGTGCTGTCCGGTGCCGGCCTGTCCACCGACTCGGGCATCCCCGACTACCGGGGCGTCACCGGCAGCCTGCGCCGGCACACGCCGATGACGTACCAGACCTTCACCCGGGATCCCCGCGGCCGGCACCGCTACTGGGCGCGCAGCTTCGTGGGGTGGCGGCAGATCCGCGAGGCGCAGCCCAACGACGGGCACCGGGCGGTCGCGGCCCTCCAGGCGGCGGCGCTGCTGGGCGGGGTGATCACCCAGAACGTCGACGGGCTGCACCAGGCCGGCGGGGCGAGCGACGTCGTCGAGCTCCACGGCGGGCTCGACCGGACCGTCTGCCTGGGCTGCGGGGACGTCGCCGACCGGGCGGGGCTGGACGATCGGCTGCGCGCGGTCAACCCCGACTTCGGTCCGCGGGTCGAGGAGATCAACCCCGACGGCGATGCCGAGCTGCCGGACGAGCTGCTGGACGGGTTCGTGATGGTCGACTGCCTCGCCTGCGGGGGCGGGCCGCTCAAGCCCGACGTCGTCTTCTTCGGCGAGACGGTGCCGCGGGACCGCGTCGACGGCTGCTTCGCGAGGGTCGAGGGCGCCGGCAGCCTGCTGGTGCTCGGCTCCTCGTTGACGGTGATGAGCGGCTACCGGTTCGTGCTCCACGCAGCCAAGCTCGGCATTCCGGTGGCGATCGTGAACGTCGGGCCGACCCGAGGGGACGCGAAGGCCGACGTGCGCGTCGACGCCCCGCTGGGCGAGGTGCTGCCGGCGCTCGCCGCCCGCCTGTGCGGATGACACGGGAGGTCGAGCGGACCGAGGACGGCCGGTACGTCGTGGTCGACGGCCGTCGCTGGCGGACGGCGGACCCGGCGCTGCCCGACGCGGTGCGCGAGCGGCTGCTGCACCACCTGGGCGTCGCCCGGTCCGCGGTGCGCACGTCCGCGGGGGACGACGCCGCGGTGGCCGCCGCCCGGGCACGGGTGCAGCTGGCCAAGACCGGCCTGGGGGAGCGCGGCACCGCCTGGTGGGAGCAGTCGGACGACGAGCGGCGGGACCGCTGGGAGTCGGCGCTGCGCGCCCTCGACGGTTGATCCGGCGGGCAGGGCCGGGCTCGGTCACGATGGCAGGCGATGCAGACCTTCCTCCCGGTCGCCGACTTCACCGAGTCTGCCCGCCTCCTGGACAACCCCCGGCTCGGGAAGCAGCGGGTCGAGTGCCTGCAGGTGCTGCGCGCGCTCGAGCTGCCCGACTACGGCTGGGCCAACCACCCGGTGGTCACCATGTGGCGCGGGTACACGGCGGGGCTGGTCGTGTACTCGCTGGCGATGGTCCACGTCTGGCGGGAGCGCGGGTTCGCCGACACCACCGAGCAGCTCATCGCCGAGTTCGCTCCCGACGCCGCGGCGATGTCGCAGGAGGAGGCGGCCGCCGCGGGCCTGCTCCCGCCCTGGGTAGGGGACGAGCAGTTGCACCTCTCGCACCGGTCCAACCTGCTGGCCAAGGATCCGGCGTTCTACCGGCCCCGGTTCCCCGGTGACCCCGACGACCTGCCCTACCTGTGGCCCGGCCCCGGCGACGTCCCGCCAGCTCCGGCACGCGAGGGCGTGCGGGTGTGGGTGGTCCGGCCGCGGGCGCACGCCGAGCTGGGCGCCTGCCTGGCCGCGGGGGTCGTCGGGCTGGGCACCCAGTCGGGCATCGACGTCGACGCCACCGGGCTCTCCCCGGCCGAGCTGCGCGCCCTGTCCAAGGAGCTCTCCGGCCGCCGGCCGGCCAAGGACCTGCGCCAGCTGTCGGCCTTCCTCGACGAGATGCGGCCAGGGGACCCGGTGGCGCTGCCCGTCGAGCACGGCGCCGGCCTGCTGCTCGGGGAGGTCGTCGGCGACTACCTGTTCCAGGGACGCGAGCTGCTCCCGCACCGCCGGCCGGCCCGCTGGAACCGGGTGGTCCCGCGGTCGGCCGCGCGACCGCCCGCCACGCTGCAGGACCCCCGCGCGCTGTTCCAGGTCGTGCTCGACCCCGCTGTGCTGGGCTGAGCGGGCAGGCTCACGCGTCCCAGACCAGGCAGAAGGGGTGGCCGACCGGGTCGGCGTACACGCGGAAGTCGCCGCCGCCACCGGGCAGCCGGCGGGCACCGAGGGCGAGCACCTTCGGTTCGGCCTCGTCGACGTCGGCGACGCGGATGTCGAGGTGGAACTGCTGGGGGCGCTCCGGATCGGGCCAGTCCGGCGCCCGGAGGTCCGGTGCCTGCTGGAAGGCGATGCGGTAGCCGGCGCCGGTGATGACCACCCAGTCGTCGCCGGGGGCGCCCTTCACCTCCATCCCGAGCAGGTCGGCGTAGAAGCGCGCGAGGGCGTGCGCATCGGGCGCGTCGATCACGACGGAGTGCAGCTGGCCGATCATGTGCCCATCCTGGCCCCGGGTGGTGACGGTCTCCATCCGGATTCCGGTCGGGCGCCGAAGGGATCCGGCCACCCCGGCTGCGGCGGGCGCTCGCGGTGGCGCAGGATCGGACCGTGCCACCGATCCTCGGTTCCCTGACCTGGCTGCCTGCCGCGGAGCACCCCGATCTGCTCGGCGCGCCGGTGGCCGCGGCGCTGGACGGCCTGGGTGGCCAGGCGTGGGTGGCCGCGATCGACGAGGACCTCGCCGACACCGCGGCGTTCACCGAGGCCTACGGGGTGCCGGCCGACGCCTCGGCCAACTGCGTGGTGGTCGCCGCCCGGCGGGCCGGGCGGACCACGCTGGCCGCGTGCCTCGTGCTGGCGACCACCAGGGCCGACGTGAACGGACTGGTGCGCCGGCACCTGGACGCCCGGAAGGCGTCGTTCGCCCCGCAGGACGTCGCGGTCGCCGAGACGGGCATGGCCTACGGCGGCATCACCCCGCTGGGGCTGCCGGAGTCGTGGCCGGTGCTCGTCGACGCCGCCGTCGCCGCCGCCGAGCTGGTCGTCGTCGGCTCGGGCATCCGCGGCAGCAAGCTCGCCGTCCCGGGCGCGGCGCTCGCGGAGCTGCCGGGCGCAGAGGTGCTCGAGGGCCTGGGCCGGCCACTGGGCGCGACCGCACCGCCGGCCGTCCCCCCGGCCCCGCCGCGCCGGGCGCCCGATGACACCGACGTGGGGTGGGGGGAGCGGCCGGCCGACCTCTCCGACAGCGACCGGCGCTACCTGGAGGACCGGCCGCCGCACTGGGGCAGCGACTGATCGATCAGAGCTGCCCGGGCAGGGACGTCGTCCCCGGGCCCGACGGGTCGTGACCCGGCCCCTGCCCCCGCTGGGCGCGGAGGAGGTCGCGGATCTCGACGAGCAGCTCCACCTGCGTCGGCTCGGCCGGGCCGACCTCCTCTCCGCGCTTGCGGCGCTCGATGATCCGCTTCATGGGGACCACCACCACGAAGTAGACGACGGCGGCGGTGAGCACGAACGTGATCACCTGGTTGACGAAGCTCCCCCAGGTGAACACCTGCCCGTCGACGGTCACCGTGCCACCGTCCACCCCGCCGCCGGCGATCAGCCCGATGAGCGGCTCGAGGAACGACTCGGTGAACGACGTGACCACCGCGGTGAACGCGGCGCCGATGACGACGGCCACGGCGAGGTCCACGACGTTGCCGCGGAGCAGGAAGTCCTTGAATCCCTTCAGCATGTCGGTCATCCAACCGTCCGCGGGCCGCGCTGGACAGTCATGGCGGCGGGAGGCTCACCGTGAGTGTCGCGCTGGTGGCCGCGGCCGCGAGCCGGGCCGCGGTACCGGGGTCCACGGCGACCAGGAGGAGGCCCGCGGCCGGGTCCTCGCCCGCACCGCCGGCCGCCAGCACACGGACCCCTTCGGCGAGGGTCTCCGCCTCGGTGGCCCCCGTCGCGGTGGCCAGCACGTCGACGGTGTCGCCGGTGCGCACCAGCCCGGCCACGGCGAGATCGGCCAGGCGGACCGGCGCGGCGACCTGGCCGGCCGGGAGCAGGGCGGTGAGCCCCGGACCCACGAGGCGGGCGTCGGTCAGGGGCTCACCGGCGCGGACCCCACCGGCGAGCACGCGGCCGAGCAGCAGGTCGGGGTCGGCGACCACGCCGGCCGGGGCGGTGCCGGGCGGATAGCGGGCCAGCGCGAGATCGCCGGAGTCCAGGGCCCGGCCGGCGTCCAGCGCCCGGGCCGCGACGACGACGGGCGGCGGCTCGGGGCCGGTCGCGGCCGCCGGTGGGTCGGGGCGCAGGGCGAGGACCAGTGCGGCCACCGCGAGCAGCGCGGCGGCCGCCCGGCGGGCCAGCAGGGCCGGCGAGCGGGGACGGCGGAGACGCGGCATGCGCCGACCCTGCCGCTCGCGGAGGTCGGACGGCGGGCCGGATCGGAGGTTGTGGACGGGCCCGTCGGCTGTGGACGGGCCGCCGTCAGCCGGCGGTGGAGGAGCCGGAGCTCCCGGACCCGGACGACGTCGTCGCCGGGGCCGGCGTCGACGTGCTGCTGCCGGAGTCGCCCGAGGACGAGCCGTTCGACGACGAGTCACCCGACGAGGAGCTCCCGGTGGCGGCCTTCGACGACGACGACGACGAGGAACCGTTCCGGCTGTCGGTGCGGTAGAAGCCCGAGCCCTTGAAGACGACGCCGACGGAGCCGTAGACCTTGCGCACGGGGGCGCCGCACTCGACGCACTCGGTGAGGGCGGGGTCGCTGAACGACTGCACCACCTCGAACTCGTGCTTCCCCTCGGTGTTCGTGCAGGCGTACTGGTAGGTGGGCACGTCGGTGGTCTCCCTGTCGAGCGGAGGTGGGGTGGCGGGTTGGCACTCTCACCCGCCGACTGCCAATCATGCCACTCGACGCACCCCGTCCCGGTGATGAGGCAGGCGGCATGCGTCACCTCGAGTGGAACGACCACGGGTATCATCGGCAATGACCGATGAAAGGTGGCCAGGTGAGCGACGCGAGTGGGACGCCGTCCGACGCACCGGTGGACGAGGCCGCGGCGCTGGCCGCGGCCGCGCTGCTGTTCCGGGGCCTCGGTGACCCGAACCGGCTGCTGATCCTGCGGCACCTCATGCTCGGGCCGCACAAGGTGCGGGAGCTGACCGAGCACCTGGGGCTGGCGCAGTCGACCGTCTCCCAGCACTGCCTGTGCCTGGCCGACTGCGGGCTCGTCGAGTCGCGGCCGGAGGGGCGGGCCACCGTCTACTCGCTCGCTCGACCGGAGCTGTTCGAGCTGCTCGGTGCGGCCGAGCGACTGCTCGCGGCCACCGGCGACGCGGTCACGCTCTGCCGCGTCCAGGGCGAGGCGATCGCGTCGTGAGCGGCGGCCACGCGCACGGCGGCCCGGCCGGTGACCGGCGCCGGCTCGCCGTCGTGCTCGCGCTCACCGCCTCGGTCCTGGTGGTCCAGCTCGTGGGAGCGCTGCTGTCGGGGTCGCTGGCGCTGCTCGCCGATGCGGCGCACGCCGCCACCGACTCCGCGGGCCTGGCCATCGCGCTGGTCGCGGCCACGCTGGCGCTGCGCCCGGCCTCACCACGCCGCACGTGGGGCTTCCGGCGGGCGGAGGTCCTCGGCGCCGCCCTCCAGGCCGCCGTCCTGCTGCTGGTGGGGGGATACATCGCCGTCGAGGCCATCGGCCGGTTGTCCGCACCACCCGAGGTCGACCCGACGGCCGTGCTGGTCTTCGGCGCCATCGGCCTGGCGGCCAACCTGGTCGGCATCGTCGTCCTGAGCCGGGGCGGCGGGACCGGCGGCGTGAACATGCGCGCCGCCCTGCTCGAGGTGATCAACGACGCCCTCGGCTCGGTGGCCGTGCTGCTGGCGGCGGGGGTCATCGCGGTGACCGGCTGGCAGCAGGCCGACGCCGTCGCCTCGCTCGTCGTCGTCGCGCTGATCGTGCCGCGGACGATCGCGCTGCTGCGGGAGACCCTGTCGGTCCTGCTGGAGAGCACCCCGCCCGGCCTGGACCTCGACGACGTCCGGGCGCACCTGCTCGAGCTGCCGCACGTCCAGGACATCCACGACCTGCACGCCTCGCAGATCACCAGCGGCCTGCCGGTGGTGTCCGCCCACGTGGTCGTGGACGACTCCTGCTTCCGCGACGGGCACGCCCCGCAGGTCCTCGACCAGCTGCAGGCGTGCCTGGCCGAGCACTTCCCGGTCAGCGTCGAGCACTCCACCTTCCAGCTGGAGCCGGCCACGCACCGCACCCACGAGCCCTCGACGCACCACTGACGCCCGGCCGGGTCGCCGGGATCAGTTGATGCAGGAGGTGTCCGCGGCCGTCCGCGGCGCCTCGGCGTCTCCCGCGGGAGCGTCGGCGGCCGGTGCCTCCACCGCCTGGCCGACCGCGGTGAAGTCCGACCCGAGGACCAGCTGCACCGTGCCGGTCGCGACGTCGTCGTCCTGGCTGGTCGTCGCGCCCGGGACGGCCGCCGCCAGGGTGGCCGCGAGGGCCTCGTCGCCGGGCGCGTGCCGGATCTCGGTTCGGGTGTAGTCCGCGCTGTCGGCGTTGCCGGTGCTGCTCACCGGGAAGCCCTGATCCTCGAGGCCGGCGGCGGCCTCCGCGGCGAGCCCGGGGACGCCGGACCCGTTGAAGACGGCGACCTCCACCTCACCCGGGTCGACGGTGGCGGGCGCCTCGGGGGCCGGTGCGGTGTCGCCGCCGGTGTCGTCGGACAGGTCGGCGAAGAAGTCGTGCAGGACGTCCTCGTCCGCCAGGCGCACGATCGACCTGCCCTCCTCGCGGTCCGGGCCGAGGTTGGGGACCGTCTGGAACTGGATGTCGTCGGCGGTGACCGACTGCATCTGGGCGGCGAGGTCGAGCAGCTTGAGGGACTCGTCGACGGTCAGCGACTCCGCAGCGGCCTCCACGAGCCGGCGCTGCTTGCCCAGGTCCAGCAGGACGTCGTCGGAGAGCAGCTTGCGGATCATCGCGCCGATGAAGGTCTGCTGGCGCACGATCCGGTCCAGGTCCCCGCGCGGGAGCCCGTTCCGCTGCCGGACGAAGGCCAGCGCCTGCTCCCCGCTGATCGTCTGGGGGCCGGCCGGCAGGTCGATCCCCGAGTCCGCGTCCTTGGCCGGGGCGCACAGGTCGACCTCGACGCCGCCGACGACCTCCGACAGCTTGAAGAAGCCCAGCAGGTCGACCTCGGCGTAGTGGTCGATCTTCAACCCGCTCAGCCCGCTGATCGTCTGGATGAGCAGCTGCGCGCCGGCGGCCTGGCGCTGCGCGTCGGTGGCGTCGTCACCGGCCTCGAACTGGTGGCCGTAGGCGTAGGCGGCGTTCAGCTTGTCGGTGCCGTAGCCGGGGATCTCCACCCACGAGTCGCGGGGGAAGGAGACGAACGACGCCTGGGAACCGTCGGACGGCACGTGCACCAGGATCATCGTGTCGGTGTTGATGCCCTCGTTGGTGGTGGTGTTCAGCTGGGCGAGCTCCGCCTCGCTGGCACTGGCGCGGCTGTCGTTGCCCACCAGCAGCAGGTTCATCGAGGCGCCGTCGTCGCCGATGCCCTCGTTGCCCTCCGCGGGGAGCGCGTCCGTGCGGTTGAGGCTCGCGTCCGCGACCCGGCCGAGGTACCAGCCCCAGCCGCTGCCGGCGAGGACGGCCGCCGCGACGACGGTGCTCACCAGCCGCAGCGCCACCGCCACGCGCCGGCCCCGGTTCGTCGCCTGAGCGGGCGCCCGGCCAGGGGCCTGCCGCGGGTCCAGGTGAGGGGGCAGCGGGCGACCGCCGGGGCTGCGCGGGCCTGAGCGCGTCACCGTCGTCCTCCCCTCGGGCCGGCCGGCGCGGATCGAGCTCCCGCTCGGCCGGTGGCGTCCGCACGACGATACGGCGCGGACCTGTGGGGACGGCGGAGCCGCGAGCGGGCCGGGACGTACGGTTCGCGCCGTGACGCAGCGGTGGCTGGACGAGGAGCAACAGCGGACCTGGCGCGCCTGGCTGTCGGTCTCGGAGCTGGTGCCCCGGGTGCTCGACGCGCAGCTCCAGCGGGACGCCGGCATCAGCCACGCCGCCTACGTCGTGCTCGCCATGCTGTCGGAGGCGCCGCACCGCAGCCGCCGGATGAGCGACCTCGCCCGGCGGGCCAACCAGTCGCAGAGCCGGCTCTCGCACACCGTCGCCCGGCTGGAGGAGCGAGGCTGGGTGCGGCGGGAACGGTCCACCGACGACGGCCGCGGCAACGTCGCCGTCCTCACCGATGCGGGCTGGGACGTCGTCCGTTCCCTGGCCCCCGGGCACGTGGCCGCCGTCCGCGATGCGGTGTTCGCGCCCCTCGGCCCGGAGCAGACCCGCGCGCTGGGGGACGCGTTGGTCGCCATCCTGGAGCGCCTCGACCCCGACCACGTGCTGCGCGTGGAGGACGCGGTCGACTAACGGCCGAGGTGGCGGTACCTGTGCAGCCGCGTCCGCAGGCGCTCGGTGTCGTCGCGGCCCAGCAGTCCGGCCAGCTCCTCGCCGAGCACCCGCCCCAGCCGCAGGCAGAACTCGGTGGGTTCGTCGGCGGCGTCGGGCCGCTCGGCGACGACGCGGTCGACGATCCCGGCCCGCCGCAGGTCGGCGGCCCGCACCCCCTGCGCCTGGGCCATCTCACCGGCGTGGTCGAGGTCGCGGTGCACGATCGCCGAGGCGCCCTCCGGCGGCAGCGGGCCGAGCCAGCCGTTGGCCGCGGCCAGCACCCGGTCGGCCGGCACCAGCGCCAGCGCCCCGCCGCCGGTGCCCTGCCCGAGCAGCACCGCCAGCGTCGGCGCCTCGAGCACGACCATGTCCTCCAGGCAGCGGGCGATCTCCCCGGCCAGCCCGCCCTCCTCCGCCTCCCGGGACAGCGCCGCCCCCGGCGTGTCGATCAGGGTCACCAGCGGCAGTCGGAGCTCCTGCGCCAGGTGCATGCCCCGCCGGGCCTCCCGCAGCGCAGCCGGCCCCAGCGGTGCGGCCAGCGACTGCCCGCGACGGTCCTGGCCGAGGACCACGCAGGGGGCCCCGCCGAACCGGGCCAGCGCCAGCAGCAGGCCGGGGTCCTTCTCCCCGGCCCCCGTGCCGGACAGGCCCACGATGTCGGTGGCCGCGGTGCGCAGCAGCCGTCGCACGCCCGGCCGGTCGGTCCGGCGCGAGGCGGTCACGACGTCCCACGCGCTCCGCTCGTCCGCGCCGTCCGGGACGTCGTCCTCCGGCCGGGGACGCTCAGCGGTGGCGACGTCGAGGTGCCAGGTCTGGCGGGCGGCCAGCACCCGCAGCGCGCGGTCGGCCACCTCCGCGAGCTCCTCGTGCGGGACGACGGCGTCGATGAGCCCGAGCTCGGCCATGTTCTCCGCCGTCTGCACGCCCTCGGGGAACGGTTCGCCGTACAGCGACTGGTAGACCCGCGGCCCGAGGAACCCGATCGAGGCACCCGGCTCGCCGATGGTCACGTGCCCCAGCGAGCCCCACGAGGCCAGCACCCCGCCGAAGGTCGGGTGCCGCAGGTAGACGAGGTAGGGCAGGCCGGCTCGCTTGTGCCGGGCGATGGCCGCGGTGATGCCGATCATCTGGAGGAAGGCCACCGTGCCCTCCTGCATGCGGGTGCCGCCCGACACCGGGGCGGCGAGCAGCGGCAGCCCCTCCTCGGTGGCCCGCTCGACGGCGGCGATCAGCCGCTCGGCGGCGGCGACCCCGATGGAGCCGGCGAGGAAGCCGAACTCGCCGGCGACGACGGCGACGCGGCGGCCGCGCAGCCGGCCCTCGCCGGTGATGATCGCCTCGTCCTGGCGGGTCTTCTCCGCCGCCTCGGCCAGCTCGCGGGCGTAGTCGGCCGGCACGTCGCGCACGGCGATGGGGGAGTCCCAGGACTGCCAGGACCCGGGGTCGAGCACCAGGTCACGCAGGGCGCGGGCATCCAGCCGGGGAGGTGGCGCGGTCATGGCGCCGATGATCTCCGTCTCCCGCGCGCCGGGCCACACCACCCCCTCAGCGGTCAGCGGTCAGGGGGCAGGTCCAGCCAGCCACCGGACGGCGTGACGACGGCGGTCACCCGGTGGTCGTGCGGCTCGCCGGGGAGCGCGTCGACGAGCTCGTCGTCGAAGAGCACCGCCACCAGGGTCGTCCCGGGCCGGGTGTGCCGCAGGGCCCGGTCGTAGTAGCCGGCGCCGCGGCCCAGCCGCACCCCGCCGCGGGAGACCGCCAGCGCCGGGACGACGACGGCCTCCGCCGTCGCGAGCTCGCCGGGCGCCAGCCGCGGGCCGACGGGCTCCAGCAGGCCGAACCGCCCAGGGGCGAGGCGCCCGACGTCGACGGCCCACGCCAGCTCCCCGCCCTCGGGCGGCACGACCGGAAGGAGCACCCGAGCGCCGAGCCGGCCCAGCCCGTCCCGGAGCCGCCCGTGCCCCGGCTCGAGCTCGTCCGGTACGTGCGCGGCGAGCGTGCGCACCCCCGCGAGCCCCTCGACCAGGGCCGCGGTGACGGCCGCGGCGGCGGCCTCCCGTTCCGCGGGTGGACGGCTCCGGCGAACGGCCAGGTACCGCGCGCGCAGCGCCCGCTTCGCGGTACCCGGGTCGAGCTCGGGGGTCATCCCGGCAGGCTAGTTAGGCTGCCGCCATGACGAGCGCAGGCGCCCGCCCAGCACGCAAGGCCGTCATCCCCGTCGCGGGGATGGGCACCCGGTTCCTGCCGGCGACCAAGGCGGTGCCCAAGGAGCTGCTGCCGGTGGTCGACAGGCCGGCGCTGCAGTACATCGTCGAGGAGGCGGCCCGCGCCGGCCTCGGCGACGTGCTCATGGTGACCGGGCGCAACAAGGGCGCCATCGAGGACCACTTCGACCGGCACCCCGAGCTCGAGGCGCTGCTGGAGAAGAAGGGCGACGGCGACCGGCTCGCGGCGGTGCACGAGTCCACCGACGTCGCCGCCGTGAACTTCGTGCGCCAGGGCGAGGCCCTCGGACTCGGCCACGCCGTCCTGCAGGCCGCACCTTTCGTCGGTGACGAACCGTTCGCGGTGCTCCTCGGCGACGACCTCATCGACGCGCGCGACCACCTGCTCGAGCAGATGCTCGCCGTGCAGGCCGAGCACGGCGGCTGCGTCATCGCGCTGCTCGACGTGGGCCGGGAGAACATCGACAAGTACGGCGCGGTGGCGATCGAGGAGGACACCCAGGAGGGTGTCGTCACGATCACCGGTCTGGTCGAGAAGCCGCCCGTCGACCAGGCCCCCAGCAGCCTGGCGATCATCGGCCGCTACGTGCTGGCCCCGGAGATCTTCGACGTGCTGCGCGAGACCGCGCCCGGCCGCGGTGGCGAGATCCAGCTGACCGACGCGCTGGCCACCCTGGTCGAGCGCGGCGAGCCGGTGCACGGCGTCGTCTTCGACGGCCGCCGGTACGACACCGGCGACAAGCTCGACTACCTCAAGGCCGTCATCCGGCTGGCTTCCGAGCGTGACGATCTGGGGCCGGCGCTGCGCTCCTGGCTGCACGAGTTCGTGAGCGAGCTGCCCGCCGAGGGCGCGTCGCCGTCCTGACCGGGCCTCGCAGGAGGCACCATCGCAGGCGTCGGGGCACGGGACCGGCCTCCGACCGGGGCCGGCAGGTGCCACACGGGCCGGTGTCGGCCGCACGACGGACGGCACGGCGGATGCACTGGTGGTGGGGATGACGATCGACGACGCGGACGGGACCGGCGGGACGCGCCCGGGCTACCGGGACACCGCCCAGGTCGACATGCCGATGGCGCCGCCACGCCCGTCGGCGCCCCTCCCCGTCCGGACGCGCGGCGGCGAGACGTCCCGCGAGGTGCCGCCGGTGCCCACCCCCCGGCCGGTCGTGGAGGGCCCCATCCCGCTGCCGCCCGCCGAGTCGGTGCCCCTGTCCACGGTCTGCACGGTGGAGCGGCACCTCGACGAGATCCTCGGCAGCGTGCCCCAGGTGGACCCGATCGAACTGGCGGTGCTCGACGCCCAGGGGCTCCTGTGCGCGGAGGAGGTCGTCAGCCAGCGGGCGCTGCCGGCGTTCGACCAGGCGGCGCTCGACGGCTACGCGGTCCGCTCGGAGGACGTCGCCGGGGCGCGGATGTCGGCCCCGGTGTCGCTGGCGGTGGTGGGGGAGAGCGTCGCCGGCACCGGTGTGTTCCACACGTCGATCGGCCCCGGCCTGGCCTTCCGGGTCACCGCGGGCGCGATGCTGCCGGCCGGTGCCGACGTCGTCGTCCCCGCGGTGTGGACCGACCAGGGCACGGTGCAGGTGGAGGTGCTGGCCGGCCCGCCCGCCGGGGGCTACGTGCGCCGAGCTGGCGACGACGTCGCACCCGGCGACCCCGCCGTCCAGGTGGGCACGCCGATCGGCCCCGCGCAGATCAGCCTGCTGGCCGCCGTGGGCCGCGAGCGGGTGCTCGTCCGCCCGCGGCCGCGCATCGCCGTGCTGTGCGCCGGCCCCGAGCTCGTCGACGTCGGCACCTCGCCGGCGCCGGGGCAGGTGGTCGACGTGAACAGCTACGCGCTGGCCGCGGCCGCGCGCGACGCGGGTGCCGAGGCCTACCGCTCCGGCATCCTGCCGAGCGACCGGCGCCGGCTGACCGAGGTCCTCGAGAGCCAGCTGCTGCGCAGCGACCTGGTGCTGATCGCCGGCACCATGTCGCCCGGCGGGTTCGACATGGTGCAGGAGGTGCTGGCCGAGCTCGGCCAGATGCAGTTCCGCCAGGTGACCATGCACCCCGGGCCGGTCCAGGGCTTCGGCCGGCTGGGTCGCGACCAGGTGCCGGTGCTCTGCGTGCCCGGGGAGCCGGTGGCCGCGCTGGTCGCCTTCGAGGTGTTCGTGCGCCCGGCCATCCGGCTCATGCTCGGCAAGCGCCAGCTCTTCCGCCGGACCGTGCAGGCGATCGCCGGGCAGCCCCTCGCCTCGCCGCTGGGCTACCGGCAGTACCTGCACGGCACCGTCATGCGGCACCCCGACGGCGGCTACGTGGTCGAGCCGGTCGGTGACGGCACCGATGCGCTGCTGGCCCGGATGGCGCGCGCCAACTGCCTGATCGTGATCGACGAGGACGTCACCGACGTGGCCGCCGGTGGGCTGGTCACCGTGATGCCGCTGCTCCTCGGCGGCTGACCTGGACCCCGCGCTGCACCCCGGCTGGCCGGCGACGCTGAGCTGGGGGCCTGTCGAGCTGCATCCCCTGCGCCGCCGCGACGCCGCCGAGTGGAGCCGGCTGCGGCTGGTCAACGAGGCGTGGCTGCGGCCGTGGGAGCCGACCGTCGCCCAGCCGTGGGGGGAGCGGCACACCCCGGCGGCGTACCGGGCGATGCGCCGGGCTGCCGCCCGCCGGGCGCGGGTGGGCACCTCGCTGCCGTTCGCCGTCCGCGTGGAGGGGCGGCTGGCCGGTCAGGTCACCGTGGACAACGTCGTGCGCGGCGCGCTCCGCTCGGGCTTCCTCGGCTACTGGATCGACGGCGGTCTGGCCGGGCGGGGCATGGGCTCGCTGGCCGTGGCTTTGGTGTGCGACCACGCGTTCGGCCCGGCGGGGCTGCACCGGCTGCAGGCCGACATCCGGCCGGAGAACACCGCGAGCCGGCGCCTCGTCGAGCGGCTCGGCTTCACGCCCGAGGGGTTGCTGCGCCGCTACCTCGACATCGACGGGGAGTGGCGGGACCACGTGACCTACGCGCTGCTCGCCGACGACCTGCCCGGGGGTGCGCTGGCCCGCTGGCGGGAGCGCACCGGGGGGTGACGGTCCGCCGTTAGCACGCTGCGGTGGTGGGTGACCGCCTCGCCCGTGTCGACACGCCGATACGTCGTCACACCAGTCACACGACTCGATCGACGACACGCCGCGCGCCTCCCTCGATCGGGGGGTGTGCCTGCATAACCTCGCCGTCGCGAGTGACTCATGTGACAGGTGGTGTAGGCAATGGGATCAGGCGTGCTCCTGGCTGCTCTGGTCGTCCTCTGGTTCGTCGTGCTGGTCCCCATGGTGGTGACCCGCGGTGACGCGCAGGACGGCCGGACCGAGCGTGCCGATTCGGGGCGGACCCTGCAGCGGCGGCGCGCGTCCACCCCGGTCGCATCCGTCGACACCGAGCGCGTGTCCATCGATCGGGTGGCGCTGCTGAGCAGCGGCGAGCTCAAGGTCGACGTGCACGCCCTGCGCCGCCGCACGCTCGGCGGCCTGGTCGCCCTCGCGCTCGTCGCGCTCGTCGGCGCCGTCGTCGTCACCCCCTGGCTGTGGCTGGCGCAGGTCGTCCTCGACCTCGCCGTCGTCGGGTACGTGCTCGTGCTGCGCAAGGTGGCCCGCCGCGAGCGGCTGGCCGCCCGTCGCGCCGCGCGGGCCGCGGCCCGCGAGCGCCTGCGTCCGGC